>JBEVNX010000233.1:0-14711 GCA_040507895.1 Binatia bacterium | reverse complement strand
CCGCCCATGGAATGGCCGACGAGATGCGGGCGCTCGAGCCCGAGCTCGGAGACGACGTCCCAGCCGTGCAGCGTGAAATCGAGCATGTCCTCGAGCAAATCGTCACCGCTCGATTCGCCGTAACCCGGCAGCTCGGGAGCGAACACCTGGTACTTCTTGGCCAATGCATCGAGGAAGGGGTTCTCGGGGAACAGACCACCGGCGCCGTGCAGGAACACCAGCGGCGTGCCGCTGCCGGCTTCGAGCACGCGGACCTTGCAACCACGCTTGGTGGTGACGATTCGATCCTTCATCGCGCCACCTCCGCACCGCCGCCGGCGCGCTCATGCTGCAGGCGGTTGGCCATCGGTCGGATCCACCAGCGATGATCGTCCTTCCACTCCGGCCAGAGGTGGCGGAGCTTCGGCATGACCTCCTCGGCAAAGAGCTTCGTCGAATGCCGGGTCTTCTCGTCCGGCATGTTGCCGATGTGCAGCAGACAGAAGACGTGCCCGACGTGGAGACCCTTGATGAGCTCCTCCATCTGCTGGCGCACGGTCTCCGGGCTGCCGGCGATGACATAACGGTCCTCGAGGAGATCCTTCCAGGTGAGCGTCGGGAACTTGGCCAGCGCATCTTCCGTGAGCGCCGTGATGGCGCCGTATTTGAGGGTCTTGATCGTACGATAGCCCGGCGGATCGGCGAAGCCGGGATAGACGTGCAAGCAGCGGTTGTAGAAGTAGTGGAGGTGCTCGGCGTAGAGCTTCTCGGCCTCCGCGTCGGTGTCGGCGACGCAGATCGTCTGCGCGAAGGCGCCGCGGTAAGGAGACTCGTCCTTGCCGCGCTTTGCGACCTGCTCCCAGTAACCGTCCATCAGCTGCTTGCCGCGCTTGTAGCCGGTGAAGGAGAGGTACGAGTAGTTGTAGTCGTTGTCGATGCAGAAATCCCAGGTCTCGATCGAGCCGCCGCCCGGGATGTAGATCGGCGGATGCGGCTTCTGGATCGGCTTCGGCCAGCAGTTCACATACCGGAGCTGATTGTACTTGCCGTCGAACGAGAAGATCTCGTTCTCTTTCCACGCGCGCATGATGAGCTCGTGGGCCTCGGCGTACTTGTCGCGTGTCAGCGCGGGGATCTGGCCGTAGCAGAAGTTCGTGTCCATCGGCGTGCCGACCGGGAAGCCGGCGATCAGCCGCCCGCCCGAGATCACATCGAGCATGGCGAACTCTTCCGCTACGCGGATGGGCGGGTTGTACAGCGCGATCGAGTTGCCCATCACGCAGAGTGCGGCCTTCGAGGTCCGCCGGGCGAGACCGGCGGCGATGATGTTCGGCGACGGCATCAGCCCGTAGCCGTTCTGATGATGCTCGTTCACGCCGAGCGCGTCGTAGCCGAGGGTCTCGGCGTACTCGAGCTGATCCATGTAACGGTTGTAGACGAAATGGCCCTTCTCCGGGTCGAACAGCTTGTTTGGGATGTCCACCCAGATCGAGCGGTTCTGCTCGCGGAAGTCGTCCGCCAGATAGGGCCAGGGCATCAGGTTGAACCAAGTGAATTTCATGTTCTTCGCTCCTCCGGCTCGGCCGTCCGCGCAAGGTAAGACAAAGGTCGCGGGCCGATCAATAGCGGCCCCGCGAAACGCGGGATGGGCGATCCCGGCGCGGCGCGCCTCAAGGGGCAAATCGCACGAGGCTAGCGGCCGTGCGACGGTGGATTTGGCCGGGACTCGATCGCGTGGATCAGCGCCGTGAGGACGAGGTTTCGTGGGGTCGGCAGGCCGAGCGCGGTCCCGCGCCGCACGACGTAGCCGTTGAGCGCGTCGATCTCCGTTCGCCGGCCGCTTCGAGATCCTGCAACATCGAGGAGCGATGCGCGACCGTCGGCGGTAACAGCGTGCCGTAGAAATGGTCTCGGCACCCGGCGGCATCGGCCCAGAGCAAGTCGGCTCCGTCGCCCCGAGCGACGGCGAACGCTTCGCCGATCACCTCATCGATGATGCAGCGGCTGTCCGGCCGCTCCGCCAGCGCTCCGTAAGGAACGCGCAGCAGCGCTCCCAGGGCGTTGAGCGGCAGGTTGTACAGCATCTTCTCCCAGAGAAACGCGAGCAGCCGATCGGTCGGCTCGCTCGGGATGCCCGCGGCCGACAACGTCGCCGCCCAGCGGCCGGCACTGGCAAGGCCGCTCGGCGACGCACAGCCGATCTTCACGGGCTTGGCGTACACGGTCACGCGCACTCGGCCCGGCGCCGCGAGGGTGGCGCCGATCAGCACCGGCGCGGCGAGCAGGCGCTCGGCGCCGACGAGCGCCGACAGCGCTTTGACGTGGCCCATGCCGTTCTGTAGAGCGAGCAAGCAGCTCTCCTCTGCGAGCGCGTCGACGAGCGGGTGAACCGTCGGCTCGACGGCGTACGATTTGACACCGAGCACGATCAGGTCGAAGGAACCACGCACGTCTTGCGCGCGGGTGGCGAGCTCGAACCCGCTGACCTGTGCCTGTCCGAAGATGCCGTCGACCGCCAGACCGCGGTCGTGAATCGCCTCGAGATGCGCCGCGCGTCCGAGCAGCGTCACACGGTGCCCCGCGCGGCGCAGGAAGGCGCCGTAGAAGGATCCAAGCGCTCCCGCGCCGGCGATCAAGATGCGTGCGCTGTCCATGCCGGTGGAAGAATACCCGGCAAGGCGCCAGAGCGCTAAGACGGGATCGGTAGCGCGCGCACCAAGCCGCGCACTCGCTCGAGGGCGCGGCGAGTCACCTCGCCCAGGGCGTGGGGAACGTAGAGCTCGAGTTCGTCCACCGCGTCCACGAGCTGGCGACCGAGCGTGAGGGGATCCCCTTCGACCCGGTCGCGCATCGATTGCGCGATCAGCCGAACGTAGTCGAGCTTGACGAAAAACATCTCCGAGAAGCCGGCGGGGCGCTCGATCGCCAAGGCATCGAGCAGCTCGAGTGTCTGACGGGTCAGGCTCTCGAAGCGATCGCCCGGCGGTGCCTCTCGGCGGTACTTCCGGCTCGCTTCGGCGCGGCGGACGACGGATTGGACGCGCGCGGAGTCGAGCGGCTTGGTGATGTAGTCGAAGGCACGCAGCCGCAGCGCTTCGACCGCGCTTTGGTAGGAAAAGTAACCGGTGATGATCACGACCTCCACGGCTTCGTCGATCTCGCGGATCTTGGCGAGCGTCTCGACGCCACCGATCCCGGGCATCGTCAAATCGAGCAGGACGACCTCGACGGCCTCGGCCCGCAAGGTCTCGAGGGCTTCCTCTCCGCTCGAGACCGTCAGCACACGGTAGCCCGGGTTCAGTAGGAACCGCAGCGATTCTCTGACCCCCGGCTCGTCGTCGACCACGAGCACGGCGCTCGGTCCCGTCACCGCCTCGTTCACCGCAGCGGCCACTGCGAGAGTGTTTTCCATCTTCGGCTCGCCTTCCACATGTAAAGGCGGCTCCCCGGCCGGGTCAAGGGAATGCTCCGCGAGCGACGAATCTCGTTCGGGAGTCGCCGGTTATCGGGTGGACATCTGCTCGATGAGGCGGCGACGCACCCTTTGGAAGCGAGGGGAATCGCGGATCAGCCCCGAGGGGAGGCGCCGGCCATCGATGGCCAGCCGGATGGCTTCCTCTCGCTCGCGAGTCGGCGGATGAGAGGAAAGCAGCTCGGCGACGAGCCCCGGGTCGCTGCCTTCCAGGGCGCGGAGCTTTTCGAAGATCGCGATCGCTTCGTGGGGATCGTATCCGGCACGCGGCATGAGATCGACCATGACCGCGTCCGCCTCTCTCTCGGCTTCACGGCCGAAGTAGAGCTGGCCGGTGGTGATCCCGAGCCCGGCGGCCAGGTTGATCCACTGCGAGGCGTTCGATCCGATCGCGACGCGCGCCAGGCCGTCGAACACCGCCTGGCGAGAGATCTGTTTAGCGACATGGCGGCGCACTTGGTGGCCGATCTCGTGCGCGAGCACCGCCGCGAACTCTGCCTCGCGGTCGGCCGCGGCGATCAGGCCGGCGTTGACGTAGATCCGCCCGCCGCCGATGCCGAAGGCGTTCACCCCGCGGTCGGCCACGATTCGGAAACGATAGCGGAATTGCGGGCGGCCGATCGCGCCGACCAATCGGTTCCCGAGGTCCTGAACGTAGTCCTCGATCTCCGGATCGCGCACCATTCGCTGCTTGGACTCGACCTCGCCAGCGAGCTGCTGAGCGACCTCGGCTTCCTGTTGGACGGACAACAGGTTGAGCTCGGAGAAGAGCCATCCGAGCAAGCCCGAGGCGTCGGAGCCCGCTGGAGAAATGGGAGCCACCAGCAGCACGAACAGTGTCACGGTGGCGGTTGCGAGCCGACTCTGCGGACGGGGCATAAAGCTCCCCGTAGCGAACCCGCGAGGGCGCGGAGAGTTTCGCACTGGATTGCGGGCTGCTACAGGAGGTGCGCATGTCGACGGTCCCCCTCTTTGCTCCGCACCGCTTGGTGAGGAATCCGCACGTCCAATCGGTGCTCGCAAGCTCCCGCTTACGGTTGATCCGCCACCACGGTCGCGCGGGTGGGATTCCCGTCGTGCGTGTCGCGCGCCCGCGCGTGCTCGATTGCGGCGGCGGCGCGCGCTTGCTCGCGATGCTGAGCGATCCCCCCGGGTCCTCCTCCTCCGTCTCGGCGGATCTCGCCGTCCTGATTCACGGGTGGGAAGGGTGCGCCGACTCGACCTATCTAGTTTCGACCGGCGCCGTGCTGCATCGCGCCGGCTACGCGGTCGCGCGGCTAAATCTGCGAGATCACGGCGGGACCCATCACCTGAATGAGGAGATGTTCCACGCCAATCGGATCGACGAGGTGGTCGGCGCGATCGGCGCGCTGTCATCGACGATCCCTCATCGGCGGCTCTTCCTGATCGGCTTCTCGCTCGGCGGAAACTTCGCGCTACGAGTCGGATTGCGAGCTCCCCGCGATGGGCAGAGGATCGAGCGAATCGTAGCCGTGAATCCCGCGATCGATCCGCGATCGACGCTGGCAGCGATCGATCGCTATCCGCTGTACCGGCGCTATTTTCTGCAGCGCTGGCGCCGGTCGCTCGAGCTCAAGCAGCGTGCGTTTCCCGGGCACTACGACTTCGAGGGCGCGCAGTCGCTGGAGACCGTGCGAGAGCTCTCCGAGCAGGTGATCCCTCGGCATACTCCGTTTGCGACGCTCGACGAGTACTTCGCAGGCTATACGCTGCGCGGCGAACAGCTCGCGGCAATCGGTGTGCCGACCACGATCGTGACGGCGGCCGACGACCCGATCGTCTCGATTGCCGATTTCCTGGCGCTGCCGCGCACCGCGGCGCTGTCCGTGGAGATCCAGCCGCGCGGTGGCCACTGCGGGTACATTCTCGGCCCGACTCTGCGGTCGTGGCTCGAGGCTCGCATCGCGACGATCCTCGCCGGCTAGTCCACTCCTGTCGATGTGTCGTGGCCGCGCTCTGCAGCTTCGTCGCGATCCCGTTCTGGATCTTCGCCGCTTCTCCCTGGGAGCTGGCGGCCGGCGCCTTCGCGATGCAGTTCATGGTTCAGGGTGCATGGGGCGTGGTGCCGACGCATTTGACCGAGCTCTCGTCGCCGGACGTGCGCGGCCTGTTTCCGGGCTCGCGCCAGAAATCGGCTGGCTACGCCAACGCGCTCGCCCTGCTCGCCGCCGTCGTGCTCGTCGGTGGCCGTCGTCATCGCCCTCGGCCGTGAGCGCGCGGCGGTGGACTTCGGCGCAGCGGAAGGATAGCGAGGGTCGCCGGAGGAGATCCGCGATGACGTACACGAGCATTCGTACCGAGCAGCGAGGCGGGGTCTCCGTCGTCACGCTCTGCCGGCCCGACGCGCTCAACGCGCTCACCGACGAGATGAAGCGCGAGCTTGCCGACGCGCTCGAGACCGCCGAGCACGACGATTCCGCGCGGGCGATCGTGCTCACCGGCGACGGCCGCGGCTTCTGCGCCGGCGAGGCGTTGAATCCGGATTTGGTGAAATCCGCCGAGCCGCCGCTCGATCGCACGCTGCGCGACTACTACCACCCGATGATCGAGCGCATGCGCGCGATGGAGAAGCCGATCGTCGCCGCGGTCAACGGGACCTGCGCGGGCGCCGGCGTCAGCCTGGCGCTCGCCGCGGATCTGCGCGTCGCCTCCGAGAAAGCGTCCTTCCTGATGGCGTTCGTCAAGATCGGGCTCGTGCCCGATGCAGGCAGCACGTTCTTCCTTCCGCGCCTGGTCGGCATGGGCAAAGCCGTGGAAATGTGCATGCTCGGCGACAAGGTGGATGCGGCCGAAGCCGAGCGGCTGGGGCTCGTCCATCGCACGGTACCCGCTGATCGCCTCATGGAAGAAACACTGGCCCTTGCGGGGAGGCTGGCGCAGGCGCCGACCCGGGCGATCGGCTTGATGAAGCGTGCCTTCAATCGCAGCTTCCGCGTCACGCTCGAGGATCAGCTGTCGTACGAGGCGGACCTGCAGGCGACCGCGGCGCGTACCGCGGACTTTCACGAGGGCGTGCAGGCATTTCTCGACAAGCGTGCCGCGGTCTTCCACGGTCGGTGAGTCGATCGTTCCGCGGACCCTCGCGGCCTGCTAGCCTCGGAGCCGTGGAAGCGCGTGCGCGAATCAGCGGGTGACGACGTGGCCGGTGCCACGCCGAGCGAGAGCAACGGCTCGCTCGCACCGGTCGCCGACTGGGAAGCGTCGGCGCGGCTGGCGTCGAAGGAGTTGGCCCATTTCTACAGTGCCCTGATCGGCGAGTGGATCGGGTTCTTCAAGATTGCGCCGGGCTTCCTTCGAGAGCTCTACAACAGCGGCGTGTACGGCTCGAATCTCACGTTTCGCAAGCTCCCGTACCGTCGCGAGCTCAGCGACCTCGCGCGCCTGCGCGCCTGGAACCCCGGCTGGATCTTCCGCGAGGACTTCGATCCGCGCAACTGGATCATCGTCTTCCTGCACGGCTACGTGGACAACACGGGCGGCGATCGCGTGGCGTACAAGCTCGCGCGCCTCGGCTATCAGGTCTATCTCATCCGCTACCCGTTCCTGCAAAGCGTGCGCCGCACGGCGGTCGGGTTGATGGAGGTCCTCGAGACGATCCATCACCGCGAGCACGGCAAGCGCATCGTGCCGATCGGGCACAGTCTCGGCGGATTCATCTGGGATCATCTGCTGCTGCATCGCCCCGAGCTCGCGGAGCGCTACCGCATGCCGCTTTACATCTCGATGGGAAGCCCGCGCTTCGGCACGCTGCCGGCGTACTTCGGATTCGGACGCAGCGCGCGCGAGATGCGCCCGGGAAGCGCTCTCGTGCTCGACCACTTGAAGCGCGAGTACCCGGCGTCGCTCGAGGTCTATCCGTTCATCAGCCGCTTCGACCTCTTCGTGCTGCCGATCGAGACCACGCTCCTCAAGCGCGGCATCAACTACGTCTTCAGCGAGACCGGGCACCTCGCGCAGGTGACCCGCAACGAAACCGTGCGCGCGATCGAAGAGATCATGGCTTCGCCGCGCGAGGTCCTCGAGGCGCGCGCCGAGCGGCGCCCTTTTCACCCGTCGGTGCTCACCTGGCTGCTCGGCAAGCTGCCACGCGGCGCGCTCGATCGGTTGGGCGTGGCGGGCATTCTCGACTACGTGTTGGACGGCGGAGAGCCCCCGGAGTTCTTGATCCGCATCGTTCACCACGACCTGCGCAGCGGCCGCTTGCCGCTCCTCCGGCGCGGGCCCTGAGACGGGGCCGTTGGCCGGCAGAACGAAAATCCCGTGGGTTCCTCCATCCGAAACTCGCGCTGGCGCCCGATGCCGACGCCACCCTCGCAAATTTCGCATCGAGTTCGGGCGCCGCTTCTCGGCGCCTGCGCCAGGCGTCCCTCACTACCTTCGACGTCCGAAGTGGAGATAGAAGGACAGCGCGAAGTAGTAGATCGGAAACGCGAGCGAGCCGTAGAGCAGAAGAGGGGATCGCTCGGGAAGTCGGAATACGGCGACGAGCGTCGCCACGGCCCAGGCGATGCCGAGCGTGATCGTCAGCGGGCGCAGGAACGGCTGGCGGCTCGGATAGAGGTAGCCGATCGGCACGAACACCAGGACGGACAACGCGGCCAGCACGAGCGCGTTGGCGATCGGCGAGGCGCCGAATGCATACATGTAGAACACGACGACGTTCCAGTACGACGGGAAGCCCGTGAAGAAGAAATCCGCGGTCTTCGCCGTGCTCACGCAAAACCCATACGCGCTGGCGAGCAGAGGCAGCGCCGCGACGAAGCCGGCGGTTCCGGCAGGCAGGAGGCCGGTCTCGACGGCGAAGAAGATCGGCACGAAGACGTAGTTCAGATAGTCCACGATGTCGTCGAGCTTGCTGCCGTCGTAGGTCGGCACGACTTCCTTCACGCGCGCGGCTCGCGCCAGCGTGCCGTCGGAGGAGTCGATGACGAGGGCCGCGGCCATCCAGAGAAACGCGCCGCGAACGTCGCCCCGCACCGTGAAGACGATCGCTTCCAGCGCGGCGACCGCCCCCATCGCCGTGTAGAAGTGCACCGACCAGGCGAGCGTACGAGCGAGGGGGGAGCCGATCATCGGCGCGCGTTCGGCTCGCAGAGATTGCGCTGGCCGAAGGCGAGGATCATCTCGCCGACCCCACCAGGCACCTCCATCGGGAACGTGTGCGTGGTCTCGGGAATCGTCGCGAGCTCGCCGCGAGGCAGGCGGCGGAGCGCTTCGGCGGCATCGTTCGCGGAGAATGCCTCGCTCTCCTCCCCGCGCATCAGCAGCGTGGGGGCTTGCACCCGCTCGAGCGTGGCCCACAGATCGTAGCCGAGCTCCATGCTGAAGACCTGCGCCTCGATCGCGGGCGGGCACTTCAACCGCACTTGCCCGCTTTCGCGTGCGAAGCCGTGCTCGACGTAGAGGTGCAGAGCCTCATCCGTCCATTTCACGAAGGGCCCGCGCCCGCGGTAACTCGCCAGCACCTCTTCCGTGCTCGTCCAGACCTCGCGTCTTCGACGCGCCGCCGCGGCCATGGGGTTGTCCTCGATCGCTCCGCGAAACTCGCGGGGGAAGAGGATCGGGTCGAGTAGCGCCAGCGCCGCGAAGAGATCGGGCCGCTCGGCGGCTGCGCCGGCCGTCGTCGAACCGCCGAGAGAGTGTCCGACGCCGAGCACCCGGCCGAGCCGGAGCGTCTCGATGAACGCGATGAGGTCCGCCATGAAGCCGTCCCAGCGGTAGCCGCTCGACGGCCTGTCGCTGTCGCCGTGACCGCGCGCGTCGAGCGCCAGCACGCGGTAGCGACGCCTCAGCACGGCCGCGATCGGGGCCCACATCCACGCGTGGAAGCCGGTTGCGTGATGGAGCACGGCCGCTGGGCCATCGCCGCCGTAGTGAAGGTAGTGGAGTCGCGCCCCGTTCACAGAGACGAAGCTGCTGGTGGGAGCCGCGGCAGCCATCCGGTTGCTCTTGTTTAGCGACGGCCGACCGGCGTGGCAATCGCGCGCTGGCGACGGGGCGCGACTGGGGCGTGCTCCGCCGGTTGAGATGCCGGCAGCGGGCTGGTACCAGGTCCTCTCGTGACGACGCTGCAGGACATCTTCGGACTACGCGGTCATCACGCTGTCGTCACCGGCGCCTCGAGCGGTCTCGGCGTCGAATTCGCCGAGGCGCTCGCCATCGCCGGCGCCGATCTGGTGCTCGTCGCGCGCCGAGCAGAGCGGCTCGAAGAAGTCAGCGCCCGTCTCGCGCACTACGGCACGCGCATCGCCGTGGTGCCCGCAGACCTCACCGAGTTCGATTCGATCCCAGCGATCTTCGATCGCTGCGAGCAGGCCGTCGGCCCGATCGACATCCTCGTCAACAACGCGGGAATGCACGATGCCGTGCGCGCCGAGAAGATCTCGCGCGAGCGCTGGACACGCGTCCTGGACGTCAACCTGAACGCGGTGTTCTTCTTGAGCCAGGAGTTCGCCAAGCGGCGGTTCGCTCGTGCCGAGCCCGGTCGCATCGTCAACGTCGGATCGATCTTCAGCGCGGTGGCGAGCTCGATGCCCGGACTGACGCACTACACCACGTCCAAGGGCGGGGTCAGCATGCTGACGCGGCAGCTCGCGGTCGAGTGGGCCAGGCGCGGCATCACGGTGAACGAGATCGCACCCGGCTTCTTCCCCACCGAGCTGAACGTAGCGGATTTCGAGCGTCAGCCTGAGATTCGCACGCGCGTGGAGACGTTCACGCCCCTCGGCCGACTAGGGCGCGAAGGGGAGCTGTGGCCGGCGCTGCTATTCCTCGTCTCGCCGGCCGCGAGCTACGTGACCGGCTCGACCGTATTCGTCGACGGCGGATACACGGCCTGGTGAGGATCCCCGCGCTCGGGGCCTGCGCCGCGCTGCTTTGGGTCAACGCGTGGAGCGCCGCGCACGCCGATGCAGCGCTTCCCCGAATTCGCTCGATTCAGATCGATCACAAGCCGGTCTTCACCGAAAATGAGCGCCTGCAGCTGCCCTTCCTACCGGACCTGACGTTCGTCTTCCGGGCCGCGAACTTTCTGCACATCGACACGAAGGAAGAAGTGATCCGCCGCGAGCTTTTGCTGCACGAGGGGGATCTCGCGGATCCGTTCCTGATCGAGGAATCGGAGCGCAACCTGCGGGCGCTGCCGTACATCCGCCAGGTCAAGATCTTGTCGACGCCGGCGCCCGAAGGTCAGGTCGACCTGGTCGTGCAAACGCAGGATACCTGGACGACCCAGCCGCGCGCGTCCTTCACGATCGGGGGCGGTAGCAGCCGGTCGGCCTTCGGCATCGTCGAGACCAACGTGCTCGGCTACGGGAAGCAGGCTCGACTTCTCTATCGCTCGGGTCTGGACCGCGACTCGTTGCTCTTCGGATATAATGATCCCCGACTCTTCGGAACGCGCTGGGCTGCCTTCGGGGACTACCAGAAAACCAGCGACGGCCGTGTCGCGGAAGGCGGGTTTCGCTATCCGTTCTTCTCGCTCGACACGCCGTGGGCGGGTGGCAGCGGCTATTCCAGCCGGCGCGAGCGCAACAAGGTGTTCGATCACTTCGGCGACGAGATCGCGAGTTTTCGCCGCAAGCTCGAGGCGTCGACTAGCCGCGTCGGGCACCGGCTGGAGATCTCCGACGCGGACGTGGTGTGGCGCGCGGGCGTGTTCTACACGTGGTTGGAAGAGACGTACTCGGACTTGTCGCCCGGCGCGCCGCCGAGCTTGCTGCCGACCAACCGTCGCGAGAGCCAACCCGGCGTCTTCGTCCACCGCGAAGCGATTCGGTTCGTGCGCGAGCGCCACTTGAACCTCTTCGATCGCATCGAGGACCTGAACCTCGGCAACACCTTCGACGCCCAGATCGGATACTCATGGCAGGAGCTCGGAGCACTCGTCGACGAGCCGATCCTCACGATGTGGGACCGCCAGGGGTACGACCTCGGGCCAGGCCGCAAGGTGTTTCTCTACGGCTTGCTCACCGGGCGCTACCAGGGAGGCGAGGCGCGCAACGCCGTGGGCGAGGTCGAAGCGGTGGCGTACTACCGCTGGCATCTCGGCGTCGAGCACACGCTCGTGTCGCGTGTGAAGACCGACCTGGCGAAAAACCTCGACGGCGACACACAACTCTTCCTCGGCAACTTCAACGGCCTGAGAGGCTTCAAGACCCGTCAGTTCGTGGGCGAGAAGCGCTTCATCTTCAATCTCGAGGACCGATTGTTCTTCGTCGAAGACCTATTCCACCTGGTGTCGCTCGGCGCGGTGGTGTTCTTCGACGCCGGCTACGTCTGGGAACCGAATCAGGGCGTCGACTTTCGCCAGATGGCGACGAGCGTGGGCATCGGCCTGCGCATCGACGCGCCTCGAGGGTCGGGCGAAGCGCTGTTCCGCATCGATCTCGGCGTGCCGCTCACGGACGGGGGATCCGGCACGCACGGCCCCGGCGTCACGCTCGGAACCGGGCAGGCATTCGATCCCTTCAGCGGGCCCTTCGACCTGCAGAGCACGTCCGGACCTTGACTCGCGGACGGTCGTCATCCGCTAGCCTCGGCACTCGACCGGCGTGAGAAGGTAGAGCTCGCCGCGCTCGCTCATCGATCCCGCTTCGAGGCCGCTGCGCTCTCCGGTCCCGAAGAAGACGTCGACGCGCCCAGGGCCAGTGATCGCCGCGCCCGTGTCTTGCGTCAACACGAAGCGCCTCAGGGGACGGTATCCGGTCGTCGCCCCGGATGAGTCGACGACCGGAGCCCGGGTGTCCACGTACGCCAGCCAGCCGAGCGGATAGAGCGATGTGTCGATCGCGATCGAGCGCCCCTCGGTGAGCTTGACGCCGAGCCGTCCCACCGGTCCGTCGACGACTTCGCCGAAGAAGACGTAGCGCTCGTTCTGGAAGATCACTTCGTCGCGGCGCTCGGGATGGGCGCGAAGGTAGGCCTGGATCCCCGGCGCAGTCGCGCGCTGTGCGCCGAGGGCGCCTTCTTCCGCCAGCAGCCGACCGATGCTCGTGTAAGGCTTGCCGTTCGAGCCGGCGAACCCGACGTGAGCGAGCGAGCCGTCTCCCCAGCGCAGTACGCCGGAGCCTTGAACCTGCAGGAAGTAGCGAGCGATCGGATCGTCGAGCCACGCGATCTCCAGCCCGCGACCGGCCAGCGCACCCTCTCGATCGATCTCGCGGCGCGTGTAGTAGGGAGCGAGCTTGCCGCCGGCGACGCGTCCCCAGATCGTCACGCCGGACCACTCGGCATCGAAATCTCCGAGCTGAATCTCGATGAGATCGTCGGGCCTGCGGTAGAGGGGATAGACGAATCCGCCTTCGGACTTCCGCCGTGCAGCGAGCACGGGCTCGTAGTATCCGGTGAAGAGCGCACCGCCCTCGCGTCCCGTCGAGCGGCGAAACTCGAACCGGTCGAGGACGTATTGCGCCAAATCCGTCTCGGGCCGAACGACGGCGTCGCGTAAGGCTGCGAGCGCTTGCGCCAGCACGGAGCCGGGGCAGCCGGGAGCACCGATCCGCCCGGCCGCCTTGAGGTTTCGATCGATGGCTTCGAGCAGCGACTCGCGGGCGAGGTCATCGGTGACCGGAGGCGGCTCGACGCGAACCAGCTCCGGCGTGGGCGAGGGCAGCGGGGTCGGGAGCGGCGCGGGGCCGGGTACGGGCCGACAGGCTGCGAGTACGGCGCCGAGCGAGACGACGCTCGCCGCGTACCGCGTCAGGCGCACTGCTCGGCGGCTGCTACGCCAGCGCCGGGCCGCACCGCCACCCCCGCGTCGGGGAGAATCCTTTCGAGCGCGGCCAGCAGCCGGAGTACCTTTTCGCGGCGACTCGATTCACCCATCAGGCCGATCCGCCAGATCCTCCCCTTGAGCTCGCCGAGTCCGCCGCCGACTTCGATGCCGAACTCGTCGAGCAGCCTGCGGCGCAGCTTCGCCTCGTCCAGTCCTGCAGCGAGCGGTGGCAGGAACACGCTGTTCAGCATCCACAAGCGTCGCGCCGGCTCGACTACGAAACCGAAACCGAGCGCTTCGAGCCCCGCCTCCAGGGCCAGGTGGTTTCCGCGATGGCGGGCGAATCTCGCCTCGAGGCCTTCTTCCTCGACGAGCCGCAGCGCCTCGGCGAGGGCGTAGTTCATCGAGATCGGGGCCGTGTGATGGTAGACGCGTTCCGCGCCCCAGTACTTCTCGATCATCGTCACGTCGAGGTACCAGCTCTGCACCCTGCTTCGCCGCCGGCGCATCGCTTCGCGCGCGCGGGTTCCGAACGTCACCGGCGCGAGGCCGGGCGGGCAGGACAAGCACTTCTGCGTACCGCTGTAGCAGGCGTCGACCTGCCAGGCGTCGACCTCGACGGGGCAGCCGCCGAGCGAAGTGACGGTGTCGAGCACGAAGAGCGCGCCTGACCGCGCGACGATCGGCGCGATGTCGGCCACCGGACTCTGTGCGCCAGTCGAAGTCTCGGCATGAACCATCGCCACGAGCTTCGGATGCTCGGCCTGCGAGAGCGCCTTCTCGACGTCCGCCGGCTCGACCGCGCGGCCCCACGGGATCTCGTACGGCCGCGGCCGCGCGCGACAGCGCGCGACGATGTCGGTCATGCGCCGACCGAACTCGCCGTTCACCATCACGACCGCTTCGTCGTCCTCCTCGAGCAGGTTCACCAGGCACGCCTCCATGCCGGCGCTGCCCGTGCCCGAGACCGCGAACGTGAGCTCGTTCTCGGTGCGAAAGACCGCGCGCAGCCGCCGCTTCACCTCGTCCATCAACGCCAGGAACGCCGGATCGAGATGGCCGACGAGCGGCTGCGACAGCGCTTCGAGCACGCGCGGGTGCGCGTCACTCGGTCCGGGACCGAGGAGCAGGCGAGGCGGCGGCACGAAGCGGGAAGCGGCCTTCATCGACGCGGCTCCGAGGACACCCTGTATTTATGCTAGGAGTCGTCGCGATGTCGATGCCCGCTTCCCTCGTCGACGAGCTCGGCTCGATCGTCGGTGTCGATGGCCTCGTGCGCGGCGCCGAGGAGCTCTTGGTCTACGAGTGCGACGGGTACACGCTCGAGCGCTCGCGCCCCGAGATCGTCGTCCTGCCGCGCTCCACCGCCGACGTGAGCGCCGTCGTCCAAGCCTGCCGCCGCCATGACGTGCGCTTCGTACCGCGCGGGGCGGGCACCGGCCTCTCTGGGGGATGCTTGCCCATCGGGGCGCCGGTGATGATCGGCCTCTCGCGCATGAGCCGCATCCTCGAGCTCGACGCGGT
>JBEVNX010000206.1:0-7697 GCA_040507895.1 Binatia bacterium | reverse complement strand
AGCTGGACGTCCAGATTCAGGTGTTCGACGAGGGAGTCCAGGACCTGCCGGAGATTCCCGACGCCGACATCGTCGGCATGACGGTCATCACCGGCACGGCCAAGCGCGCCTACGAGCTGGCGGGCCGCTACCGCGCGAACGGCATCACGGTCGTGCTGGGCGGCCCGCACGTCACCCTGGTGCCGGACGAAGCGAAGTGCCATGCCGATGCCATCGTCGTTGGCTATGCCGAAGACACGTGGCCGCAATTGCTGCGCGACTATGCTACCGGCTCGCTCCGCGACGAATACCGCCAGGTGCCTGACTTTTCGCTGAACCGGCCGGACATGCCGTTCGCCCGTCGCGAGCTGTTCGACCGCCGCCGCTTCCTGACCCAGGCCGTGTTCGAGGCGACGCGCTCGTGCGGGCACGGTTGCGAGTTCTGTGTCGCGCCGTCGGCCTGGGGGCGCAAACAGCTGCAGAAGCCGGTGTCGTGGGTTCTGGAGGATATCCGCCGGGTCGGCGACAAGCGCATCCTGTTCGTCGACCTGAATCTCGTGTCGTCGCGCACCTACGCGATGGAGCTCTTCTCGGCGCTCGTGCCGCTCAAGGTCCGCTGGTTCGGCCTCTCCACAGTGCTGATCGCGCACGACCCGGAGCTCATGCAGCTCATGCGCCGCTCAGGCTGCCGCGGCTTGCTCCTCGGGCTCGAGACGATCACCCAGGGCGGGCTGCAGGACGCCGGGAAGCGGTTCAACGAGTCCGTGAACTACGCGCAGCTGATCCACGATCTCCACGATCTCGGTATCGCGATCCAGGGCTGCTTCGTGTTCGGCCTCGACCACGACACCCCCGCGGTCTTCGACGCGACGGCCGACTTCGCCATCGAGGCCGGCATCGATCTGCCGCGTTTCGCGGTCCTGACCCCGTTCCCGGGCACGCCGCTCCACGCGCGACTGACGGCCGAGGGCCGCATTCTCACGCGCGACTGGGAGCTCTACGACGGCCAGCACGTCGTGTTTCAGCCTCGCCACATGACCGCCCAGCAGCTGGCCACCGGCCACGAGCACGCGTGGAAGAGGGTCTATCGCGCCAGCGCGATTGCGCGACGGCTATGGAAGGCGCGAGCCTGGGAGCCGCTGGCGCTGGCGGCGAACCTCGGCTACCGCTTCTACGCGCACAATCTGCATCGCTTCTACACGTGCGACTGGCATCTGACGCCGCTGCCCCGGCTCACGAGCTCGACGGTCGAGGTCGCGCGACGTCCGGCATGAAGCTCACGCTGATCCATCCGGCCATCGGCCACCGTGCCGGTGAGAGCTATATCCGGACATGGCAGATGGAGTCCCTCCCGATCGCCGTGCTCGCCGGGCTGACGCCGCCCGACGTCGAGCTGAGCTTCTACGACGATCGGATGGAAGCGATTCCGTTCGACGCTCCCACGGACGCGGTGGCGATTCCGATCGAGACCTACACCGCCGCGCGCGCCTACCAGATCGCGAGCGAGTATCGACGCCGTGGCGTGCCCGTCGTCATGGGCGGGTTCCACGCCACCTTGGCACCAGAGGAGGTCTCCCGATACGCGGAAGCCATCGTCACCGGGGAGGCCGAGGGCGTCTGGGCTCGGGTGGTCGACGATCTGCGCCACCGCACGTTGCGCCGCCGCTACCACGGAGAGCAACGCCCCCTGGCGGAGATACGTCTCAACCGCCGGCTGTTTCAGGGCAAGCGCTACCTGCCCATCGGGTTGATCGAAACCGGGCGCGGCTGCCCCTTCCCGTGCGAGTTCTGCGCGATCCAGACGTTCTTCTCGCGCTCGTACCGCGCCAGACCTCCGGCCGACGTCATCGCCGAGCTGACGGAGCTCCAGGCCACCAAGCGTGTGTTCTTCTTCGTCGACGACAACTTCGCCGGTGACTTGAAGTCCGGCAAGCCGCTGCTCGGCGAGCTCGAGCGGCTCGATGTTCGCTGGGTCACGCAGATGAGCATTAACGCGGCGCACGACGAGGACTTCCTCGCCGCGATGCGCCGGGCCGGCTGTCGCGGCGTCCTCATCGGGTTCGAGACTCTCGACGAGGCCAACCTGCGCCTGATGAACAAGCGCTTCAACACAATGCAGGGCGGCTATACGCGGGCGCTCGCGAATCTGCGGCGCCACGGGATCTTCGTCTACGGGACTTTCATCTTCGGCTACGACCACGACACGGAGGCGTCCTTCGACCGCGCGGTGGACTTCGCGACCGAGCAGGGCATGTACATTGCGGCATTCAACCATCTCACGCCGTTCCCCAGCACCCCACTCTACAAGCGGCTCGAGCGTGAGCGCCGTCTTCGCTTCGAGGCGTGGTGGGTCGATCCCGCGTATCGGTACAACGCTCTCCCGTTTCGTCCTACGGGACTGACGCCCGAGCAGGTGACCGACGGCTGCGTCACCGCGCGCCGGCGTTTCTACTCCTGGCAGAGCATCGCTCGGCGCGGCCTGAGCCACTGGCGCGACTTCTACGTGTTCCGGAACTTCTTCCTCGTGAACGCGATGCACCGCAACGAGATCACCAAGCGCAACGGCTACCCGCTCGGTGACGAGACGTGGCGCGGCGAGCTGCTGGAAGTGGGATGACGACCCTGCGACTGGCCACCGATGCCGACGATCCTGTGCTCCGCGCGCTCATGCGCGAGAACGGGATGTCGACGTGGGTCGAGATGGCGATCGAGCGCGAGCCGTCGTTCTTCGCCGGTCGGAAGTTCTGTGACGACGAGTGGGCGGTGATCGCCGAGGAGAAACAGGACGTGGTCGGCATGTACACGGCGGCCGTGCGGCCGGTGCACGTGAACGGCCGACCCGAGCGGCTCGGGTACCTCGGCGGGCTGCGCGTCGCCTCAAACCACCGCCACCGCATCCGGCACCTGCGCCGGGGCTACGCCTCGATACGACCGCTCGCGCAGGCCGAGGGGACCCTTCCGTGGTGGTTCACGGTCGTCGCCAGCGACAACCTCGCGGCCAGGCGACTCCTGGAGTCCACCGTTCGCGGGCTCCCGACCTATCACTTCCTCGGCGAGTACGTGACGCTCGCCCTGCCCGCCTCACGCGGGAAGCGACAGACGCTGTGGCGCCGCGCCGAGGAGGCGGAGCTCGATGACGTCGTCGCCTTTCACAACGCGCGAGCCGCGCGTTTCGAGCTGGCCCCGGTTCTGGATGGCTCTCTCGCCCCGCGAGTTGGACTGGAGCACTTCTACGTCTTGAAGCGCGACGGCGTCTTGCGGGGAGTCGCCGCCTTGTGGGACCAGAGCTCGTTCAAGCAGATCGTGGCGCTCCGCTATCGTCGCCCCATCGGCGGCCTGCTGCCGATGTACAACCTGTACGCCAGGCTGTTCCACAGAATCCCGCTCCCCCGCGAAGGTCGGGCGCTGAGCCACTCGTTCATCGCCTTCCTCGCGCTCGACGACGACGTGCGGCCGGACGCTCAGCGGGTGCTCCGTGATCTGCTGTCACACTGCGCGACTCCGGTCGCCAGTCTCGGTCTTCACGCCGGACATCCGCTGCTCGAGACGCTCGCGGACTTCAAACCCGTCCGGTATTCCGCGCGTGTGTACGGCGTGACGTTCGAGGGACGACCTCTCCTGAGTGGACGTCCCGTCCAGCCAGAGGCCGCGTTTCTGTGAGGCTCACCCTCGTCCGCCCGAACCTGGGAGACTATCGCTCTTCGGACGCGATGCCTCCCCTCGCGATGGGAATCCTGGCCGCACGATCACCCGGCTGGGACGTCACGTTCTACGACGAAAAGGCCGAGGCGCTGCCAATGGACGATCGGCCCGACCTGGCGGCGCTGAGCGTCGAGACCTACACTGCGCGCCGCGCGTATGCGGTGGCCGATGCCTATCGTGCCCGTGGCGTGCCCGTCGTCATGGGTGGTTACCATCCGACGTTTCTGCCGGATGAAGCCCTCGAACATGCCGACGCCGTCGTGATCGGCGACGCCGAAGGCGTCTGGGAGCAGCTGCTCGCCGACTTCGCCTCCGGACAGCTCAAACCGCGCTATTCCGGCGGCAACCAGCGCGCGCTCACGGACTACCGGCTCGAGCGATCCATCTACAAAGGCAAGCGCTACGCGCCGGTCGAGCTGGCCCAGTACGGACGTGGGTGCCGCTTCGCGTGCGACTTCTGCTCGATCCATGCCTTCTACGGATCGGACCTTCGCGTGCGACCCGTGGACGGGCTGGTCGCGGAGCTCGGCGGTCTGCCCAAGGGAAAGCTCCTGTTCTTCGTCGACGACAACCTGTTTGGCCGAAAGTCCGACCTGCAGGCGCTACTCGACGCGCTCGAGCCTCTGGGCCGGCGCTGGTCGTGCCAGATCAGTATCGACGTCGCGCGCGACGAGCGGCTGCTGGATCGGATGGCTCGAGCGGGCTGCCGATTCGTGCTCATCGGCTTCGAGTCCCTGAACCCGGCCAGCCTCCGGCAGATGGGCAAGCACTGGAATTCGGTCAGCGGGCCCTACCGGCGCGTCGTCGATGCGCTCCATCGCAGGGGCATCGGTATCTACGGCACGTTCGTGTTCGGCTACGACGCCGACACGTCCGACACCTTCACCCGCACGCTCGAGTTCGCGCTCGAGGCGCGCCTCGAGATCGCCAACTTCAACCCGCTGACACCGACGCCGGGCTCGGCGCTCTACGATCGACTCCTGGCCGAAGGCCGACTCCTGTCGCCCAAGTGGTGGCTCGACCCCGACTATCGATACGGGCGCGCGATCTTCGAGCCCCGCGGCATGCGCGCGGACGAGCTCACCGAGGGCGTCCATCAGACCCGCAAGCGCTTCTACGGCTGGCGCTCGATCGGGACGCGTCTGTTCGCGACCGGGGTGCCGTTCTCACCGTTCCACCTCGGCATGACGGCGGTCGCGAACGTGATCTCGCGCCGCGAGATCTTCAAGAAGCAGAACCGGCTGCTGGGAAGCTGACCGTGCGGATCACGTTCATCAAGCCGAACATCGGGCGCATGGAGCACAGCCTCTACGTCGACGAGGGCCGGATGGAGCCGCTGATGCTCGCCGTCCTCGCCGGCATGACCCCGCCCGACGTAGAGTGCGTCCTCTACGACGACCGGATGGAGCCGATCCCATACGACGAGCCGACCGATCTGGCCGCGATCACGATCGAGACCTACACCGCGCGCCGCGGCTACGAGATCGCCGCCGAGTATCGCGCAAGGGGCGTCCAGGTCATTCTCGGTGGGATGCACGCCTCGCTCCTGCCCGACGAGGCGAGGCTACACGCCGACAGCATCTTCATCGGCGACGCCGAGACCAAGTGGACGGAGGTGGTCGAGGACGCGCGGCACCGTCGGCTCAAGCCGACCTACCATGGGCCGCCCGGGGTGGGCCAGATCAATCGCGTGCTGCCCCGGCGCGATCTGTTTCGGGGCAAAGGCTATCTCCCCGTCACGCTGATGCAGTACGTGCGCGGCTGTCGCTTCGCCTGCCAGTTCTGCGCCGTGACGCAATACTTCGACCGCAAGCACTACGTGCGCGCCCTCGACGACATCGTCCGGGAAATCGAGGCGCAGCCGCGCAAGTTCATCTTCTTCATCGACGACAACATCGCGAGCGACCACAAGGCTCTGGCGGAGTTCTGCCACGCGGTGACACCGCTCCGGATCCACTGGGTGAGCCAGGCCAGTCTCGACGTCACGCGCAACCCCAAGCTGATGAAGCTCCTCGAGCGCGCCGGCAACTGGGGCAACGTCACCGGGTTCGAGTCGATCACCCAGGAGAGCCTGCGCGAGACGAAGAAGACGCCGAACCTGCCGCGCTTCACCCGCTACAAGGAAGAGGTCCGCATCCTGCGCGACCACGGCATGCAGACCTGGGCGGCATTCACGCTCGGCTACGACCACGATACCCAGGAGTCCATCGCTGCCACGGCCGATTTCGCTCTCGAAAGCCGGTTCATCTTCGCGGCGTACAACATCCTGATGCCCTACCCGAACACGCCGCTCTACGCCAAGCTCGAGCGGGAAGGCCGCCACCTCTACGACGGCAGGTGGTGGCTCCACCCGGAGTACCGCTTCAACAACGCGGCCTTCGTGCCCAAGCGGATGACGCCGGACGAGCTCACCCGCGCCTGTCACGCCGCGCGCGTGCGCTACAACACGTTCAGCGCGCTGATGGTGCGGTTCTGCGACGTGAAGACGCATCTGCGATCGTTCGCGCGCATCGGGGCCTACTGGTACTACACCTTGATCTTCCGCAAAGAGGTCTACAAGAAGCACGGGATGCGGTTCGGCCTGCATTGAAGAGCGCGCTGACGGTCTATCAGTATGTCGCGCCGGCGGTCCTGGCGCCGGCGTCGTTCTTCCTGTGGCAGCGCGCATATGACGGAGATCTCCGGCTGGTCGCCGCGGCATGGCTGATTCCGGTACTCTGGGCCTATATCGTCCCCGGGATCGGCACCAACGTCCTCAAGGTGTGGGAGTTCAACACGCGGCTCAGGCTGGGGCGCTTCCGGCCTCATCACGGCTTTGTGTTCGGGTCGGCGACCGCGATGCTCGGGTGGCTGGTCCACGTACCGCCTGAGAGTCTGTTCGACGTCGCACGGAGCGCCTTCGTGATGTGCTCGGTCCTCGCCCTCTGGAATCTCCTCTACGATGTCATCGCGAGCCGGGCGGGGATCCTGAGGGTCTACAACCAGCCCTGGGCCGACGGCCGCGGCGAGGCGGCGATCGCGATGGACTACGCGCCCTGGTTCTTCGGTGGCTTCGGCGCCGTGTACGGATTGGGACTCGGCACGATGGAATGGCTGAGTAACCAGGGAGCGCTGTCGGGACCGGTCCTCGCGGTCGCGCTCACGCTCATGCTGCTGCTGTCCATCGCGGTGCCCGTGGCGGGATTCGTGGCGCAGTCCCGGCGCCGGCACGGCCACTCCGGCACGCGTCCGGTGAAGAAGACATGCCCGAACGCCTGAACTGGTTGATCCTCGCGGCGTCCGCGGTGGCTACCGCGAGCTGTCTCTGGATCGTAAGCCACTCGCCGCCGTGGCTGGCGCTGGCCGGCGCCGTGGCGTTCGCTTTCGTCAACAACACGCCGTTCTCGGTGATGCACGAGGCCGTCCACGGCGTGGGGGGGGCCACACCATCCAGGAACTACGCGCTCGGCGTCATCGCCGGGTGGATGTTTCCCACATCGTTTTCCCTGCAGCGGGTCGCGCACCTGGGCCATCACGCGCGCAACCGGACCGACCGTGATCTCTACGACTACTACTTGCCGGGCGAATCGCGGTGGGTTCGCAACGTGTGGCTCTACGGCGGCAACCTGCTCGGCCTGTACTGGTTCTGCATTCCGCTCTCGAATGCAGTGTACCTCCTCGCGACTCCCCTGTACCGCTCGCGTGTCTTCGTGGAACGTATCGCGCCGGCGATCGGCTTCGGCCACTACGTGCGCGATCTGGTGGAGCTGCCCCCCGGAAAGGTACGGGTCGAGATCGCACTCGCCTTCGCCTACCAGGCGTTTCTGTGGTGGGCGTGTGATCTGAGCTGGCAAGGGTGGCTCCTGACGCACTGGCTCTTCGCGCTGCACTGGTCGTCGCTCCAGTACGTGGACCACGCGTGGAGCCCGCGCGACGTCGTGAACGGCGCGTGGGATCTCCGCGTCTCGGCTGCGGCGCGGTGGTTGGCCTTGAACTACCACTACCACCTCGCACACCATCGCCACCCAGGCGCCCCG
>JBEVNX010000188.1:0-24176 GCA_040507895.1 Binatia bacterium | reverse complement strand
GAGATCGTGCCGCGCAACCGCCGACAGCGTTACGAGATGCGCCGAGTGATCGAGGCGCTGATCGACCGAGGCTCGTTTTTCGAGATCCAGCCGGGCTTCGGCCGAGCGCTTCTCGTCGGGTTCGCGCGCATCGACGGCGAGGTGGTCGGGGTTCAGGCGAACCAGCCGATGGTGCGGGCCGGAGCGTTCGGCGCGGCGGAGGCGGACAAAGCATTTCACTTCCTGCAAGTGTGCAACTCGTTCAACATCCCGATCGTCTTTCTGACCGACGTGCCCGGATTCATGGTCGGCCCGGCGTCGGAGCGCGAGGCGACGCTGCGCCGCGGCCTGCGCGTGGCTTTCGCGCTGGCGCACACGCGCGTCCCGACCGTCAGCGTCGTCATCCGCAAGGCCTACGGGATGGGCGCGGTGGCGATGAACGGTCCCGGAGGAGGGCAGACGACCACTCTCGTGTGGCCCTCGGCCGAGTTCGGTGCGCTGCCGGTCGAAGGTGGGGTGGGCGCAGGCTACCGCCGCTCGATCGAGGCGGATCCGGACGCACGCGAGAAGCTCGAGGAGCGCTTTCGCGCCTTCGGGAGCCCCTTCGAGGCGGCGAAGGTCTTCAACTTCGACGAGCTGATCGATCCTCGCGAGACGCGGCCGCGGATCGTGCACGCGCTTCGCCGAGCGCGCGCGAGACGAGGGCAGTCGACCGGCCCGTGGACTTACAACGGGATCGTCCCCTGACTTCTATTTGATCGCCAGCGGATTGATCGGCGATCCCGCGGCCGTCGTCACCTTGAGCGGCGGGGCGCAGAAGAAGAACTCCCACACGTCGTCGGCCGCGCGGGGACTTCCGTGCCGGATCTCCCAATAATCCTCTCTCCTCATCGTCTGCCACAAAGATGCGGCGGACCTTGACCACGCTCGCCGAACCCGTCCATCATCCGCGCCACCGCGCGATGCTGGCCGCCAACGGAACCGTGGGATTACGCGCTCTTCGCTTCTTCTTCATGCATTTGGGTAGCCTCGTAGCGGTCGTAGTCTACTTCTACGTCTACGGCGCGAGCGGCTATTCCGAGGAAGGGCTTCGTTCGGCGTTGCTCACCGCTCTGGTCGTCAAGAGCGGCTACATGGCGCTCGCTTACTGGTACGGCGATCACAAGCACTTCGACTTCGGCATCTGGATCATGTTCGCCGTGGGTCTCGTCGCGACCTATGGAAACATCGCGCCGCTGGCGGGGCTCTACAGGCTCTATTCGGCCGCGATCCTGTTCGTGACGCTCGGACTCACCGCGCTCATCCCACCGGCGCTCGGCCTCGAGTCGTTCACCTACTACTTCGCGCGGCGTCAACTCCCCGCCTGGCAGCTCAAGACGACCGAGTTTCGCGCGATCACCCGCGTCATGACGCTCTACTGGGCGCTGATCTTCTTCGCCGCAGCCGCTCTTTGCGCCTACGCCCCTCTCGATTGGCGTTTCACGTTCCTCTATCCGAATCTGCTCGTATTCGGCCCCGGCATCACGGCGCAGTGGTGGCTCCCGCCGCTGTACTTCAAGCTCTTCCCGTCGGCGTTGCCGCAGACGATCGAGCCGCTCCTCATGGGGATGCCGATGGCGTTCAACGCGAGGTCGGCGCGCGAGGTGCGTGCGACGATCCAATTCCGCGTCAGCGGCGCCGAGCCCGGCGACTACTGGCTGCGGATCGCCGGCGGGAAGTGCGAGAGCTTCGAGGGCATCGCCGATCGACCCGACCTCACGGTGCACACGCCGGACACGGTCTGGTTGCGGATCGCTCACGGGAAGCTCGACGGCGCGAAGGCACTGGCCGAAGGCCTCTACCGCGTCGACGGCGACTATGCAGTGCTCGGTAAGATGCGCGAGTGGTTCGCTCCGGAGAGATGAGGAACGCCGAGGGTCGAGGCAGATGGTAACCAAGACGAAGCAACGCAGCGCCGCGCAACGCAAGCAAGGCGCGACACCCTTCACGCGGGCGTTTGCCTCCGTATCGCGCGTGATGCGCGAGGGCGCCATCAAGCATCCAGACGACGACTGGGTGCGGCGGACCCCCGACTACCATCTCGCGCGCGGCGAGGAGCATCTGCGGCTATTGCACGACGGCGACCAGCGCCAGGATCACCTATCGCACGCCGCGACCCGGCTGCTCATGGCGCTCACGCTGCGCGAGCTGGGCTGAGCAGATCCGAGATCGTGCTGCCCGCGCGGCCTTGACGGGACCCATGCCCCAGCGACCCACGTTGATGAGCACCCGCGGGATGGTGGTGACGGAGCACTATCTGTCCGCCGAGGCCGGCCTGCGCATCCTCCACGGCGGCGGCAACGCGTTCGACGCCGCCATTGCCGCCACACTCGCCGAGGGCGTGCTCAACCCCCACATGAATACCTTCGGCGGCGAGCTCTCGGCGCTCGGCTACGTCGCCGCGGAGCGTAGGGTCTTCGCGGTCAACGGCGACACGGTCGCGCCGCGCGCCGCGACGATCGAGTGGTTCGGGGCGCACGGGATCGATCTCATTCCGGGAGTCGGCGTGCTCGCCGCCGGTCCGCCCGGGACGCCGCACGCGCTCTTGACGACGCTCTCCCGCTTCGGAACGCGAAGCTTCGCCGAGGTCGTCACGCCCGCGCTCGAGCTCGCCGAGGACGGATTCC
Organism: Binatia bacterium; assembly: GCA_040507895.1. Taxonomy (GTDB): domain Bacteria; phylum Desulfobacterota; class Binatia; order JACPRU01; family JACPRU01; genus JBEVNX01. Next base: position 21,531 of record JBEVNX010000188.1, on the reverse strand, counting down.
CGCTCCACCCGGGCCTTCGCGGTCCAGGGCCGGCACATCCGCTCGGCGACTTCTCCCTGGCCGGAATCGCGGAGCTCTTTCGCACGACTTGGCCCTCGTCGGCCGCGGTCTATCTCCCCGGTGGACGCCTGCCCGACGTCGGCGAGCGGATACGGAATCCCGATCTCGCCCGCACCTTTCGACGGCTCATCACGGCCGAGGAGCGCGCTCGGTCGTACGGGCGGACCGACGGCATCGAGGCGGCAATCGATGCCTTCTACCGCGGCGAGATTGCCGAGATCATCGCCGCGCACGTCGCGGCGGAGGGAGGGCTCCTCGCGCGCGAAGACCTGCACGACTTTCAAAGCGCCATCGAGCCGGCCGTGTCGCTCGACTATCGCGGCTTCACCATCCACAAGTGCGGCCCCTGGAGCCAGGGGCCGGTGTTCCTCCAGCAGCTCGCCCTGCTCAGCGGCTTCGACCTCGCGAGTCTCGGGCACGACAGTGCGGACTACGTGCACCTGGTCGTCGAGGCGGCGAAGCTCGCCTTCGCGGACCGCGAGCAGTACTACGGCGACCCGCGCTTCGTGGACGTGCCGCTCGCCGGGTTGCTGTCGGAACCTTACGCGGGCGCCCGGCGCGCGCTCATCGATCCCCGCCGCGCGTCGCTCGAGCAGCGTCCCGGCGACCCACGCAACTTCGAAGCGCTGCTCCGCGGCGACGAGATCTTTGCAGCTCGCAGCTGGGGACGCGGCACCGTGTACGTCGCGGTGGTGGACGGCGCGCGCAACATGGCATCGTTCACCCCGAGCGGCGCCTGGATTCCCGCTTCGCCGGTGATCGCCGGGCTCGGCTTCCCGCTCGGCACACGCCTGCAGACGTTCTATCTCGATCCTCGACACCCGAATGCGCTCTTGCCCGGCAAGCGCCCCCGGACGACGCTCACGCCGACGCTCGTGCTACGCGGCGGCGCGCCGGCGATGGTCTTCGGCACGCAGGGGGGCGACCAGCAGGATCAGTGGACTCTGCAAGTCTTTCTGAACCTCGTCGAGTTCGGCATGGGCGTCCAAGAGGCGATCGAAGCTGCGCGCTTCTCGTCGGTGCACTTCCCGTCGAGCTTCCATCCGCACGGCGCCGTTGCGGGCGGGCTTCGACTGGAAGGCCGCGTGTCCGCGACGGTGCGCGCGGAGCTCGCCGCGCGCGGTCACGTCGTCGAGGTGGAGGGCGACTGGGTCGCCGGCGACGTGCTGGCAATCGTGGTCGACGAGCGGCAAGGGGTCATCCGCGGCGGCGCGGATCCGCGCGGCGAGGTGAACCGGCGGATGCCCTCGTACGCGATCGGCTGGTAGCGAAGGCAGACTGTGGACCCGCATCCCCTTCGCCTTCAGCTTTGTCGCCGGCTCGCCGCGCTCACGAAATCCATCATTCGCGTGCCCATCGCCAGCAGCGCGTCGGTCACTCCGGGGAACAGCGCCGCCACCTTCTCCGCGGTGCCGGCTCCGGGCGGCACGTCGACCTCCGGCAGTCTCAGCGCGATCGCGGCGAAGACCGCCCACGTGACCCAGCGCGGCGGCATCGTCATGCCGGGCCGGACGCCTCCGAAGGCGAAGCCCGAGGTCTCGATCGCGTCCGCCGCCATCGGGGTGTCGACCAGTCCGGGCATGATCAGGGAGACGTTGATGCCGCTGCCGAACAGCTCGGTCCGCACCGCTTCGCTCAAGCCCGTCACGGCGAACTTCGTCGCGCAGTAGCCGCCGAGCGGAGACATCCCTCGCCGCCCCGCCAGCGACGCGATGTTGACGATGTGGCCTCGGCCCTTCTTGCGCATCAGCGGCAGAACCGCCTGCATCGCGTGAACCGTGCCGAAGAGATTGACGTCCAGCATCTTCTTCAAGTCCCGGGGATCCATCTCCTCGAATTTGGACGGTAGCAGGACCCCGGCCGAGTTGACCAAGATGTCGATGCCGCCGAGCGCGTCGTTGGCTTCGTCGACGGCTTTGCGCACCTGCTTCCGATCCGTGACGTCGCAAGCGATCGCCACGCCCGCGCCGCCCGCCTTGGCGATCTTGTCGGCGAGCTCGCTCAGCAGCTCCTTCCGCCGCGCGAGCAGCGCGACCTTGGCGCCTCGCTCGCCGAACGCGAGGGCGACGTCGGAGCCGATTCCGCTCGAGGCGCCCGTGACCACGACGTTGCGATTCGCGAAGAAAGCGCCGAGCCCGAATCCACCCGCAGGATCGTCCTGTGCCATGACGTTCACCTTGCTCGCCGACCGATCGGTTTCACCGACTCACTCGATGGCCCCGTCAGTCACCAGCTCCGTGATCTCTTCGTCGCTCATCCCGAGGATTTCCCGCAGCACGTGATCATTGTGCTCGCCGATTCCCGGACCGGGCCACGTGACGACGGCGGGCGTGCGTGTGAAGCGCATGCGCGACGTTTCGATGGGCACCGCGCCCAGGCGAGGGTGCTCCAGGTCGATGATGTGCGCGCGATCCTTCAACTGCGCGTCTGCGAAGACATCGGCACAGGTCGACACGCGATGGACCGGCACGCCGACGCCCTGGAGCAGCTCTTCCAGAGCGCCGGGCTCGAAGCTCGAGGTCCACGCGCCGATCGCGGCGTCCAGGGCCTCCCGGTTCTCGCGGCGAGCCGTCGCCGTGGCGAAACGACGATCCTCGGCCCAGCCGCGTCCTGACGCCGCGCTGAGCACTCGCCACGCGTCCTCCGTCGGAGCTGCGAGCGCCACCCAGCGATCCGCGCCGACGCAGGGATAGACTCCGCTGGGAGCGTAATCACGCAGCGCGTTGCCCATCCGTGTCTGGACTCGTCCGTTCACCGTGTAGTCGAGGATCGCTCGGCCGATCGTATGGATCGAGCATTCGGCTTGCGAGAGATCGATGTACTGGCCTTGGCCGGTGCGCCGCTTGTGGTCGACAGCGGCGAGCAAGGCCGCGACCGTGAACTTCGGCGACGTGTAGTCGGTGTAGGCGGCGAAGGGGGTCGCCGGAGGTCGGTCCGGCCAGCCAGTCAGCTCGCCGAAGCCGGCGATCGAGGCGCCCATCGTGCCGTAGCCGGCCAGCATCGCCTGGGGGCCCGTCTGGCCGTTCAGGCAAGAGCTGAGCATGATCAGGTCAGGCTTGGTCTCCCGCAGCGACTCGTAGCCCATGCCCCAGGCGCGCATCACCTTCGGGGAGAAGTTTTCGATCACGATGTCGGCCCATCTCACGAGCCGCAGGGCGACCTCTCGCGCTTCGGAAGTCGACAGGTTGAGCGACAACCCGTACTTGCCGACGTTGGCGTTGATGTAGCCGCCGGACCGCTCGACGCCGGCGTGGCCGTCCTTGAACGGCCCCACGGTACGCAGAGCATCGAGCTTCTTCGCGCTCTCGACCCGAACGACGGTGGCGCCGTAGTCCGCGAGATACCGCGTGGCGGCCGGACCGGCGAACGCCCAGGTGAAATCGAGCACCTTGAGACCGTCGAGCGCGCATACGGGAGGACTCTTCGGCTTGAGGGTCGGCTGCGCTCGGGGCGGCGCGGCACGCACTTCGTGCAGCACCTCGCGCGTGTGCTCGCCCAGCAGCGGCGGTCGGCGCCGGTAGCGAATCGGTGTTCCGCAGAGCCTGGCGAAGGGGCCCGGGTAGATGACGGGCCGCCCGAGCTCCGCATGCTCCATCTTCGTCCAGTACTCGCGGGCTTTCAGTTGCTCGGAATCGAGCATGTCTCGGACGTTGCTGATGGGAACGAGCAAGATCCGTCGCCGGAAAGCCTCCTCGAGCAACTCGGCTTTGGTGTGGCTGAGCGTGAAGCGCTCGATCGTCTCGGCATAGCGGTCCAGTCCCTCCGCCGGTTCTTGTCCGGTGAGAAGGTGGAGGCCGTAACCGATCCAGTCCTTGTCCCGCGTCGCTTCGTCACAGAAACCCTTCTCGTGGATCCATTCGAAGAGGCGGCGCGTCGCCGGACCGAATACCGCGCCGAAGGCGAAGGTGACGTTCACGTAGCCGTCCTTGCAGGGATAGACGAAGCGGAGCCGGACGCGGCCGAGCTTCATTCCCCCCCCGACTCGCTCGGGTGCATGGTCCTTCCAACCTTGCGAAAGCACCGCGAACTGGGTCGTCATCATCATCGCCGTTTGAGCCGAGACGTCGATGTGCTGGCCGAGACCGTCTCGCTCGCGCGCGCAAAGCGCGATCATCGCGCCCACTGCGGCTTCCGCGCCGGCATTCACGTAAGCCTGGGGAATCGACACGTGCACCGGCGGCCGGTCCTCATCGCCGGTGATGAAGAGCGCTCCTGACGCCGCGGTGACCGTGAGGTCCGTGGCCGCCCAGCTCGCCTTCGGCCCGCCTTGCCCGAAGGGCGTGATCGAGACCATCACCAGTCCCGGATTGACTCCGGCGAGGGTGTCGTAGCCGAGGCCCAGGCGTTCCAGGCGCCCGGCAGGGCCGAACCCGACCAGCACGTCAGCCGTCTTCACCAGCTCGAGGAAGTCCTCTCGACCGACAGGCGTTTCGAGATCGAGCGTGATGCTCCGCTTGTTTCGGTTGAGCGCCCAGAAGTCGAGGCTCTTGTTCTTGTCATGCTCGTCTCCAGCGAAAGGCCCAACGGAACGCGCCTTCACTCCGCCCGGCGGCTCGACCAGGATCACGTCTGCGCCAAGGTCGGCGAGGATCTGCCCGCAGAGCAGGGCGCCCTCATCCGTCAGGTCGAGAACTCGGTATGGGCTCAGCATGGCTTGCCTCCGCGAAGATCTCCCTGATGACGCCTCGTCGACCTAAGGTTCGTGGTGGCGCCGGATATGCCGGCCGAGAGCCTACCACGGCCGGCGACGGACGAGGCAACCCGGCATCGACCGAGATCTCGCCCGCCACAGAGATCGTCCGGCGAATCGCCGGAGTGCTCTCGCTCGCTTCAAGCTTCGCGGGACGGGCGCAGGAGCTTCACCGATCCTCTGGCGCGATGCCCGCGATGCGAGCCGACAACGAGGCCACCTCATCGAGGCTGTAGGACAGGTGAACGCGCTTGCTCGACGGCGGGCGCTTGGCGAGCGAGAGCCCAGGACGCCATTCCGTAGCGGGTCGGATCGGTCGGACTGCGAACCCGCCGCCGCAGTTCGGGCAAACGCCGTGGAGCCTCCTCTCGGCGCAATCGGCGCAGAACGTGCACTCATAGCTGCAGATGCGCGCCTCGGTCGACCGCGCCGGCAGGTCCTTGTCGCAGCACTCGCAGTTTGGTCGGATCTCCAACGCCATGCTCGCCTCCAATCCCGCTCGAAAGACCGCGGTGCCGAAGCCTCGCAGGCGGGCGCCAAGGGGAAAATGCCAAACTACCCTTCCTTCCTGCCAAAAGTCGCCGGCGTAGCGTGGGTACGTGCCAACACCGCCTCGTTGGATCCCACGTGGTGGCGCTAGATGAGCGCTTCGTTCAGAATAGGAGCAGAATGGAGGTTATCTGCTTCTTCGCGATCGTCGCTACTCAGATCGCCGCGAGCACTGAGCCGAGGTGAGTATATGGCTTGTTTGTTGGTTGCCGCATGGACATGGGTCATTGCCTGGGTCTCGCTCGGGGAAAGTCCGGGATGGGCGTTGATCATTTCCGCGATCGGTGGATTCGCCGTCGGCATGCAAATCATGATCGCCTGCTATGAGGACCAGCACCGAAAGGGGCAACGCCGAAATCAGACCCATCACGCCGCCCGGCTCAAGATCGTGCGAGCCGCATCGGGCGCATGAAGCCGGTGCCCCCTCGCCCGTGAAGGTAACGCCCCGCCCTTTCTGGGTGTTGCAGCGATGGACGGGTGGAGCTTGCCTCCCCGCCCCCTGTCGCTCAGCTGCCTCCTCCGCGTCATGTCCCGTCCTCCGGTGATCGAAGGCCACTGCGATGCGCGATTCGTCTCCGTGCGCGACGCCTTCGCGGCGAACTTCGAGGCGGGACGGGAGGTCGGCGCATCGTTCGCCGTTACGGTCGACGGCGAGCTGGTGGTCGACGTCTGGGGCGGATATGCGGACGCCGCAAGGACGCGCCCTTGGGAGTGCGACACCATCATCAACGTCTTTTCGACGACGAAGGCGATGGCCGCTCTTTGCGCCCACATTCTCGTCGATCGTGGCCAGCTCGACCTGGACGCCCCCGTAGCGCAGTACTGGCCCGAGTTCGCGCAGGCGGGGAAGGAGCGGATCACGACCCGGCACGTGCTGAGCCACGCCGCCGGCCTTGCCGGGATTCGCCAGCCGCTCGCCACCGAAGCGCTCTTCGACTGGACGCGCATGACCGAAGCTTTGGCCGCCGAAGCTCCCTGGTGGGAGCCTGGCACGGCCAACGGCTACCATGCCCTGACGTACGGTTATCTGGTCGGAGAGATCGTTCGTCGCATCACCGGCAAGACGCTCGGAGCGTTCTTTCGCGACGACGTCGCGGAGCGTCTCGGAGCGGACTTTCACATCGGCCTTCCGGCGTCCGAAGACCCCCGCGTCGCCGAGCTGGTGCCCGCGAGCGCCGAGGAAGTGGAGAGGGCGGGTGCATCGACGCGCATCGATCCGGAGACGCTTTCCGGAAAGGTGGTCGGTAACCCGCCGCTTCGAGCCGAGTTCGCCAACCGGCCCGAATGGCGAAGAGCCGAGATTCCAGCGGCCAACGGCCACGGCAATGCCCGCTCGGTCGCGCGCATCATGGGGTTGCTCGCTTGCGGCGGAAGACTCGACGGCGTCCAGCTGCTGAAGGAGCAAACGATTGCGCAGGCGATCGAGGAGCAGAGCTACGCCGACGATCTCGTTCTCGGCTTCCGGATGCGCTGGGCATTGGGGTTCATGCTGACCAGCCGACACCTCCCCGTCGGACCGAACCCGCGCACGTTCGGACACGGCGGCTGGGGCGGCTCACTCGGTTTCGCCGACCCCGACGCGCGCGCCGGCTGGGCGTACATCATGAACAAGATGTCGCCGGTCACCGCGGGCGACACGCGCGTCGTGGGGATCCTGGCAGCGTTGTACGGCGTGCTGTCGCTCTAGACCGGTCAAGTGGCCTGTAGTCACCGACGCGGAAGCGGTAGCTCCGTCTCCGCCGTTGCGCACCTCTAGCAAGACCTTCTCACCGCGGCCGCGCCGCGTGCGGCCGAATGTCGAATTGGCGGCTTCTCGCGCGTCATGGGAATGGGCATAGTACCCGGCGCGACTCGACAGGAGACGGCGATGCGATACGCGATGCTCATCTACGAGACCCCCGAAGCGTTTGCCAGCCGGGAGAACGGCGAAGGCGACCCCTATCTCGGCGCCTGGCGCGCCTACCACAAGGCTCTCGTCGAATCCGGCGTCTTCGTCGGAGGCGATCCCCTGCACCTGCCTGAAACCGGCACGACGATCCGTTTGAAAGACGGTCGGCGCCAAATCCAGGACGGTCCTTACGCCAGCACCAAGGAGCAGCTCGCCGGGTTCGCGATCCTGGAGCTTCCCTCGCTCGATGTCGCTCTCGATTGGGCCGCCCGCTGCCCGGCCGCTTCCGCCGGCGCCGTCGAAGTGCGGCCGCTCGCGCCCGAAGCGAGGCGGCGCATCACGGGTGAGCGATCGTAGCCCGCAGGAGACGCAGCGAGCGGTCGAATCGGTCGCCCGCGAGTCGTACGGACGCCTGGTTGCATTCCTTGCGGCGCGCACGGGGGATGTGGCTGCGGCGGAGGACGCGCTCGGCGAGGCGCTGGTCGCGGCGCTCGCGACCTGGCCGCGCGACGGCGTGCCGAGCGCTCCCGAGGCATGGTTGCTGACGGCCGCGCGCCGGCGCCTCATCGACGTGAAGCGGCGCGAGCGGGTGCGCACGGAGAGCGGCCCGACCCTCCAGCTCATCGCCGGCGAAAGCGGCCGGGTGGTGGCCACCGGTCCCATTCCGGACGAGCGGCTGAAGATGCTCTTCGTATGCGCGCATCCGGCGATCGATCCGGACATGCATACGCCGCTCATGCTGCAAGCGGTATTGGGCCTCGACGCGGCCGAGATCGCGCGGGCATTCCTCGTGTCGCCGGCGGCCATGTCACAGCGCTTGGTGCGAGCGAAGACGAAGATTCGCCACGCCGGTATCGCGTTCGAGGTCCCCGAGGCGCACGAGCTGCCGCGGCGGCTCGAAGCGGTGCTGGGCGCGATCTATGCCGCCTACGGCAGCGGGTGGCAGGACGCTGCGGGCGTCGATCCGCGGGCCCGGGGTCTCGCCGACGAGGCGATCTGGCTGGCACGCGTGCTCCGGGCGTGCTTGCCGGATGAACCGGAAGTGCGCGGGTTGCTGGCGCTCATGCTTCATTGCGAGGCTCGCCGACCCGCGCGACGCGGGGAGGACGGCCGGTTCATCCCGCTCTCGGAGCAGGATCCGCGTCTGTGGATCGCCCCGATGATCAAGGAAGCGGAGGCGGAGCTCGGAGAGTTGGCGAGAAGCGCACGCCTCGGGCGGTTTCAACTCGAGGCAGCGATTCAATCGGTACACGCCGAGCGAGCGCGCTCCGGGCGCACGGACTGGGAGGCGATCGCCTGGTTCTACGACCGCCTCGTCGAGCTTTCGCCAGCGCTCGGAGCGCGGGTCGGCCGCGCCGCGGCGATCGCCGAAGTGGAGGGGGCTCAATCGGCCTTGTCGATTCTCGACCGGATCGACGACGAGTCCGTCAAGACGTACCAGCCATATTGGGCCGTCCGCGCGCATCTCCTGAAGCAGCTCGGCTTCATCGACGAAGCCCGCGAGGCGTTCGACCGCGCCGTCGGCCTGGCCGAGGACGAGGCCGTACGGCGCTTCTTGCTGGAACGCCGGAGCCGAGTCGGTCTCTCGCGGCTGTCGAAATCGCGACCCCGCGCGCGTCACTAGGGTGACGGAACCCGAGGAGAAAGCCATGAGCGCACGATCCATCCCCGGCAGCCGACCGCTCGAGCTCTATTTCCATCCCTTCTCGTCCTTCTGTCAGAAGGTTCTCGTCGCCTTCTACGAGAACGACACCCCCTTCGAGCCTCGCATCGTCGATCTCGCCGACGAGACGTCTCGGGCGCACTTCAAGAAGATCTGGCCCATCGGCAAGTTCCCGGTGCTGCGCGACGAGGCCAACGATCGGACGATCGCGGAATCGAGCATCATCATCGAGTACGTGGCGCAGCACTACCCGGGGAGGACGGAGCTCGTGCCGCGAGATCGGACCCTGGCGTGGCAGACGCGAATGCGAGATCGGTTCTACGACCTGTACGTGAACGTTCCCATGCAGAAGGTCGTCACCGACAGGCTGCGCCCTTCGGGAAAGCGCGATCCGCACGGCGTCGCGGAGGCGAAGGCCTTGCTGCAGACCGCGTACGGCATGATTGAGCAGGAGATGGGAGGGAGGACTTGGGCCATGGGGGATGCGTTCACCATCGCCGACTGCGCCGCCGCGCCGGCGGTGTACTATGCGAACCTGGTGATGCCGTTCGGCGCGGCACACGAGAACGCCGCCGCATACTTGCGCCGCTTGATGGAGCGCCCGTCTTTCGCCCGGGCGGTCGAGGAGGCGGCGCCATACCGCGGACTCTTCCCCAAGGAAACGTGACCGAGGCGGCCGCGCGCGACGAATGCGCTCGGCGTGCTCCTCGAGTCAGAAGAAAGAAGGGAGATCGCCCGATGTGTCCTGCCTGCGTGGCTACCACCGCTTGGTCGATCGTCGGAGCCGGCTCCGCGGGCGGACTGGTCGCTCTGGCCGGGAGATGGCTGCGGAGAAGGTGCGGAGGTGCTTCCGGAGCAAGCGGATCAGGTGAGCGAGAGCTTGTTGACGCCGTTCAGCGCGGCGATCTTGTAGGCATCGGCGAGCGTCGGGAAGTTGAAGACGTTGTGGATGAAGTAGTCGACCGTGCCGCCGAACGTCATGACCGCTTGACCGATGTGAATGAGTTCGGTCGCTCCCGTGCCGATGCCATGAACGCCGAGGATGCGACGATCCTTCTCGTGGATCAGCAGCTTCAACATTCCGATGTCGTCGCCGAGCAACTGGCCGCGGGCTACCTCCTGGTACTGCCGGATCCCAGCCTTGTACGTTTGCCCTCCGCTCCACCGTCCACGAACATCACGGTTCCAATGTCGCAAGCAGCTTCCAGCCACCCGCACGCTCAGTGCCGAAGGCGGTCGCGTACGATGTCCACATAGGTCGTTCCGAAGCCTTCGTACGCATAGCCCTGTGTGAACAACTGTCGGTCGCTGGCGTCGTCGGCCGTTGGAGGCGACGCGGCGAGCGGCTCGATCGCCGTGTCCTCGTTCCACTCGTTCCACGAGGTGATGAGCACCATGCGCAGCTCGTCGTCGATCAGCGGCTTGGCGATGCGCTCGATCGATTCGGAGAAGAAGGATCCTTCGGCGCCGTCGGGGGCCCAGCGGCGTGGAATCGCGAAGTGATCGAGGGCGGGCCGGTGGGCGCGGTCGTTGAAGCCGGGGATGACGGTCGGGACGATCGGGACCCCGCCGGCATCCCGGTAGCGACGATAGAGCTTGACGCTGTCCTGCACGAAGTTGCTCGCCGATCCGTATCCGCGATGACGCGGCCGATCGTGGATGTAGAGGTTATAGGCAGTGATCGCATCGAAGAGGCGGATGCGCGTGATCTGCGGCTCGCCGGTCACGTGCCCGGCGGCCGTCGGGTCCTCGTTCGCCTCGAGCACCGCCCAGAAGATCTCGTCGCCGATGACGAACGGATCGTAGCCTTCGGCCGCGAGAGCGTGTCTCGCCTCGCGCATCGCCTGCGGGAGCAGCCCGCGCAGCTCCCGAGTGATGTAGACGAGCAACACGGGACGACCGTTCCAGCGCAGGTAGCTCGGATGCGGGAAATAGCGCCGGGCCAGCGACACCATGTCTGACACGAATCGGTTCTTGGTCGCCGCGTCGAACACGACGCCGCCCCCCTTCTCGGGAGTTCCGAGATCCGACGATTCGTAGAAGATGCAGAAGCGGATCTCGCCGATGTTGCGCGCGCGCAGAAAGCCCCGGTCGATCGCCTCGTTCTGTGCCGGCCGATTGGGCCACCAATCGAGCGTGAAGAAGTCGATGCCACGTGATGCCGCCAACGAGATGTGGCGCTCGGCGATCGCGGGGTCCCGCGAGTCGTATTCTCCGAGAGCGGGCGGTTGCGGCGGCCTGACGATGCCGCGGAGATAGCCCTGTGTGAAGTTGGTCGGATACCAGACGTAGTAGTGCGCGCCGACGAGGTAACGGTCGCCATCACCTCCGCCCGAAGCGAATCGTAGGCAAGCACAGAGCACCAAGGTGAGGAGCGCTCGTCGGAACGCGACGTGGCTCCTCGCCCGGGTGCCTTCCACGGAGGCTGTTAACCAAAATCGACCGTCGGAGGCCAGCAAGCGTCCGGTGGCGGACCGCGCGAAATCGGCGCCGCTGTGCTAGTGAGCTGGAAGCGGCAGTGGGAGTGGAGTCGGTGGAGCTCAACTGGGTCCGGATTCGTCGCCGTCCACGGCGGCTGGCTTCGCCGATTCCGCGTCCATTTCGCCCGTGACAGACCACTGGTCGAGGAGCGCGTTGCCGACTCGAAGATCTCAGGGCTCCGGCGGAGCAGTCGATCGAGGAACCCATTTTCAACCCCGCATCGAATCCCTGCGCGGCATCGCCGCGCTGATGGTCGCGATCTTTCATTCCATCCATCTGCTCGCGGTGGACGGCATCGCGCAGGTCTATCTCAAGACGATCTGGGACATTCGCGGCGCGCAGGCGCTGCTCACTCGAGTGCTCATGGTCTTCTTCAACGGCGGCGCCGCGGTGAGCCTATTCTTCGTCATGAGCGGATTCGTGCTCGCGCTTTCCCTCGCCCGCGATGCGCGGCCGGTGCCGCAATTGGCGACGGCGTTCGTGACCCGGCGGTTCTTCCGCATCTACCCGCCGTTGGCCCTGAACGTCCTCCTCTATGCCGGCGCGATGTGGATCGTCTGCAGCGGATGGCCGCGGCTGTACAACGACCCGCCACCGGCGCCGCGAGCCATCCTCGACAACCTGATCTTGGTCGACAAGGGGGTCAACGGGGCGACCTGGTCGCTCGCGGTCGAGCTGCTCGCCGTTCCGTTTATTCTCGCCGCGCACCTTTTCACGCGCGGCAGGAGCCCCTGGCTGATCCTGGTGCCCGCGGTCCTCGCACGCATCGCGCTCTACACGCGATGGCTCCTGTTCCGAATCCCCTACCTCTACCTGTACCTCTTCATGTTCGTGTGGGGCATGGCCATCGCCGCCCTGGGGCCGCTCGTGATGCGGCGAGTTTCGTCGCGCGCGGCGGCGCTGGCTCTCGCGGCGGGCTGTGCTCTTCTGCTGGGCGGGCGCTTCGTTCTCGGCTACTGGTCGCGAGCGAGCCTCGGAGTCGAGGCCATCGGAGCCACGCTGATCGTCGCGATCGTCGCCTACGGGCCCGACCTGCGAGCCCTTTCTCTCCTCGACGGGCGCATCGTCCGGTTCCTGGGCCGCACGAGCTACAGCTTCTACCTCTACCATCCACCATTCTTGTCGCTCGGGGTGCCGATCGTGATGTGGTCGTTGAGCTCGACGTCACTCGCGGTGCGGTATCCGCTCGCAGTCGGCTTCCTGATCGCGCTCGTGACGGTGCCTCCGTCGCTCGTCGCCGGCAAGCTCTCCTTCGATTGGATGGAGCGGCCGGCGGTCCGTTGGGGCCGGAACGTCGAGGCGTGGTTGCTCGAGCGCGTTCGACGACGATTCGCCAGAGAGCGGCTCGAGCCAGCGGCTGGCACAGACGGGTCGGTTCCCGGAGTCCCGCGCTCCGAGTGATGGCGGACTTCCCTCGGGCCGTCGTCCCCTTCGAGCCGAAGGCTTCCGTGAGTCAGGCTCGCGACGCGAGCGGTCTGAGCAAGGCATCCAGCGCTTCGATCGCGCGGTCGACGTCGTCTGGCGAGGTGTAGTGGACGAAGGACAAGCGTAGCGCGCCGCGATCCGGGTCCACGCCCATCGCTTCGAGCAGGCGCACGGCGTAGAAGTGGCCCGCGCCCGCCATGATGCCGCGCGCGGCGAGTAGCGGGACGAGATCCGACGGCGCCCGGCGCAGCGGCACGAAGGCCACGGTCGCAGCGCGCTCTTCCGCTTCGGCCGGTCCGAGCAGGCGCACGCCGCCGTGCGCGGCGAGGTATTCGAGCAGCCGGGCGAGCAAGGGAAGCTCGGCGCCGCGCAGCAGTCGGCGCACACGTTCGGGCCGGCCCGCGGCCGGCGCCGAAGCTCGATGGTGGGCGTCGAGCGAGTCGAAGTACTCGGCCACGCCGCGAGCGGCCGCCACTTGAGCGTGATCGGGTCCGGCGGGAACCAGGCGCTTGTGGGTGGCGGCTCCGTTGAAGTAGTGCCCCTCGTTGCCGAGCGCTTCGAGCAGCAGCTTGCGCACCACCATCAAGCCCTGGTGCGGCCCGAACGTCTTGTACAACGAGAACAGATAGGCGTCGGCGCCGAGCGCGTCGACGTCCGGCAGCCCGTGCGGCGCGTACGAGACGCCGTCTACGACCGTGACGGCGCCGGCGGCCCGCGCCTTGCGCGCGACCTGCGCCACGGGATTGATGTGAGCGACGACGTTGGAACAGTGCGAGAACGCCAGCAGCCGCGTGCGCTCGTTGAGGAGCGCGTCGAGATCCCCCGGATCGAGCCTGCCGCTTTCCCGATCGACGCGCCACTCCTTGACCGCGACGCCCTCCGCGGCCAGGCGCCGCCACACCCCGCCGTTCGCCTCGTGATCCTGATTCGTGACGATGATCTCGTCGCCCGGCTGCAGCAGCTTGCGAAAAGCCTGAGCGAGCACGTAGGTGTTCTGTGAAGTGGAAGGACCGAAGTGCACTTCCTCGGCCGTCACGTTCAAGAACTCGGCGAGGCGGCTGCGCGCCGCATCCATCCATTCCCCGGCCTCGAGCGAAGCGGGGTAGGCGTAGTAGGGTTGGACCTTCAGGCGGCGGTAGTATTCGTTCAGGCGCTCGATCACCGGCCGGCAGGCGTACGAGCCGCCGGCGTTCTCGAAGAACGCGAGGCGCGCCAGCGAGGGCTCGGCGAAGGCGGGGAACTGAGCACGGACGAAATCGAGATCGATGTCGCGCACCATGTATGTCTCCTGACCGCTTTGACGCTTACCACGTTCGAATCGTATTGAAGCCAATGGAGGGCTCGAGTGAAAGCGATCGCCAAGACGCGCCGCGGTCCCGGCGCCGAAGTGATCGACGTGCCGGTTCCGCGCGCTGGCGAGGGCCAGCTGCTGGTGCGGGTCGGCGCCTGCGGCGTGTGCGGCTCCGACCTGCACCTGGTCGAATGGGAGCTCGGCGCGGAGCGGATGGTCGGAAGCCTGCCGTTCGTGTTCGGCCACGAGCCCGCCGGCGAGGTGGTCGAAGTCGGCCCGCGCGTGACGGGTTTCGGGGTCGGTGACCGCGTCGCGCTGGATCCTTTCGGACATTGCGGGCGATGCGGCCCTTGCCGCGCCGGTCGCTTTCATCTGTGCGCGTCTCCGACCACGCTTTCCGGTGCCTTCGCGGACTACACGATTGCCCCGGCGGGAAACGCCCATCTCGTGCCGTCGTCGATGGACCTCGAGCAGGCGGCGCTGCTCGAACCGTTTGCCACGGGCCTGCACGCCGTCGAGCAGTCGTGCCTGAAGGCCGGCGACAGCGCCGTCATCGAGGGTCCGGGGCCGATCGGACTGAGCATCGCACTGGCGGCGCGCGCCCTCGGCGTCACGTCGATCGTCGTCACCGGGCTCGCGGCCGACGAGGGGCGGCTGGCGCTCGCGGCGAAGCTCGGATTCGATACGGCGTGCGCAGGCACCGAGCGCTGGACGGATCAGGCGCGCGCCAAGCTGCCCGCCGACGGCGCCGACGTCGTGTTCGATGCCTGCGGCGAGATCGACTCGCCGCGGGAGTTGCTACGCCGCGGCGGAGAATTGGTCGAGGTCGGGTGGCCGGCTCGCGACGTGAGCGCGGCGGAGCTGCGAGCGCTGTTCTTTCACGGGGTGAAGTGGATCAATTCGCGGATACGGGCTCCGGAGACGTGGCGCCGCGCGATCGCGATGGTGGCGAGCGGGGCGGTCGACCTGCGCCCCATGGTCACGCATCGCTATCCAATCACGCGTGGGCTCGAGGCCTTCGACCTGTTGCGCTCCAGGCGAGGCGTGAAGGCGCTGATCATCCCCGGCCATGAGCTCGCGGGTCCGCACTCCCGGGAGCACGGAGACTCACCATGAAGAACGGGTTCAAGATCGCCGACGTCGACACCCATCAAATGGAGCCTGACTACGTGTTCGAGAAGTACATCGACGAGAAGTACAAGTCGCAGGCGCCGCGGATGGGGATCGCGCCCGAATCGGGCCGGCGAACCTTCCTGGTCGAGGGCGAACCGTTCACGCGCGAAAAGGGAAAGTACCCCATGGCGGCGCCCGGATTTCTCGAGGCGGTGCGAAAGGCAATGAAGCGCTTCGAGCGCGCCGCCAAGACCGGCTTCAGCCCCGACAGCAGGCTGCTCGACATGGACGAGCAAGGCATCGACGTCCAGGTCGTCTATCCGACTGCGGCGGGCCAGATGCTCGGGCGCGAGTTTCGGGATTCGAAGCTGCTCGCCGCGTGCTGCCGCGCCTACAACGACTGGAGCGCCGAGTACTGCTCCAAGGCGCCGGAGCGGATGAAATGGGCAGCCATCTTGCCGATGCAGGACGTCGAGGAATCGGTGAAGGAGGCGCATCGCGCGGCTCGCCAGGGCGCCGTGAGCTTCTACGTCCGTCCGAACCCGGTGCGCGGCCGAGCGATCTTCCACGAAGCCTACCTGCCGCTTTGGGCTGAGATCGAGAAGCTCGACCGCCCGATCTCGACGCACGACTCGGCCTCCGCTTCGGTCGAGTCGTTCGGCGACCGAATGGACACGCACGTGACCGGTCACATCCTGTCGCATCCGTTCGAGGCGATGGCCGCGATGGCCGGCCTCATCTGGTACGGCGTGATCGAGAAGTATCCGAGGCTCAAGGTCGTCCAGGTCGAAGCGGACGGGGGATGGGTCCCCTACTGGCTGCAGCGGATGGAGCAGCATTGGCGCTTCAGCGGCAATTCGGAGCACGAGTACTTGACCAAGCGGCCCACCGAATACTTCAAGAGCAACTTCTACGTCGCGTTTCGCGGCGACGAGCCGACGATGACGGCCGCGCTCGATCTCGTCGGCGACGACAACTTTCTCTGGGACACGGACTATCCCCATCCCGACGGCACGTTTCCGTGGGGCATCGGCGCGATGCTCGAACAACGGATTCCCGATTCGAGCAAGCGAAAGATCCTTTGGGACAACCCGGCGCGCGCGTTCGGCTTTCATTGACGAGTCGATGCGGCCGGCGGAAGGGACTTCGCGCGGCTCTTGAAGCTGCGGGAGATTCTGCGCGCCCCGAAGGGCCGTGTACGTGCTTCCGTAGGCTAGGGGAGGTTCTTCCATGCGCATCTCGCGACGTGAGTTCATCGGCTCGGCGGCGCTGGCCCTGCTGGCGAGATCCGTATTGGCGGAGGAGGAGCCGCGCTGCCTCGACCAGCTTCTCGCCCGGCGGCGCATGATCCGAAAGTTCCGCCCGGATCCGGTGAGCGACGCGCTGGTTCGCCGCATCGTGCGCGCCGCCATGCGAGCGCCGAGCGCGGGACACACCCAACCCTGGAACTACGTCGTCGTGCGCGACGCGGCGATGCGGCGGCGATTGGCGCGCGCGGCTCTCAGTCAAATGTTCGTGGCCGATGCGCCGGTCGTGATCGTTCCCTGCGCCGACCGGTCACGCTCTCGAGGTCGCTACGGCGCGAGGGAGGGAGATCACTACGCGGTCATCGACACCGCCTTCTCCTCTCTCCTTCTCCTCCTTGCCGTCGTCGAGGAAGGTCTCGGGGCCTGCTTTGTGGGCGCATTCGACGAAAAGCAGGTGTCGGGGGTCCTGGGCCTCCCCGAGCTGGTTCGTCCGCTCGCGGTGGTTCCCGTCGGCGTGCCCGCCGACCGGCCCCGGCGGCTCGCGCTCCGCCCTCTGGACGACGCGCTTCACTTCGAGCGGTGGTGACCGACTCAGGCGACCTTCATCCCGACCCGCGAGCTTCGATCGTCGGGGGATTCTCCTTCGAGGCTAAGCGACCTCCCTCAACAGGTAGGACAGAACCCGAGGGTCGTCGCCTATACCCTCGTCGCACGGAACGAAGAAACGGGTTGCTTCGATCGTCACCTCGAGCAGCTCGCCTCCCGCGAGCATCCTAAGCGGCACGACGTGCTCGAAGTCGCCGAAGGAAACCGGAAACTCGGTCAAGCGCTCCCCGTTGCAGAAGACCTTCAGGCGCTGGCCCCTGAAGCGCGCCGGGACGCCCGCAGGCGGGACACTCCGCGGAAAGAGCCGCCGCGCACTGTTCGCAGAAGCGGTCTTCCGGGGGATTCTCGGTGGAGCAAACGGAGCAACGCACGGGTCGCTCCGTACCATGCCTGGACCCTGCGGCGCGGCCAATACCCTCCCTGCCCGTGCGGAGTCCGTGGCCCGCGAGAACGAACGTCGGCGATCGCGACGCCGATCGTTTGACGGCGAGCGCCGACCCGGATAGTTCTCCCCGGACCATGAGAAAACTCGGTCTGGTCATCGTCGCGGCGCTCGTGCTCACTTATGGTTGCCGCGGACAGGACTCGGAGAAAGCCGCCGGCGATGCGAAGGGGGCGTCAGGCAGGATCAGGCTACTCGGGTCGAGCACAGTGACGCCGCTCGCCGGTCCGTTGGGCGAGGCGTTCGGAAAGAATCACGCCGTGCAGTTCGAGATGGAAGAGAGCAATTCGAACTGGGGGATCGGCGCGCTGCGGTCCGGAATGACCGACATCGCGCTGTCGATCAAGCCGCCCTCTTCCGGGGAAGAGGACAAGAATCTGGTCGCGCACCCGATCGCGCGCGATGGCCTTTGCATGATCGTGAACAAAGACAACCCGGTCGACGCGCTGTCCGACGATCAGCTGCGAGACATCTTCCAGGGCAAGGTGACCAACTGGAAGGAAGTCGGCGGCAAAGACGCGCCGCTCGTTCGGCTGAACCATGCGGAGGTGCGCACTTCGCTGGTGATGTTCGTGAAATACCTGGGGCTCCAGGTTTCCGACATGAAGTACACCGACGTCGTCATCGGCAGCGACAAGGAGGCGATCCAGGGGGTGGTCAACAAACCGGACGCGATCACCTACGTGTCGATCGCTTCGGCGCTCACCGCTCAGGCCGCCGGCAGCCCGATCAAGCTGATCGGCCTCAAGGGCGTGGCGCCGACCGTCGCAAACGTGGAGAACGGGACCGTGCCCGTCGTCTACGACGTCAGCTTCACGACCCAGAGCGCGCCGAACCCGCAGACGAAAGCCTTCGTCGAGTTCGCCACGTCGGCGCCAGCCGCCGAGGTGCGCAAGCAAAAGAACTTCGCGGCCCCGAAGAGCTGAGCCGCGAAGCTCGCGCGGCGCGATCCTGTCGGCGGTCCTACCGTTCGGGGGGGCCCGCCGAGGGCGGCTCGCGTGCCCTTCTCGCCGCTTGTCAAAGCGGCGGGGGTCGGCGATGTTCCCTCGAGCGAAGCTCCGCCGATGCGCATGCTCTTCCGAAGCGCGGTTTTCCTCTCCTGGGCGGCCGTGATGGCCGTGCTCGCCGCGTCTTCGCTCTCGCTGCGCGCGCCCGCGACGGCGCTGCGGCCGCTGCCCGCCGAAGCTTCTGAGCAGTGGTACGGCGTCTACTCCCAGGGCAAGAAGGTCGGTTATCAGCACCGAGTGCGGACGCCTTCCACGGACGGTTTCACCGTGGAGAGCGAAACCGTGACCCACCTGAGCATGCTTGGCGCTTCCCAGCTCGTCAGCACCCGGCTCGTCGCCGAAACGGATCGTTCTCTTCGACCCCGGAAGTTCGACTTCCGGCTCCGTTCCGGCGCCGCCGACTTCGTGGTCTCCGGATTGGCTCGTGGCGACCAGCTCGAGATCACCTCGACGGCCTTGGGCCGGCGTACGCTGCAGCTGCCGACGAGCGCCACCATCGCTCTCTCGCAAACGCTCGAAGACCTTCTCGCCCAGGAGCGCATCGAGAGCGGTAAGACGTTCCGCTACACGATGTTCGACCCGGTGAGCAGCGCGCCCGCTCCGGTCACGCTGACGATCGGACCGCTCGAAGACGTCTCGCTCCCGGGAGGGGTGCGCTCGGCCTATCGCATCGACGAGGAGTTCCAGGGCTCGCGGTTCCGCTTGTGGATGGAGGAGGGCGGAGGGGTGATCAAGGAGGAAGGCCCTCTCGGGCTCACCCTCCTCCGCGAAGACGGCGCGCACGCCGCAACCGGTGGAATCGACCGCGGCGCCAGCGTCGATCTCGCAGCGACTGCCGCGATCCCCGTCCGGCGCGCGATCGATTCGCCGCGCACGCTGCGGCGCTTGCGACTGCGCGTTTCGGACGCCCCCGCCCTCCTCGAGCTCTCGTTCCCGCCGCGGCAGCGGATCGAAGACGGCGCGCTGGTGATCGAGCGCGAGGAAGGCTTCCCCGGCGGCTCCGTCTCCCTTCCCGTGCAGGAGCCCCATCTCGCCGACGATCTCCGCCCCACGCCGTTCATGCAGGTCGACGACCCGAAGGTGCGCGCGCTCGCCGGCGAAATCGCCGGCCAGGATCGCGACGCGATGGCGGTCGCCCGCAAGCTCCTCGACTGGGTGTTCGAGAACCTCGCCAAGGAGGCGACGGTGAGCGTGCCGAACGCTGTCGAGGTCCTCGAGACGCGCAAGGGGGATTGCAACGAGCACGCCGTTCTCTATGCGGCGCTGGCGCGCGCCGCCGGGCTACCCGCCCGCATGGTGGCGGGGACGGTCTACGCCCCCGGAGAGGGCAGCTCGTCCGGCGCGTTTTACTACCACGCCTGGAACCTCGTCTGGCTCGGCCGCTGGGTGGCCGTCGATCCGACCTTCGGCCAGTTTCCCGCGGACGCCACACACGTGGCGCTCGTCGAAGGGGGCCCCGACAAGGACATCGCGCTCATCGGCGTCATCGGCCGCATCCGCTTCGAGGTGGAGAGCTTCGGGTGATCGAGCACCCATGAGCGGGCTCGGGCTTCTTCGCCCTCGCTGCCTGGCGCTCGCCGGCCACTGGCGGACCGCCGACCGCACGCTGCGGCAGCGCAGTGGGGTGCTGCTCGTCCTCGCGGTCCTGTTCTGGCTCGTCATCTTCGGGTTCTTCGCCTGGGTGCTGCGATACTTCGAGAGCATTCCCGAGTTCGGCCCGGTGCTCGCCGAGCGATTGCTCGCCATGGTGCTGCTGTCGTTCTTCTCGATCCTGGTCTTCTCGAGCATCGTCACCGCGCTGTCGACGTACTACCTCTCCGCCGACCTCGGTCTGCTGCTCGCCTCGCCGGTCTCGAGGTCCGCGCTGCACACCGGCCGCTTCCTGGAGACGCTGTGGGACTCGTCGTGGATGATCGTGCTCTTCGGCCTGCCGATCTTTCTCGCCTACGGCGTCGTGCACCATGCGGGTTTCGCGTTCTACGCGATGGTGGCCGCGGTCTTCCCGCCGTTTCTCCTGTTGCCGTGCGCGCTCGGGGTGACGATCACCATGCTGCTCATGCGCGCGTTTCCGGCGCGCGACACTAAAGACTTCTTCCTGCTGCTGTCGGTCATCACCGTGGCCTTGCTCTACGTCTATCTCCGCCTCCTGCAGCCGCAGCGGCTGCTCCGGCCCGAGGAGTTCTCCGACTTCCTGCAGTTCGTCGCCGCCATACAAACCCCGGCGTCGCCCTTTCTGCCGAGCGCCTGGGCCACGAACACGCTGATTCCCTTCTTGACGCCGCGACCCGGACAACGTCCCCTGCTTCAATACCTGGCGCTCGCGACCACCTCGGCCGTCGCCTGCGTGGCCTGCTCGATGGTCGCGGAGCGCATCCATGCTTCGGGGTTCTCCCGCTCGCAATCGGCGCGGCGCGCGCGTGTGACGCGGCTGCCGGTCTGGGACCGCCTGTTCGCGAGGCTCCCGATGTCGCAGGTGACCCGCGCCTTGGTCTTGAAGGACGTGAAGACGTTCGTGCGGGATACGACGCAGTGGTCGCAGCTCATCCTACTCGGCGCGCTGGTCGTCGTGTACGTCTACAACTTCCGCGCCCTGCCCCCGGCGCAAAGCCTTCTCGCGCAGTTCTATCTCGACCACCTGCTCGCGTTTCTGAATCTCTCGCTCGCGGGATTCGTGATGTCTTCGGTGGCCGTGCGGATGTTGTTTCCCTCGATCAGTCTCGAGGGCAAGGCCTTCTGGCTGTTGCAGAGCGCTCCGATCGCGATGTCGCGCGTGTGGCACAGCAAATTCTGGAGCGGGGTGGGGCCGCTCGCGGGGCTCGGGCTGCTTCTTTTGGTGCTCGGCAACCGCGCCTTGGGAGTCGGCGGCGTGACTCTCGCCGTTTCGGTCGTCACGCTCGCGTTGATGACGTTTCCGATCGCCGCGTTCGGGCTTTGGCTCGGCAGTCTCTACGCTCGGCTCGACTACGAGAACGCCGCGAAGATCCCCTCGAGCTTCGGCGGCATCGTGTACATGATCGTGACGATCCTCGAGAACGTATTGTTGCGTCACTGCGGGCTACGGGTCACGCC
>JBEVNX010000149.1:0-18548 GCA_040507895.1 Binatia bacterium | reverse complement strand
TTGTCTCGCTCGGGCGCAGCTCGAGAACGAGTGAACCGTGCCAACACCCCTTCGCCGCTCATGGCCCCTGTCTCGGATGGAATGGCGACAACCCTCGATCCGCTGCGTCGGCCCACAAAAGGGCCAGCGGCAGACCGGGCACGGCGCCCTCCACGGTGTGAGCTCCCGCATCGAGCAGCTTTGGGCCGATCATCGGCCGACCGTCGAGCGTGCCGGTCGTAGCTTTATCCGGCGAGAGCACGACGTACCGGCCCGGCAGGGCGAGGGTGAACTCGCTCCGCCCGGCGGCGTTCACGTCGAGGAGCTTTCCTGCGACCCGCAGCGTGCCGACCGGCAGATAGTTGTCGAGCAGAAACCGGCGCCCGGCCGGGGGGAACCGCTCGTTGTCGTTCACGGCCACGTAGGTTCGGGTGGCGATGAGCCGCTCGGCGATGTCGTCGGGGACCTCTCCGTCGCGAATGCGGGCCAGCATGACGTCTTCGAGCACCGGGTAGTACGCGCGCCGGCGGAAGAGCATCTCGCCTTTGACGTCCATGACGAAGTCCGCGGGGCCAGTGAGGCGCAGCACCTCGGCGACGAGCGCGCGCTGCGCGAGAGTGCCGTCTCGCCACGGGCGATCGACGTAGACGGTCGCGGCGATTTCGAGCACGGCCACGACCACGAGCCACGGGGCGACTCGAATTCCGCTGGTGCGCTTTTCGAGCGCGATGGCGGCGGCGACGGCGAACATCATGAAGAGCGCGTACAACGGCATCCAATCCTGTCGCGAGACGATCGGAGAAAACCCGTTCAAGAGCAGCGCGTAGAAGCCGGTGGCGAGAAGCACGCTCGCGCGCGCGAAAGCGCCGTCCGGTCGATCAAGCACGCTTCGCGCGGCCAGCAGCAGCGCCGGCAGCGCGACGGCCACCAGCACGATGCGCAGCACTCGGTGGTCCGCCAGAGGCAAGGCGTTCAAGTTGTGGAGGACGACGCATTCGATGAACTTGCCGACGAGGCCGAGGTAAACGAGAAGCCAGGTCATCGGCGCGAGGACGGCGAACATGCCGACGAAGGCGGCCCGCAGCGAGGGGCCGAGCGCGGCGGTGGCCGGTCCGGCGCTCCGGCGCGGATCGAGCGCGTGCGTGACCGCGATGCCCGCGATCAGGGTCGAAAGCAGAAGCACCGTCTTGATCGACGCGGCGAACGCCGCACCGAGCAACGCGCCGACGAGCAGCAGGCGCGGGCGAACGGATATCCCGCTCAGCGCCACGGCCAAAGCGGCGAGCCAGAGCGCGACCCAGAGATCGTCGGCACGAAACTCGAGCGAGGTGGTCAAAAAGGACGGGACCAGCCCGGCGAGCGCTGCGGTCCACGCGCCGACCCGCCGCGAGTAGAGCGCCGCGGCGATCCGATAGAGCGAGCCGAGCGCAATCGCTGCAAGCGGGATCATCGCCCAGCGCGCCCAGACGAGCACGTCGGGGTGCTCACCGAATGCGGCCACGAGAGGCGAGGCCAGGAGGTGGAACAGGGGAGTGTGGTTGTCGAAGACGTCTCGGTACGGAAGCAGGCCGCGCACCCAGGCCGAGGCGACGTGAAAGTGCTGCGGCTCGTCGGAATTGAAGCGCTGCCGCGTCGCCAAGACGATCCGCAGTCCGAGTTGAAAGGCGAGGAGAGCGCTGACCGCCCAGCGATCGAAGGCGGGGAGCGACCCTTCACGCGCCGATCGAGAGTCCGCCGATGCGGCCGTGGCGGAAGCGACCGGCGCCGGCGAAACCACCGAGCGGCGCTGCATGCGGCACCGCTACGTCTGCAGCCTCGAGCGCAGGATCTCGTTCACCAGCTTCGGGTTGCCCTTGCCCTCGGTCGCCTTCATGACTTGGCCGACGAAGAAGCCGAAGAGCTTTTCCTTGCCCGCGCGGTATTCGGAAACCTTGTCGGGGTGTGCCGCGAGAACTCGATCCACGGCGGCGCCGATCGCCGCGGCATCCGTGACCTGTACCAGGCCGCGATCTGCGACGACGGCAACCGGCGGCTTGCCGGTCGCCGCCATCTCCTCGAAGACGGTCTTGGCGATCTTGCCGCTGATCGTCCCGTCGTCGATGAGCGCGACGAGGTCAGCGAGATGCTCAGGCGCGACCGGCCAGTCGGAGATGCGCAGCCGGTCGTCGAGCTTTCTCTCGCGCACGATCCGCAGCAGCGATTCCATGATCCAGTTGCCGAGCGACTTCGCGTTGCGATGGCGGGCGAGGGCGGCTTCGAAGTAGTCGGCCACGTCGCGGCGAGCCGTGAGCACCTCGGCATCGTAGGCGGGGAGTCCGATCCCGCGCTCGAAGCGCGCACGGCGCTCGGCCGGAAGCTCGGGGAGGCTCCGGCGCACCTCCTCGACCCATTCGCGGCCGACGACCAGCGGCGGCAGATCGGGCTCGGGAAAATACCGGTAGTCGTGGGCAAACTCCTTCGAGCGCATCGAGCGCGTGACCTCGCGATCGGCGTCCCACAGCCGAGTTTCCTGTACCACCGCGCCACCACCCGACACGACCTCGATCTGCCGCGCGATCTCGTGTTCGAGCGCTCGCTCGACGGCGCGGAAGGAGTTCATGTTCTTGACCTCGGCGCGCGTGCCGAGGCGGTCGCTTCCCGCCGGCCGGATCGAGATGTTGGCGTCGCAGCGCAGGCTCCCTTCCTCCATGTTGCCGTCACAGACCTCCAGGTACTGCAGGACCGAGCGCAGCGCGCGGAGGTACGCCGCCGCTTCGGCGGGGCTCCGCAGGTCGGGCTCGCTGACGATCTCGAGGAGCGGGACACCGGCGCGGTTGAGATCGACGAGGCTCGCATCGGCCTGCGCGTCGTGAATGTTCTTGTCGGCATCCTCCTCGAGGTGGATCCGCACGAGACGGATGCGCCGTTCGGCGCCGTCGAGGTCGAAGCGCACCTCGCCGCCGACGCAGATCGGCGCGTCGTACATGCTGATCTGATAGGCCTTCGGCAGATCGGGATAGAAGTAGTTCTTGCGCGCGAAGCGGCTGCTCGGCGCGATCGTCGAGCCGGTGGCGAGCCCGGCGCGGATCGCGAACTCCACGGCGCGGCGGTTGAGCACCGGAAGCACGCCAGGAAACGCCATGCACACGGGACAGGTGTGCGCGTTCGGCGGCGCACCGAACTCCGCCGAGCAAGGGCAAAAGAGCTTGGAGCGTGTGAGGAGCTGGGCGTGCACCTCGAGTCCGATGACGGGCTCGAAGGTCATGTCGCGGCCTCCGCGAGCGACGGGGGACGCGCCCGATGCCATTCGGTCGCCTGCTCGTAGGCATACGCGGCGCCGAGCAGCGCCGCTTCGCCGAACGGCTTGCCGATCAGCTGAACCCCGATCGGCAGTCCCGAGCCGTCGATGCCGCAAGGCAGCGACAGCGCCGGCAAACCCGCGAGGTTGACCGAGATCGTCAGCACGTCGGAGAGATACATCGACAGCGGATCGGCGAGCTTCTCGCCGATCCGAAAGGCGGTGGTCGGCGCGGTCGGCGCCACCAGCAGGTCGCAGCGCGCGAACGCGTCCTCGAAGTCCTTTCGCACCAGGGTTCGTGCCTTCTGTGCCTTGCCGTAGTAAGCCTCGTAGTAGCCCGCCGAAAGCGCGTAGGTGCCGAGCAGAATGCGGCGCTTCACCTCCGCGCCGAACCCTTGGTCGCGGGAGCGGCGGTACGCGTCGAGCAAGCTCTCGGCGCCGGCGGCGCGCCGCCCGTAGCGGATGCCGTCGTAGCGCGCGAGGTTCGAGCTGGCCTCCGCGGTGGCGATCAAGTAGTAGGTCGCGATCGCGTACGTGGCATGCGGCAGCGAGACGGTCTCGACACTGGCGCCGAGCGACTCGAGCACCGCGATCGCTTCGCGCACCGAGGAGTCGACCTCCGGTTGCATGCCTTCCTCGAAGTACTCGCGCGGCACGCCGATCCGCAGCGGGCCGAGCCCGCTCTCGAGCAGGCTCTCGTAGTTGGGCGTCTCGATCGGCGCGGACGTGGCGTCGCGCGGGTCATGCCCGGCCAGCGCTTCGAGCAGGATCGCAGCGTCGCGCACGTCGCGAGTGAATGGACCGACCTGGTCGAGCGAGGACGCATAGGCGACGATGCCGTAGCGGCTGACACGGCCGTACGTGGGCTTCAGCCCGACGACGCCGCAGTATGAAGCGGGCAGACGAATCGACCCGCCCGTGTCGGTGCCGAGCGCGGCCAGGCACTGGCCCGCCGCCACCGCGACGGCCGAGCCGCCCGAGGAGCCGCCGGGAACACGGCTCGGGTCCCACGGATTGAACGACGGACCGAACGCGGAGTTTTCGGTGGAAGAGCCCATGGCGAACTCGTCGCAATTGGTCTTGCCGATCAGCACCGCGCCCCGGCTGCGAAGCCTGGCCACCGCCGTGGCGTCGTACGGCGGCACGAAATTCTCGAGGATCCGCGACGCTGCGGTCGTGCGTACGCCGCGAGTCAAGAAGACGTCCTTCAGCGCGATCGGAACGCCGTCGAGCGGCGAAAGCGGTTCGCCCCGCGCGAGCCGTTCGTCCGCGGCGGCTGCTTGCCGGCGGGCCTCGCCGTCGCTCACCGCGAGAAATGCATGCAGGCGCGGCTCGGTTTCCTCGATGCGCCGCAGACAGGCCTCCACGAGCTCGCCCGCGGACAGCTCGCGACGGGAGAGGCGCCGCGAGGCACTCGCCAGCGTGAGCGAGGAGGGATCGACGTTCAAGCGGGAGCTTTCACTCGATGATCTTGGGAACGCGGAAGAAGCCCTGCCAGCGGTCGGGCGCGTTGACGAGGAGCTCTTCGACCGCTGGGCCGTTGCGCACCTCGTCCTCGCGGAACGCCGCGCCGACGTCGAAGACGTGGACCGTCGGCGCCACGTTCGTGACGTCGAGCTGGTCCAGCTTCTCGACGTAGCCGAGAATCGATTCGAGCTCCCCGGCGATCCGCTCTTCTTCTTCCGCGGACAGCTCGAGCCGGGCGAGCGCCGCCACGTGGCGCACCTCCGCGCGCGTGATCTTCATCCGGTGGGAGGTAACACAGGAGCACGGGAGCCTCAAATTCGCCGTCCCGGCGCGGGCCGAGGCCCCTTTAACGGCGCTCGAAAGCCATGTTGAATGCTCCCTCGGCCATCCAGTACGCTGAGTGAGTGAGGATCGAGGCGTGACGCAGCCGAGCGACATCGGCCGCCTCATCGAGAACATCGAGCAGGTGATCAAGGGGAAGGCGGCGGCGGTTCGCAGGGTCGTGGTCTGCCTCATCGCGCGCGGCCATCTACTCATCGAAGACGTCCCGGGCGTCGGCAAGACGACCCTCGCCTCGGCGCTCGCGCGCTCGATTGGCTGCTCGTTCCAGCGCATCCAGTTCACCAGCGATTTGCTTCCGGCCGACCTCATCGGTGTCTCGGTCTATCGCCCGGAGACCCAGGAGTTCGTCTTCAAGGAAGGGCCGCTGTTCCACCAGCTCATCCTCGCCGACGAGATCAACCGCACGAGCCCGCGAACCCAGAGCGCGCTCTTGGAGGCGATGAACGAAGGACAGATCAGCGTCGACCACCACACCTACGCGCTGCCGGAGCCGTTCATGGTGCTGGCGACGCAGAACCCGCGCGAGTATCACGGCACCTTCCCGCTCCCCGAGTCGCAGCTCGACCGATTCTTGATGCGCATCTCGATCGGCTATCCCGATGCCGATTCGGAGCGCGCGATTCTAGTGTCGCACACTTCGCCGGCGGAGCTCGAGCCGGTGCTGTCGGCCGGGGACGTGCGCCGAGCGCAGGCGGCCGTCGAAGAAGTGCGTGTCGACCCGGCGCTCGTCGGCTACATACTCGACGTCGTCACGGCCACGCGCCGTTCGCCCGCCGTAGAGCTCGGCGCCAGCCCGCGGGCCGCCAAGGCGCTCTACCGCGCGGCACAGGCGGCGGCTCTCCTCGAGGGCTGCGACTACGTGCGGCCCGACCACATCAAGGAATTCGCTGTGCCGGTGCTGGCGCATCGCCTGCAGCTTCGCGGCCAGGGCATCACGGATCTCGAGCGCGAGGAGAGCGTTCTCGCCGCGATTCTCGAAGACGTGCGAGTCCCGCTGTGAAGCGAGTGCTCCGGACGCTGCGGACGATCGCGGCGAGGGTCCGCGAGCGCGCTACCCAAATCGAGTCCTGGACCGAGGCCTTCTACCCGTACCGCAGCTTGCGTCTCACGCGCGACGGATGGTTCTTTCTCGGCGTCACGATCGCGATCGGCCTGGCCGCGCTGAACACCGGGCACAACCTGTTCTACCTGGTGTTCGCGATGTTGGTGTCGCTGATCGTCGTCTCCGGGCTGTTGTCGGAGCGGGTGGTTCGCCACCTGCAGGTGGAGCGACGGCTGCCGGCCGAGGTCTTCGCGCAGCGCGCCACGGCGCTGGAGATCCGCGTCAGGAACTCGAGCCGGCGCCGGGCCAGCTATGCCGTCGAGATCCACGACGGCTTGGAGGGTCAAGAGCGGCGGCGCATCGGCTTCGTCGATCGCCTCGATTCCGGCGCCGAACGCTCGTACGTGGAGCTCTGGACGTTTCCGCGCCGCGGGCGCCAAGCGTTTCGCCGGATCCATTTCGTCACGCGCTTTCCCTTCGGGCTCTTCGAGAAGACGCGCATCGTCGCGGCGCGCGAGTCGTGCGTGATCTTTCCCGCCGTGAGCGAAGAGGGAGGGCGGCGGTTGGCCCGCGGCGCCGGGCAGGACGGCTTTCGCAAGCACCGCCTCGGCGAGGAGATGGTCGGGCTGCGGCGCAAGCTGGATGACGACGATCCACGACGCATCCACTGGCGCGTGTCGGCTCGCGCCGGCGAATGGATGGTGACCGAGTATGCAGAGCGGCTCGACCGCCCGCTCGCGCTCTTCTTCGACAATCGCGGCCCCGCCGGCGCCGCCTTCGAGGCGGCCGTCGAGCGCACCGCATCGATGATCTGGTCGGCTAGCCGCACCGGTAGGACTGCCCATCTCTATTCTTGGCACGCCGCCTTCCACGAGAGCGGTTCGCAACAGCTGCACGCCGCGCTGACTTTCCTCGCCGAGGTGCAGCCCCTGCCGGCCGGGAGCGAGCCGCAGGACGCGCGCCTACGCGACTGGCAGCACGAGGTCGAGCGGCTGGGTGCTGGCTTCTTCGTGACGACGCGCGAGGAGGCGAGCCTGCCGCCCGGCACGCTGCTTCGCGTCGCATGAGGCTCAATTTTCACAAACAGTTCGTGGTCGCCGGTCACCTGCTCGCGGCCGTCGGCGTCGGCGCCTTGGCCACGACCCACGAGGTCGCCGGGTGGTACGTGGCGGTGGCGCTCGGAGGACTCGGCTGGAGCGCCTGGAGGGAGTGGCGCGCGAGCGGCTACGGCATCTCGGAGCAGGCGGCCAACGCGTGCATGCTCGGCGCCCTGGTCTTGAGCCTCGCCCCGGTGTTGCTGCGGGGAGCGCCGCCCGTGCGGGCGATCGCGGAATTCCTCCTCGTGCTCACGGGTTTGAAGGGCGCGGCGCACAAGCAAGACCGCGACTGGTTGCAGATCTTCGTGCTGTCGTTCTTCCAGTTGCTGGCCGCCGCCGCGCTCACCGTCGAGCCGATCTTCGCGGTGTTGTTTTTCGCCTATTTGCTGCTCGCGCCCTGCGTGCTGGTGCTCTTCGAGCTGCGACGCGAGATCGGCGGTTCCCCGGCCGCTCATCGCCTCGAGGAGGAGTCGTTCGTCGAGCCCTCTCTGTTCCGCTCGCTCGCCGCCACGACCGTCGTGCTGTTCGTGTCGACGCTCGTGATCTTCGTCATCTTCCCGCGCGTCGGCGCCGGCTACTTCGCCGCGCCGTTCGCGGGCGGCCAAGTCCTCACGGGGTTTGCGGAGGAGGTCGGCCCGGGCAGCGTTGCGGCACTCAAGCAGGACGACGCGGTGGCGCTGCGGGTCACGGTGGATCGTCCGGATCTGCTGCAGGGCGCCCGCTATTGGCGCGGAGCCGCCCTGGATCACTTCGACGGCCGGAACTGGCGGCGCCGTCCGAAGGAGCTGCATCCGCTGGCGCGCCCAGAAGCGGGCGTATTCACGTCCTTGGTGACGGCGTCGCGTCGCCCACTGCTACGCCAAGAAGTGATCCTGGAGCCCCAGAACTCGGCCGTGGTGTTCTTCGCCGGCACCGCGCTGGAGATCCGCGGCCGCTTCTCCGAGGTCTCCATGGACTCGACCGGCAACCTGCGCGTCATCCGGCCGACGGGGATTCGCACGCGCTACCAGGTCCTGGCTTCGCTTGGGCCACGCCGCGTGCCACCGACCGTCGAGACCCTCGCGCTGCCGCCGCTCGATCCGCGAATCATCGACCTGGCGCGGTCGCAGGTTTCCGGCCTCGCCAGAGACGCCGCGCGCGCGGAGGCGCTCCTCGGCTACCTCCGCCGCGGCTTCGAGTACACTCTCGAACCGGGATTCTCCGGCTCGCAAGACCCGCTGACGCGATTTCTACTTCAGACGCGACGCGGTCACTGCGAATACTTCGCCTCCGCCTACGCCGTGATGCTGCGCGCGGTTGGAATCCCGAGCTTGGTGGTGACCGGCTACGCGGGGGGGGAGTGGAACCCGTACGGCAGCTACTTCCTCATTCGGCAGAGCGACGCGCACAGCTGGGTGGAGGCTTTCGTCGACGGCGCCTGGCGCACCTACGACCCGACGCCGGCCGTTGCGCCCCGCGAGCCGGGGCTCCGCAGGCAGCTTGCCGATGCGATCGATGCGCTGCAGATGCGCTGGTATCGCTACGTCATCAACTACACGCTCGAGGACCAGGCGGAGGCCGCTCTATCGTTGCGCAATGCTTCGCAGCGCCTCTGGCAGTGGCTGGCGCACGATTGGCGGACGTCGTTCTCGCCCGACGGCGAAACGGCCGCCGACTCCGGGGTGCCGTGGCAGGCAACCGCACTCGCACTGACCGTCGCGGCGCTCACCGCCTGGGCGTGGCGCCGGCGCAAGCAACAGGCAGACTCCGCGGCCGGAGCCGTGTCCATGGTCACGAGGAGCTACCTCCGCCTTCTTCAGGCGCTCGCCGAGCGCGGCCTCGAGAAGCGAGCCGCGGAGACTCCCCTCGAGTTCTACCGCCGCGTTGCCCCGAGCCTCGCTGCGCATGCCGCCGCCGTCGCGCGCATCACCGCGCTCTATCACGCCGCGCGCTTCTCGGGGCGGCCGGGATCGAGCGACGAGCTCGATGACGCCGTCGAGGAGGCGGTTGCTTCACTGGCGTCGGAGGCGCCGGCAGCGGAGGGGCGTTGAACCGGATCGAGCGCGGGCGAGGCGGCGAAGAGCTCGCGTGGGATCACCTCCGCCGCGCCGGCTACCGCCTCGTCGCGCGCAATCTGCGCTCGCGTTTCGGAGAGATCGATCTCGTCGTCGAGCGGGGCGACACGCTGGTCTTCGTCGAGGTGCGCACACGGAGCGGTGCGCGGTTCGGCACCCCCCTCGAATCGATCGACGGGCGCAAGCGCCGCCAGGTCGCGCGGCTGGCCGCGAATTTTTTGGCGCGGCGGCGACTCGACGACCGCCGGGCGCGCTTTGATGTCGTCGCCGTCGAATGGCAGGATGGCGCGCCGAAGATCGAGCACGTCGAGAACGCCTTCGAGGTCCCCGAATAGATGCTGGACATCCGCGCGATTCGCGAGCGCCCCGACTTCTTCCGGAGCGAGCTCGCCAAGGTCGGGTACGGCGCCGAGGAGCTCGGCGCGCTGCTCGCCGCCGACGAGCGACGGCGGCGGCTGATCCACGACGTCGAGCGCCGGCGGGCGGAGCGCGCGAAGGGATCGCGCGAGATCGCCAAGATCGAGGACGCGGCGGCGCGAGCGACGGCGGTCGCGGAGATGAAGCGGGCAGGGGAGGATCTCGGGCGGGTCGAGAAGGAGCTCGCCGAAGCGGAATCTGGCTTCGAGCGGCTGCTCCTCGAGGTGCCCAACCTTCCGCACCCCGCGGTGCCGGTCGGTCGCGACGAGCGGGACAACCGCGTCGTGCGTACGGAGGGGGACGAGCCGCGTCGCGACTTCACGCCGCGGCCGCACTGGGAGATCGGGCCAGAGCTCGGCGTGCTCGATTTCGAGCGCGGCGTGAAGATCTCCGGCTCGCGGTTCTACATCCTACTGGACGCGGGTGCGCGCCTCCAGCGCGCCCTGATCGCCTGGATGATCGACCTGCACGTGCGCGAGCACGGCTACGTCGAGGTCTACCCGCCTGCGATGGTCAAGCGCGAGTGCCTGGTCGGGACGGGCAACCTGCCGAAGTTCGGCGAGAACCTGTACCGGGACGCCGAAGAGGACTTGTGGTTCGTGCCGACGGCGGAGGTACCGGTCACCAATCTGTATCGGGACGAGATCCTCGATGCGGCGCGCCTGCCGCTGCTCCACGTCGCCTACACGCCATGCTTTCGGCGCGAGAAGATGAGCGCCGGACGAGACGTTCGCGGCATCAAGCGCGGCCACCAGTTCGACAAGGTAGAAATGGTGAAGTTCGTGCATCCCGACCAGTCCGACGCAGAGCTGAGCTCGCTCCTCGACGCCGCCGCGGAGGTTTGCCGCCGGCTCGGCCTGCGCCATCGCATCGTCGAGATGTGCACGGGCGACCTGAGCTTCACGGCGGCCCGTAAATTCGACATCGAGGTTTGGGCGGCGGGCTGCGAGGAATGGCTGGAGGTGAGCTCGTGCTCGAACTTCCGTGATTTCCAGGCCCGCCGGGCCAACATCCGGTTTCGGCCGAGCGGCGGGGGCAAGCCGGAGCTCGTGCATACGCTGAACGGCAGCGGCCTCGCGCTTCCCCGCGTCCTCATCGCCATCCTCGAGAACTTCCAGAGCGCCGACGGAACCATCACCGTGCCCGAGGTGCTCCGTCCGTATGCCGGCGGCATGTCGGTCATCGTCCGGCGACCGAGCTAGCGACTTCGTCAATCGTAGCGCTTCTTCAAATCGGCGCCGATCGCGTGTATTGTGTCGATCACGGTCGGAGTCTCACGAACTCCTTGGCGTGCCGACTCTCGCAATTCGGCGAGACGGCGCGAGACCGGGCCTCGGGCCGGCATCGGCGGCCGGTTCCTGGCTGGCAGGTGCTCTGGACCTGCAAGGTGCCCGCGCCGAGGGAGGAGGTGATCCAGCCATGGTAGATTTTCCAATGGTGACGTGTGAGGTGGTGGGTCCTTAGGCCGGGTCACCCGATGAATCTTTGACACGGGTGGTTTCAGCCTGGGGCGTCCAGGCACCACCGACCCGGGCGGTTCCCGCAAGCCACGCTGCGACAGGGGGTCCCTCCGAGAGCTCGAGAGACGAGGGCTCGGACGGACCCCCTGAGGACACGCGGTGGGGAGTCACCCTGCGGGGCGCGCTCAATCAGGCGGAAAAGAAACCGTCTGGGTTTGAAGTGAGGAAGGGAGTCGGAGTCATCCGGCTCCCTTCCTCGTTCAAGTCGTCAACTCGACTCGCCCGTTGGTGAGGTTGTAAATCGCGCCGACGACGCGAAGCTTCTTCTCCTCGACTGCCTTGCTGAGGATCGGCTCGGCGGTTTTCAGCTTCTCGACGTTGCGGACGACATTCTGCCGAATGGCGTTGCCGAGCGTGTCACCCGGCTTGTCGAGCACAGCCTCCACCGCCGGGCTGATGCTCTTCACCAGCGCTGGAAGGTGGCCCGGGAGCGTGGTGCTCTCCTTGATCGAATGGATCGCCGCACTAACCGCGCCGCA
The DNA here is from genome assembly GCA_040507895.1 of Binatia bacterium. Taxonomy (GTDB): domain Bacteria; phylum Desulfobacterota; class Binatia; order JACPRU01; family JACPRU01; genus JBEVNX01. The sequence goes on along the minus strand of JBEVNX010000149.1, from coordinate 6,874 downwards.
CGCCTCGTGCCCTAGGACCATGAGGAGTGGCGTGCCGAGGACCTGCACCGCGTACTCGAAGCTGGCGATCCCGTCGTCGGTTGCGAAGTTGCCCGCCACGCGCACGACGAACAGATCACCGCGGGCGGTGTCGAACGCATACTCCGGCGCGATGCGCGAATCGGCGCAGCTCAGGATGCCGGCAAACGGGTTCTGTCCCATCGACAGAGCTTCGCGCTCGGCCTTGAAGTCGTGCCGCCGCGCGACGCCTTCGATGTAGCGCTGGTTGCCGGCCAAGAGGCGCTCGAGCGCCACATCGGGGGAGATGACGTTCTCCGGTTTCGGCGGAGGCCCCGCCTCCTTCGCGAACGCCCGGCCGGCGACGGCGAAGCCGACAGCGGCCATGCCTGCAAGGCCGAGAAAGCTGCGGCGCCGAACGGCCGGTTCATCGTGTCGTGTGTCGCTCCATCGTTGCACCATCCAACCCTCCTGACAGCCGTGTTCGATTTGGCCGGATCAGCCGCTCAACCCCACGAGACAGCCGGCGCGATCGAGGACCGCGTCGAGCGCAACCTTGTCCTGCACGGCGGCGTATTTGTCGCGCAGCGCGCGCAGGGACTTGGCATGGTACTTCTGCGGCTTCTGCGTCCACGCCCGACCGTCCAGCTCGACGGTGAATTGCTCGCGGCCCGCGGCGACGGCTGCTGCGTTGGCCAGCGTCCATGGCATGAAGAGGCGCCCGACCTGACGTTGAAGTAGCCGCATCAGCGTGACCTCGAGGCTCGACCACGCCCCGAACTCGCCTTCCGCGCGCGGCCACAGCATGCGCTGCACCCAGGCGAGTACGTTGTGCCCGTGCCCCTCGACGAGCGCGCCGGCCGTGGGATCGGTCCAGGCTTCGTAGATCTGGCCCCACAGCGCGAAATCCGCGAACGCGGGACGGGCGCCGAACAGGTAGGGCCGACCGGCCAAATGCGCGTCCAGTTGCTGCAGCGCCTCACGGAAGGAGCTCTCGATCTGCGGCGCATTCTGCTCGTTGGAGCCGACGAACCACACACGGTCGACCATCCGCGCTCGCACCGTGGCGACTGCGGCGGCGTGGTGCTCTTCGTCGGTGGTCAGCAACATCGCTTGCGCCAGGCGTCCGGCGGAGCTCAGCTGATCGACGTCGCGGGCCCAGCGATAGTGGAACATCCACTTGTTCCCCCACTCGTCGCCGAACTCCTCGAGCAACGCCGACACGAACGCGCCGACCGTGTCCGGGGGGTGAATCGACGGCTCCGGGTGAAGCGCTTCGATGTGCTCGATGATCGGCGTGGAGTCCTGCAGAGCCGCGCCGTCCGGAGTGAGGACGAGCGGGACGATCGGAATCTTCGCGTGCTTCCGATACTCCGCTTCGGTCTCCGCGTTGCGGACGATCCAGCGATGCGGAATGCCCTTGTAACGGAAATACGATCGCACCTTGACCGAGTAGGGCGACATCTCGGCGCCATATATGCGGTAGAGGCGATCCATTCGAATTCCTCAACGTGCCGGGGTCTGAAATCGATCGGCGGTCAATCGATCACCCACAGCGAGCCGGGGCGGTCTCCCTTGGTGGAAGCCGACGTACACCTTCTCTTGAAAAACCGTAGCCCAGTAGGCACCGGCAGCGGACCCGACGGGCGACCAACCGGGACCTTTGACCTCCTCCCAAGTCGCGCCGTCCGCTGTCTTGAATACGAATCCCGGTGACCGAGTTCCACCTTGCCCAACCACGTAGAGATTTCCGCCGCTCGTGACCATGAAGTTCGAGAATCCGTTGGCCGCCCCTGCGCCGAAGCCGTCTTCGCTCACCTTTTCCCAGCTCGGGAACGGTATCGACGGCCCAGGAGTGGCCCGCCAAATTTGTGTGCCTCGGATTCGTTCCAAGTGCCCGCATACAGATTCCCGTCGAAGAACTCCATTGCGATGATGCCTGTGATTTAGGAAGTCGCCGAACCCATCGATGTTCACTTGCTCCCAACGGTTGCCGTCGGTTCGCATGATGCGCGCTCCGGAAAAAGGCAAACGCGCCGTCTCGATGCCGTAGTAGAGATAGCCACCTTACGAGATACTGTTAGCGGCATCCGTGTTTCGTGGATCGCTTACGCCTTCGGGGCCACTTGGCGCCAGTCCCCGGGGCTACCGGACGCGGTTCGCCAAATCTCGGTGCCTTCGTCGAAGTTGAAGGTGCCAGCGTAACGATGCCCCTTGAAGACACTAAAGCCGTGATGCGCTTCGTTGTTGGGGTTTCCCATCCCATTCGTGGAAACGGTCTCCACTGTATCGCCTGGATCTGCCCGCGGTGGCGTTCGCCCGGAACACCGAGCCGCCGTCTACGTTGTTCCACGAGCTCGTGTACAGCTTCCCGTTGAAGCAAGCGAGCTGACGACCGCGAAGTTGTTGCGGTTGTCGTCGATGCCGCCCGGGCTGATCTGCTCGAAATTCACGCCGTCGCGAGACCTGTAGACGATCATGCCCTCGGCGTTGTTCCATGTGCCGGCGAACAAATAGCCTTGCGTCGCGTGAACTCGGCCGATCCCGATGTTGTTGGGATTGCCGAACCCGTCGCCGTTGACTTGGCGCAATTGGGCCGCGGACGTGACCACGCTCGTCATTCGTTCGCGGAGTGCCGTCGCTTCCGGAGCCTCCCCCTGGCACGAGAGGGCCAGTAGGGCGACAGGCGCGAACGCGCCATGCAGCGGAGGGCGTGCGCCTGGGGTGTGTCTGTCGGCCCAGCGATTGTCACGATCGTTTTCCACCAGCCCCCATTTTTCCGTATCTTGGCGACCGCCACTCCTCTTCCACGGAAGGGGACTGGGTGTCCACGAGGGCGGGGTCGACTCGCGAGGCGCAGCTGGCAAGGGCCGCTCGCCGCGCATATCAACCCTCGGTTGAATATGCCTGCGTCGGCGCCCACGCGGGCCGTCTTCGGGGCAGCAGCTCGCGGAACGGGTAAGCGACTTGCGGCCAGAAGCTGACCACCCAGGCCCGGGGCGAGAGCCCTACCGACGGCGAAAAGTCGACTCCCTCGACCCCCGGGTACGCGTGGAATACGGGTACATCGTGCCGAAGATTCGGTCAGCACCACGCCGAAGTTCCGGTCCCGCCCGGTAGGGAGGGACCCGGGGAGTCGCACGCCGCGGAGGGCGATAGGACCTTCTATGCGCAGTCTGGCAAAGTCGTTCTCGGTGTCGGCGTGCCGTTGAGCTAGTCCGTCAACCGGGAACGGAGGAAGGCCGCTTCTGTGGCGGGATAGATATCCAGGATCGTGTATCTGCTCGCATCCTCAAAGGGGATTCCCGAACGAATGAGTTCATCCTGCGCGGACCGCTGCAACAGATCGGGATCGGCTAGTGCGTTTTCCAGAACCTTGCCCAGCACGACGCGTCGATCGTGAGTGTCGCCTCGAACGACCACGAACGCCAGGGCGATGACCCTGTCCATTGCGATTGATGTTCCTACGAATCGTGTGAGGCTTGCCTGTCTGGCATCCGCAACACGTACCGGGGATGCCACGATTGAACGGGCGACCCAGGTGCCCCGCAGCCGATGCGCACGGCGCGGCGCAGCGTCCTCCCGTCGTGGGCGAGCGAGGACCCACCTGGGTCGCATCAAGTTCAACGCGCGTATCGCGGGAGGGTCGCTCGGGACGAAAAAGGTTGAGGCTTTCGCTTTCGAACTTCGGGCACAGCGCGCCTTGCGCCACGACGCGCCACAGCCTCCTATTTGCCATGCGAAATGTGTGCGGCCCGATGCGCCGAACGAGAAGTGGCCTCAACGTCAGGCGTTCTGACGCTTCGGTTCACGCCGTCTCGGGAGTCCGACGTGTGCTGGGCTCGCCGCGATCTCGACGGGAGAGCACCACAGCCATGATCTGCGCGAGCTCGTCTCGGAAGCGAGCGGTCACTAGCATGAGCCGCCGAGCGCGGACGAAGAGAGGCGCGTACATCCTGCGTATCTCGATGGCCACCGCAGAGCGCTTGCCCTCTTTGCCGGCCATGTCAGGGCCGCGGGACAGAGGATCGCGAAGAGATGAATGGTAGCCAATCGGGTGCCATGCTGGTACGCACCGCGGGTCGCCGCGCAACCACCAGACGGGGCCACCATCGGCGGAGAGGCGGTAGAAGTCGCTATCAGCCGTCGCATGAGAGGTCATTTGTTGGATGCCGGCTTGAACTACGGTCGCCGAATTCGGTCGCGCGAAGCGCCGCTCGCGTTGACACGTCCCGCCTGAGCGGCTACTCGGGAGAGAAGCCACTCTTCCGAACGATCGTGCCGATTCTCAAGCGCTACCTCCGGACCCGAACCGACGGCAACGCGGCTCTCTTCGTCGGCAGACAGGGACGGCTCTCGAAGCGCTGGGTCCAGGCACTCTTCACCCGCTACGCCATCCTCGCAACCTCCCTGCTTACCGCCGGCACGTCCATCTGCGCGCCATTCGATAGCCACGCATCTCCTTGATGCCGGGGAGCCAATCGACTTCGTTCAGGATCACCTCGGCCATCGAAACATCGAGTCGAGCCTCGTCTACGCCCGCGTGTCGGATAGGCGGCGAAGCAAGGCGATCAGCAGGCTCGAGCGATCCAGGGAGATCGCGGCGCCTATCTGAATCGACGCGGCCGATCACTTCTTCCATACCAACGCTCCCTTCTCACCATCCACGCATATCGTCCAACTCAGCTTCTTACCCTTCACTGGCAGCAACTCGAGAGCACTTCTGTGCCTCGGGTTGCTGCCGGCCCGCCTCTACTTTTTTCCGAATCTGCCCTCACTTGAAGTCTGCAAACCGCGATTTCACCTGGCTACAATGCCGATGCACGGAGGAGAGATGCAGCGTCGGCTGATGCTCATGCGCCACGCAAAGAGCTCGTGGAAGTCTCAAGTGCCCACCGACCACGAGCGACCCCTCAACGAGCGCGGACGCCGCGATGCGGCGCGCGTCGGCAAGCGACTCGCGAAGCTCGGCTGGGTGCCGGACTTCGTGGTGAGCTCGGACAGCCGCCGTACCGAGGAGACGTGGGAGCGGATACAAAAGACCTTCCCGAACGCGCGCGTCCGCTTCACGCGGGTCCTCTATGCAGGCGGGCCGAGCGAGCTGCGGTCCGAGGTCGCGCGCCTCTCTGGTGACGTGCGGACGGTGCTGGTCCTCGGTCACAACCCTGGCTGGGAGGAGGCGGTGACGGAGCTCAGCGGCCGCGAGATGCGGATCACGACGGCGAACGTTGTGCTGCTGGAAGGAGGAGGAGCGACCTGGCGCGAGGCGCTGCGCGGCCCGTGGAGCGTCGCCGGCGTCGTCCGCCCGAAGCAGCTCTGACGGCCGCCCGTGGGGGAGACTTGAGGGGGACTATCGGAAACGCCGCTTCCGGCGCCAGCAAACTCGAGAACACCTGCGTGCCTCGGGTCGCTGCCGCTGCGGGCTTCACGTTAGTGTTGAACCGTGCACTTCGAGCCGGCAGAAGCGGGTGAGTAGACAACGCGGCTTCTCCTCGACGCTCGGACCTCTTGCGCAAAAGGCAGGCTCGCGCATCGACACTATCCGCTCGTGTTCGGGCTTAGCCATGGTCCATCTGGCGCCGTAAAAGTTCTACGAAGCAGTCGCTGCCAGGCTGAGGCTCTGCGACGTCATTCTTTGCGAGGGCTTGGCGGCGCGTTGGCTGTACCAGCGAACGTCGGACCACGAGTAGCGGCTGGCCTTCCAATAGAGCCACACTTCTTGCGGATTTCGCGCGGCATGCCGTCGAATCAACTGCTCGACCGCGGTTCGTGCCGCTCGCCGCGATCGCGGCGGCGACGAGTGGGCTCGGCACCTACATCGCGAACGCCTACGACCGGAGCCCGTTCCTGACGGCGCTCTCGGCGCTCGATCTCGACGAGCTCTCAGGCGGCCGCCTCAACTGCACTCTCGCAGCACCTTTATCACGGCGGCGAGTTCTTCGGTGCCGTAACCGGCAGCGACAGCGCGTCGCAACAGCACACGTACCGGGCGGATCAGATCGATGTCCGGATCCGGTCCGTCGGGAAAGTGATCGATGCCCGCGGACCAGGTGCCGAGCATGGCTTCCGGGTTGGTGAATCGATTCTGCGCGATCGCGTCCACCTGGCTCTTCATGGCCTTGACGAACAGCGGCCCGCTGTCGGCGATGAGTTCGCTCAACAGCGCGACGTCGACGCCTGCCCGCTCCACGGCGAGTACGCCCGGCATCAGCCCGATGATGGCCATGAGCAACGAGCCGGTCAGCGCATACTCGAGCGCCACCGGCGCCGCGAGATTCGTTCCGACGTAGCGGCTCGCGCCTGCCAGTTGCATGAGCGCCTGTTCGCACGCATCCCACCCGTCCCGGTCGCCGGCATAGACGATCATCGTGCCTGCGTGACCGATGTCGCTGGGGTACGCGAGGATCACGCCGTCGAGGTATCGCGCGCCCCGCTCATTCGCCCACTTCTGAAGCGCCTCGCCTTCCCCCGGCGAGCCCGTCGACAGTTGAACCAGAACCTTGCCTGAAAGATCCGCACTGGCGCGGACGATCTCTTTGGTGTGTTCGTAGTTGCCGACGCAAACGATGCAGAAGTCTGTGGCCGCAATCGCTTCGGCGGCACTGCCGGCGAGCGTCGCGCCGGCAGCGACGAGCTTGTCCGCCTTCGAGGCCGTCCGATTCCAAACGGTGACATGCCCATTGCGGCTCAGCACCGTGCTGGCGAGCGCCGCGCCCATGTTGCCGAGGCCCAAAACCGAGATTCGTGGTGCCATGGCACGTGACTCCGTCGCTTGTTATTGAATGCGCAGGCGTATAGCGCAGCTGGAGCGCGGAATGCGAGGCGATTCGTGTTCGCGAGCGAGTCGACCAGCCCCGGGAGTTAGGAAGGCGGGACT
>JBEVNX010000024.1:0-10751 GCA_040507895.1 Binatia bacterium | reverse complement strand
CTGACCGAGCCACCGGAGGGACGGCCCCTCCCCGTAGAGCCGCGCGGCCACGTCAATCCGGCGCGCCGGCACGCCGCTTGTCGCCTCTCCCCAGGCCGGGGTGCAATCCGCCAGCAAGCGCTCGAGCTCATCCCAACCGGTCGTGTGCTCGGCTACGAAGTCGCGATCGACGAGGCCGTCGCGCCGAATGACGTGGAGCATGGCGAATGCCAAGGCCGCATCGCTCCCCGGGAAGGGCTGGAGATGCAGGTCGGCGACCTCCGCCGTGGGAGTGCGAACCGGGTCGATGACCACGACCTTGGCGGAGCTTTCGCGAAGCCAGTGCTCATGGACATGAGGGCCCGAGGCCGACGGGTTGGTGCCCCACAAGACGATTGAGCGCGTATGGCGAGCCGTCCGCGGGTCGAAACCGTCCACTGACGTCCCGTAGACGTAGCTCAGCGCCACGTGCCCGGCCATGTTGCAGATCGTGTCCGGGGAGACTTCGGTGGCGCCGAGGCGATGGAAGAACCGCAGAGGAAAGAGGAACGCGAGCAGCGAGATCGTGCCGCTGTAGTGCGTGTTGAGGATCGCTTGCGGCCCATTGGTGACGACGATCTGCTTGAGCCGCTCGGCGATCGCGGCGACCGCCACTTCCCAAGATACCGGCTCGAATCGGCCGGAGCCCTTCGGCCCGGCCCGACGTAGCGGCCGGGTCAAGCGCGCTCGCGGGTCACGCCACTCGCGGTTGTAGCCGATGGTACACTTGGCGCACAGCTTGCCGCGACTGACGAAATGGTTGGGATCGCCACGGACGTGCGTGATCTTCCCAGCGCGCTTGACGACCGCAACGCCACAGGTGTCGTAGCAATCGCGCGGGCAAGTAGTCAGGACGACTTCGTTCTCCATGATGCACCTCTAGGCGGAACCACCCGTTGGAAACGAGCAGTTGCGCGGCCGAACACGAGTTCATCGCGCACCAAGCACCACGCCAAAGGCCTCAGGCGCAGGCGGCGGCAAGCGCCGGCTTGATCTCCTCTTGCAACGCTCGCACCGTCTCGCCGACGTTCTCCGGGGAATCGAACGCCAAGAACAGGAAGTGCGTGGCCCCGAGGCGCGCATAGGGGACCAGCCTTTCGATCGTTCTATCGCGCGCCTCGCGAGTGGACACGTCGATTCCGCCACGGTCGCGGATCGTCAGCTCGATGCTGCTCGGGTCGCGGCCGATCTTTTCCGCCTCGGCGCGACAGGCGTCGATCGCCGCGCGGCAGACCTCGACCGTCCCGCCGCCGTGCCAGGCATCGCCGTAGCGGGCGACGCGACGGAATGCACCCGGGGTGTGCCCGCCGATCCAGATTGGTGGCCTGGGTTGCTGCAGCGGCTTGGGCTCGCAAGCCAGCCGGTCGAACTGGAAGTGCTTGCCCTGGAACGTCACGGTCGATTCCTTCCAGCAGCGCTGAAGGACGTCGAGCGCCTCGTCGCAGCGAGTGCCGCGATCCTTGAACGGCACACCGAGGGCCGCGAACTCTTCTTCCAGCCATCCGGCGCCCGCTCCGAAGATCGATCGCCCGCCGGAGAGCACGTCGAGCGTGGCCCATTGCTTGGCGAAGAGAACCGGTTGGCGTTGCGGGAGGACGATGACCGAAGCGCCGAGCCGGGCGCGTCGCGTCACGCCGCACACGGCGAGCAGCGTCGACACGGCCTCGAGGAACGGCGCATCCTCCGGGATCGGCATCTTGCCCGACGCCAGATACGGGTATTTCGAGGCGTAGTCGCGCGGCACGATGACGTGATCGGACGCCCAGAGCGAGTCGATGCCCGCCGTGTCGGCCGCCCGCGCCATGTCGAGAACGCCCTCCCGCGTCGCCATCGGTCCGATGTGCGGTAGATGTAGCCCGAGCTCCATCTCGCCTCCTCGCTTGTGCGCGGTCACTTCATACCGTCGGCAGAAGCTAGAAGCCAGGAATCGGTCTGGCCCGAACCCAGTGCCCTGCGGCGCTCTGGGTACCGTCGCTTCCAAGCGTTGAGACGGCCTGCGGCCACGAGTTACAAAAAGGCGGGTGGCGGAGTCATCGAGAAGCTCCATCTCGATCAGCATTGCGCAGCCATCTCCAAGCAATACCGGGAAGTCGCCAACGACGCTCGGGAGCTCGCCGCAGCCCATCGGCAGATGGCAAAGGACGTAAAGTGAGTCGAGCCACGGGGCGATGGTTGTGTCCTCCCGGATCCGCCGCGTCACCCCCTCGCTCACGCGCGTCGGAACGTCTGCGTGCGGTGTCAGTCGATCGTCGCCACTCAAGTCTTTGAAGGAGCGGCTTCGCCGCCCACTCCGTCGAAATGGCCGGCGGCGCGCAGCTCGCGCATGAACGCTTCTTCGTAGGCGTTCTCGGGGTCGCGGCGAACCGTTTCGTCCAGGACGCGCGCGTCCTCGCCGACGAGGATGCGCCATCGACCGGCGCGCACGCCGTCGAGGATGATTGTGGCCGCGCCGCTGGCGGACAGCGGCGCGCCGGCCTCGAATGCGGCCTGAAACTGGTTCAGCGCTTGGCGGACGAGATCGTCGCTCCAGTCGTCAACGGCCAGCCCGCGCGCCTTCAAGAACCGACGGCTTTCGGCCACCTCCTCGGCGGTCATTTCGAGAAAGGGGGGCTTGCCGAGCACGCTTCGAGTGTTGGCGACGATCGACGTGCCGACGTGTCCCGGCATGACGACCGCCACTTTGACGTGTGGCGCGTGAACGCGCAGGTCCTCGATCAGGGCTTCCGAGAATCCCTTCACGGCAAACTTCGCCGAGCTGTAGGCGGTGTGCGGCACGCCGGGCCCGAGGGACGCCCAGAAGCCGTTCACGCTGCTCGTGTTCACGATGAAGGCCTCGGGGCTCGCCGTTCAAGAGCGGCAGGAAGGCTCGTGTGCAGTAGTAGACTCCCCACCAACAGACAGCAAAGGTGCGCTCCCACTCCGCGCGGTCGCCGGCGACGAAGCTGCCGCCGCCGCCGATGCCGGCGTTGTTGAAGAGGAGATGGACGTGGCCGCCGTGAGCCTCAGCGACGGCGTCGCGGAAGGCGAAAACCTGCTTCTCGTTGGAAACGTCGCACAGGTGCGATGGTGATCGTCGTGGAGGGCGGTGCGGCCTCCTCGCACCGGCTCTTGGTCCGCGCCATGTTTTCGGCCGACACGTCGCAGATCGCGACCGAGCAGCCCTCCGCCGAGAGCTGCAGCGCGAGCTCGCGGCCCATACCCGTTCCGCCGCCCGTCACTACGGCACGTTTTCCCCGAAAGCTCTTCATTGCGCTCCCTCCTCCGTCTCGTTTCACCTGTCACGGATCCCCCTGAAGGTCGCCGCGCCAGAAAAATCAAGTTCTCTAGCGAGATCGACGATTGCCGATCCTTCCGGTGAAGGCTCGGCGCACGCGATTCGCATCTCGGCCCGTCATTTGCCGCGCTTGAGACGGGTGTGCCCGCCCAGCTACTCTTTGGGTTTGCAAGGCTTTCGTCGTAGTCGGCGAGAAAGCGGTGATCGTGTGCGTCGAATCGTTCTAGTTGCAACACTTCTCCTTTTGCCAGCGGGAGTGCGAGCGGAGTTGATGAAGTGTCGGCAGCCCAGTGGAACCCTCTACGTCGGGTCTTCCCCGCCCCCGGATTGCGGCCCCGTGAGTGACACTCGAGAACGCGGCCCAGCAAATTCCGCAGCCTCGCATGAGCGGGAATACGAGCGGGGAAAACCCCGTCCGAACCCGACCCCCCCATCCGAATCACGAGGATAGGCTGTGACGGGCGACTAGAGCCGCGATCCCTCCACTTCGGCACAGCGTGGAACGAGGCCCATTCCAAACCCTTCCTATTGTGAGGAAGGTTTCACCATGCTGTCATCGGCCCGGCTAGCCTCACGATTCGCCGGTCTGTATGGCCACGATGCCAGCACGGAACGTCTTCGAGGGGGCGCATGTGACGCGCCCTCGGGTTCTCGAGGCTGAGCTCGACGCCCCGTGGTGCGTCGTCGTCGAGGCGAGCGACGATACCTACCTCTACGTCGTCCGCCGCGGCTCGTGTCTCCTCGATAGCGACGGGCTCGACGCGCCGCTCTGCTTGCGCGCCGGCGACATCGTCACGCTCGTTGCGGGCCAGCGCCACGTCTGGCGGGATGGCCCGGCGACCGCTCCGAGACCGACCCTGAGCGGGTTTTCGCAGGCGGTGCTCGCCCCCGGTGGCGGCGCGAAGGGGACCGGAACGGGGCGAACGCGGCTCCTCGTTCTGTCCTCGCCGCGCGATTCGAACGCGTTCGTGCCGGTCTATCCTCCGCTCGTGGTCGTGCCGCGCAGCGAGCGGCAGTCCGCCTCCTTCCTCCAGCGCGTCGTCCAACTGGTCGAGATCGAGCACGCCGGCGCGCGGCCGGGGAAGGAAGCGGTCATCCGCCGGCTCTCGGAGCTGCTCGTCATCGAGCTGGTGCGGTTCGCGCTACCGCGCTTGCCACGCGGTGGGCGGAACTGGCTCGGCGGCCTCGCGGATCCGCAGGTCGGGCGCGCGATTTCGCTGATGCACGCCGACCTGGCACGCGCGTGGACGCTGAGCGATCTCGCGGCGGCGGTCGGCATGAGCCGGGCGGCGTTCGTCGAGCGGTTCACCCGCCTCGTCGGTGAGCCGCCGAACCGCCATCTGCGCCGCGTTCGCATGGACCGCGCGGCGATCGAGCTCGAGCAGAGCGACGAGGCGATCGTTAGCATCGCCGACGCGGTGGGCTACGCCTCCGAGAGCGCCTTCAACAAGGCCTTCGTCCGCGAGATCGGCATGGCTCCGGCGCGCTATCGCCGCGCCCGGCGGAGCCGTGCGAGCTGACCGGGGCCTAGCTCCAAGACGGCCGAACAAGAGATTCAGCAGCTCCGGCAAGAAGCCCGCCGCGCCCGTGTGCGATGCTCGGCGGCGTGCATCAGTCGTTGCAAGCCCCCCAACCGATCGTCCTGGACGGGCGGCGCCTCAAGCTGGACGAGATCGAGCGGATCTCTCGCCGCGGCGCCGGCGTCGGCCTCACGACCGATCCCCGCGCGCGCCAAGTCATCGAGTCCAGTCGGGAGCTCGCCGCGGAGCACATCGCGCGCGGCGAGCCCATCTATGGAGTCACCACCGGGTTCGGCGACTCCGCCCAGCGTCAGATCGGCCCGGCCAAGGCGCGGGCGCTGCAGGTCCGGCTCGTCGACTGCCTCGGCCACGGCACCGGCGCGACGACTTCGGTCGCCACGGCGCGCGCGGTCGTACTGATTCGCGCCAACAACCTGGCGCGCGGCCATTCCGCGGTGCGAACCGCGCTCGTCGAACGATTGCTCGAGCTCTTGAACGTTGGCATCACGCCGATCATTCCGGAGGAGGGCTCCGTCGGCGCGAGCGGCGACTTGATCCCGTTGTCGTACGTCGCCGCCGCCCTCACCGGAGCGAGAACGGTATACTACCGGGAGCGCGTCTGCGGAGCGCTCGAGGCGTTGCGTGCCGAGGGCCTCGAGCCGCTCGTGCTCGAGCCGAAAGAAGGGCTCGCGCTCGTCAACGGCACGGCCTTCATGACCGCCTTTGCCGCGCTTGCCGCGGTCGACGCCCGCCGTCTCGCGCTCCTGTCCGACGTCTGCACGGCCCTGTGCGTCGAAGTTCTCGGCGGTATCGCAGGCCCCTTCGATCGCTTCCTCCACGACGTCGCCAAGCCGCACCCCGGACAAATGCGCTCAGCCGCCAACGTGCGCTCTCTACTCGAAGGCAGCGAGCTCGCGAAGTCCTACGTCCAGGTGCTGGGCCGGCTCGGCACGAGCGAAGCGGGCTACCGTGAGCTCGCGACGAGCGTTCAGGACAAGTACTCGCTCCGCTGCGCGCCGCAGTTCACCGGCGTTCTCTGGGACATCCTCGTTTGGGTCGATCGCTGGCTCGAGATCGAAATCAACTCGAGCAACGACAACCCGCTGTTCGATGGGGAATCGGGTGCGGTGCACAGCGGCGGCAACTTCGCCGGCGGCCACGTCGCGCTGGCGATGGATGCCCTCAAGACCGCGGTAGCGAGCGTCGGCGACCTCATGGATCGCCAGCTCGAGCTCGTGGTCGACGAAAAGTTCAACAACGGGCTGACGCCCAACCTGATCCCGCGGCTGCCGGCAGGGCATCCCGAGGAGGGGCTCAACCACGGCTTCAAGGCGATGCAGCTCGCCTGCTCGTCGCTCTGCGCGGAAGCGCTGAGCCGTTGCATGCCGCTCACCGCCTTTTCCCGCTCCACGGAATGTCACAATCAGGACAAGGTCTCGATGGGCGCTACGGCCGCCCGGCAAGCGCGAGACGTGGTCGGGCTCGTCGAGAAGGTCGCAGCGATCCACTTGCTCGCGCTCTGCCAGGCCGCCGATCTACGGGGACCGGGCGGGCTCGGACGCACCCGGGTCGTCTACGAGCGAGTGCGCTCGCGGGTGGCGGCGCTGGACGTCGATCGACCGATGGCCGACGACATCGCCGCCGTGGTCGAGATGGCGCAAGACGGCGCGCTCACCGGCGGGTTGGGGATCGAATCGTGAATCGCCGATCGGATTCTCGCGTCGAGAGCGCGAAGCCGCCGCTGCGGCGGACCTACAAGCCCGTGCCGCACGAAGGCGAAGACGGGCTCTTTCGCCAGACCTGGTACGCGGTCTGCAAATCGAGCGACGTGCCGGCGGGGGCGGTGATCGGCCGGAGCTTTCTCGACGGCCGCGTCGCCGTGTATCGTGGCGCCGACGGCCGCGCGCAGGTCGTGAACGCCTACTGCCCGCACCTCGGCGCCGATCTGTCCCAGGGCACGGTCGTCGGCAGCTCGCTCCGCTGCGCCTTTCACCATTGGGAGTTCGGCCGCGACGGCCGCTGCCTACGGACGGGCATCGGTGACCCACCGCCGCCCACCGCGCGCCTCTTCAACTTTCCGACCGAGGAGACGTTCGGCATCATCTGGGCGTTCAACGGCTTCGAGCCGCTCTTCGATCTCGCTTCGCCGAGCCGGCCCTTCGAGCGGTTGACGTCGCTCGTGGCCGACCCGTTCCAGGTCGCCGCCGATCCCTGGGTCATCTGTTGCAATACGCCCGATTGGGTCCATTTCGCCACGGTGCATCGCTTCGAGTTCCCGCGCGAAGGCCAGAACGAGTCGCTGCGCTTCGAGCCGTTCGGAGTGCGGCGTCAGTTCAGCGCTCGCTTGGAGCACGGCGCAGGGCCGGAGATCACGTTCAGCGTCACGGTGCGCGGCACCACGCTGGTGCTGATCGAGGGCCTCACCGAGGGCAAGTGGTTCGCGGTCGCGGCCTGCCTCGGCGTGCCACGGCCGGGCTGTTGCGATTTCTTCGTGGTCACCATGGTCGACCGCGGCGAGGCCTCCTCGGACGCCGAGGCCGAGGCGCTAGTGCGGAGCTACGCGGACGTCGTGGCGCGCATGGGCGCGGAGGACACGCCGATCTGGAACGGAATGCACTTCAAGCCGGGCGCGCTCACCCGGTCGGACCGGGCCCTCGCCCGTTATCTCCGAGACCTCCGCCGCTTCCCGCGCGCGCATCCTTCGGCGGACTTCATCAACTAGGAGCTGCCATGCGCTCGGACGTCGCCGACAAGCGGGTGGTCGTGACCGGTGGGAGCCGCGGCATCGGCCTGGCGATCGCCCGTGCCTTCGTCTCGGCCGGAGCCTCGGTGGCGATCCTCGCCGAGCGAGAGGAGGTGTTCTCGGCCGCTGCGGAGCTCGAACGCGAGAGCGGATCGACCGTGATTCCGATCCACTGCGACGTCACCGATCGAGCGCGCTTGAAGGCGGCTCTCCGCGAGCTCGGCGTGATCGACGTGCTCGTCGCCAACGCCGGCACGGGCGACATCACCCGCGTCGACGAGGAAAGCGAGGAGGTCGACGAGATCTTCGAGCGGATCCTCCGCGTCAATCTGATCGGCGCCTTCAATACCGTCCGGGCCGCCCTGCCCTGTCTGCGAGCGGGCTCGCGCATCGTGTTCACCACGTCGGTACACGGGCAGGCGATCGCGCCGCCGGCGATGAGCGCGTACGCGGCGTCGAAGGCCGGCGTCGAGGCTATGATGCGGTCGTTCGCGCGCGAGCTCGGACCGCGCGGCATCAACGTGAACGCCGTGGCGCCGGGGATGGTGGCGACCGAGCTGACGATGGGGACGATCCGCAAGCTCTTCGGCGCGCAGATCTCCCGCGACGCGGGTCCGCTCGCGGAAGCGGACATGATTCGCCAGCTCAACGCCTCGCAGGCGATCCACTTCACGCCGATCGATCCCGGGCGCTTGGCGCAGGTGTATCTGCTGCTGGCCTCGGAGGCCGGCGCGGAGATCACCGGGCAGACGATCAACGTCGACCACGGGCTGGCGATGAAGTAGCGCGCATGTCCCGGAGCGAGACCATCCGCGCGCGCGCTGCGTACGTCGCGTCGAGGCTCGAATCGGCGGCGCGGGAGCTGCTTCGCCGCGGCATCTACGCCGTCGCGGCTCGCCTCGCCGTTCCCGGGCTGGACGAGCCGATACGGATCGCGGTCGGCTCGGTCGACTCCGAAGGTTCGGCGCCGCTCACGGGGTCGGAGCTCTACGCCGTCGCCAGTCAGTCGAAGATGTTCACGGCCGCTTGCGTGCTGATGCTCGCGCGCGAGGGAGCGATCTCTCTCGACGACCCCGTCTCCAAATACGTCCCGGACGTGCCCGCCGTCGACGAGGACGCCACCGTCGCGCAGTTCCTCAATCACACGAGCGGCATCGGCAACTTCATCCACGCCATGACCGTGCTGCCCCATCCGTGGCCGCGGATGTCGTACGACGATTTGATGGCCCTGGCGCGAATGCACGGCCGTCAGTTTCGCGCCGGCGAGCGGCTCGACTACAACAACACGGACGTGGTCGTGCTCGCGAGGCTTTGCGAGCGCGTCGGCGGGGTGACGCTGGCGAAGCTCCTCTCGCGGCGGATCTTTGAGCCGCTCGGCATGCGCGACACGTTCGTCGCCCAAGGCGACGACTGGCCGCGCTCCCGCATGGCGCGGGGATATTACATGCCGAGCCAGGGTTACGAGGGGCCGATGATCGACGTCAGCACCCTCGCGGACTACAGCATCGCTTCGGCGGCGGGGAACGTCGTGTCGTCGCTCCCGGACATGATGCGCTTCGCTCGCTGCCTGCTCGGGGAAACGAGCGCGATCGGGCTCGGAACGGCCGACTTTGCGGCCGGCGTGGCGGAGGCCCGCGTAGACGCCTCGAGCTGGTTCTTCCCCCGCACGTACGGGCGCGGGGTGGAAGCCTGGTGCTGGGCCGGCAGGCGCTTCTGGGGACACCGCGGCTCGTTCTTCGGATACCACTCGGGGACGTTCGTCGATCCTCAGTCCGGCGTGAGCTTCAGCATGTTCCTCACGATCTGCACCGCCGGGACCTTCCTCCGCTTCCTCGATCTTCAGGCTCACGACTACATGGCGTTTCTCGAGTCGTGCGCGCATGCGGCGCTCGACGTCGCGGAGCTCCCGTGACGCAACTCTACGAAGTGCTGGGGGGCTCCTTTCCCGCGGACTACGCGGCGAGCCGCCGCGCGTTCCTGCAATTGTGCTCCACCCATGGGGCGCAGACGGCGAGCTTCGAGCATCCCGCGCGGGGCCCCGGCGGCGAGCCGCTCGCGACCGACGTGGCGCGCTTCGGGCCCGAGGAAGCCGAATCGCTGTTGATCGTCAGCAGCGGCACGCACGGCATCGAGGGCCTCTGCGCCGGCGGCATCCAGGCGGCGCTGCTCAAGCTCGGCGTGCAAACCGAGCGGCCCGACGGCGTCGCGCTCGTCTTCGTCCACGCGCTCAACCCCTATGGCTTCGCGTACCTCCGGCGCACCAACGAGGACAACGTCGACCTCAATCGCAATTTCCTCGACCACTCGGGCTCCTATCCCGACGACGCCGTCTATTCCGAAGTCCATCCCCTGCTCGTGCCCGAGGAGTGGCATGGTCCGCCCCGTGCAGAGGCCGAGGCGGCCCTCGCCTGCTACGTCGCCGAGCGCGGCGCACGGGCGCTTCAAGCGGCCGTGAGCCGCGGCCAGTATTCGCATCCAGACGGCCTCTTCTACGGCGGCCGGAAGCCCGCCTGGTCGAACGACGTCTGGCGAACGATTCTGCGCCGTTTTGCCGGACGGGCGCGCCGGCTCGCGGCGATCGATCTGCACTCCGGGCTCGGTGCGCGCGGGGCCTGCGAGCTGATCTCGGGCGCGATCGCCGGCTCGCGCGAGCACCGGCTGGCGCGGCTCTGGTTCGGCGAAGATCTGGTGTTCCCGGGCTCGACCTCGACGGCTCCCGCCGCTCAAGGCTTTCTCGGCCAAACCCTCCCAGAAGTGTTGCCGGACGTGGCCGGGGCGCTCGTGGTGGCCGAGTTCGGCACCGTGGATTTCGCCACAATCCTCGAGATCCTGCGCGCGGACAACTGGCTCCACGCGCGCGGCGGCGGACGCGCCTCTCCTCTGTGGAACGAGATCAAGCGCGAGATGCGCGCGGCCTTCGTCGGGGAGGACGTCGAATGGCAGGCCGCGGTCGTCGAGCGCGCGCTCACGATCGTCCGCAATGCCCTGGCCGGGCTCGCGCAGTTCGAGCGCTTGGGGAGCAGAGACGACCGGCGAGACTTGTAACCCGCGCGCCGGCCCTCTTCTGTCCATAACATTTGAAAAGGTCCGCCTCATAAACAGTTGAAGATGTCCGTTATGTGCGGCTGCCGATCTTTGGGGTTCATGCGGCTTTTCTTTTTGGTTGGGTGGGGAGGGGCCCCCCGTGGGAGTCGTA
>JBEVNX010000016.1:0-24658 GCA_040507895.1 Binatia bacterium | reverse complement strand
CAAGATCCCTCCGCGCAGCGTCTCGGTGGACGACCGCGAGCGCCTCTCGACGCTCGAACGCGACTTGAAGCTCACGGTGTTCGGTCAGGACGAGGCGATCCACACGCTGGTGTCGGCGATCAAGCTCTCTCGCGCCGGCCTCGGTCATCCCGAGAAACCCATCGGCTCGTTCCTGTTCGCCGGCCCGACCGGCGTCGGCAAGACCGAGGTGGCGAAGCAGCTCGCCACGGCGCTCGGCGTGCAGTTCCTGCGCTTCGACATGAGCGAGTACATGGAGAAGCACACGGTGTCGCGCCTGATCGGCGCTCCGCCCGGCTACGTCGGCTTCGACCAAGGCGGCTTGCTGACTGACGGCATTCGGCGCACTCCGCACGCGGTGCTGCTGCTCGACGAGATCGAGAAGGCGCACCCCGATCTCTTCAACATCCTGCTGCAGGTGATGGATCACGCCACGCTGACCGACAACAACGGGCGCAAGGCCGACTTCCGCAACGTGATCCTGATCATGACGACCAACGCCGGCGCGATGGAGATGGCCGCGGCGGCGATCGGCTTCGGCGGGCGCTCCAACGCCGACAAGGGCCCGAAGGCGATCGAGCGCCTGTTCACGCCTGAGTTCCGCAATCGCCTCGATGCCACCGTGAGCTTCCATTCGCTGTCGCCGGAAGTGGTCGAGCGCATCGTCGACAAGTTCGTCATGGAGCTCGACGCGCAGCTGAACGAGAAGAAGGTGTTCCTCGAGCTGACGCCAGCGGCGCGCAAGTATCTCGCAGCCAAAGGCTACGACCCGACGTTCGGCGCGCGGCCGATGGCGCGGCTCATCCAGCAGGAAGTCAAGCGCGCGCTCGCCGAGGAGATCCTGTTCGGCCGCCTGAAGGACGGCGGCAAGGCGACGATCGACTGCGACGAAGCCGCCGAAGCGTTGAAGTTCGAGTACGAGCCGAAGACCTGAGTCGCTCGCTCAGGCGCCCTGGAAACGCGGCTCGCGACGCTCCACGAACGCCGTGATGCCTTCGCGAGCGTCGGCCGAGCGTGCCCTCTCGACGATCTCCCGGGTCTCGTATTCGAGCTGCGTCTCGAGGCTGTCGTTCCAGCTGTCCCGCACCAGCCGCTTGGCGGCGCGAAGCGCGCCGGTGGCGCCGCCCGCGAGCGTGGCGGCGAACGCCTCGGCCTCTCGGTCGAGATCGGCCGCCGGTACCACCCGCGTCACGATGCCCCAGTCGCACGCCTCGGCGGCATCGAGCGTCCGGTTCGTCAGCATCAGGTCCAGCGCTCGGCGCGCCCCGACGATGCGCGGCAGGAAATAGCTCGATCCGCCGTCCACGCTAAGACCGATGCGGGTATAGGCCATGCGGAAGCGCGCCGAGTCGGCGGCCAATACGAAGTCCGCGGCGCACGCGAGGCTCATTCCCGCCCCCGCCGCCGCTCCTTGCACGGCGGCCACGAGAGGAACATCCGATCGCGCCAAGCGCGAGACCGCCAAGTGGAGCGCCGTCGCGACCGGGCGTAGGTACTGCGGCAAGCGATCGCCGAAGGTCGCAAAGGTCTTCACGTCCCCGCCGAAGCAGAAATGCTGCCCCGTGCCGCGGAGCAACACCGCACCCACTCCGGGATCATCCGCGAGGCGCGCGGCCGTATCCGCGAGCTCCTGCGCCATCTCCAGATGGATCGCGTTGCCGCGATCGGGGCGGTCGAGCGTGAGGTGGGCCACGCGCTCGCGAATTTCCAACCGGACGAATGTCTCGCTCATGGTCGAGAACCTCCTGCCCCACGCTTCGAGAAGCGCCGCTGGCGATAGCCCGAATCGACGGAAATGTCATATGGAAGCGGCATGAAGATCGACACCATGCTCGGCGCGCGCACCCTCGAGGGCTTCGCGGATCAAGCGCGTCTCTTCGAGGAGATGGGCTTCGACGGCCTGTGGACCGTCGAGGCGCAGCACGATCCATTTCTCCCGTTGGCCTCGATCGCGCCCGCGACTCGACGGGTCACGCTCGGCACGGCGATCGCCGTCGCGTTCCCGCGGACCCCCATGATCCTCGCCTACATCGCCTGGGACCTACAGGCGTATTCGCGGGGCCGCTTCATCCTCGGTCTCGGCACGCAGGTCAAAGGGCACAACGAGCGACGCTTCAGCGTCAAGTGGGAATCTCCCGGCAAGAAGCTCCGCGAGGTCATCCTCGCCCTGCGAGCGATCTGGGACTGCTGGCAGAACGGCACGAAGCTCGATTTCCAGGGCGAGTTCTACCAGCACACGCTGATGACGCCGTTTTTCAGCCCCGGTCCGATCGAGCATTCGAAGGTGCCGATCTTCATCGCCGGAGTGAATCCCCACGTCACGCGGCTCGCGGGCGAGCTCTGCGAGGGCTTCCACGTACACCCGTTCCACTCGGCTCACTTTCTCCGCGAGCGGCTGATTCCCGACATCGAAGCCGGTGCCGCCAAAGCCGGACGGACTCGGCGTGCGCTCGAGCTCTCGACTCAAGTGTTCCTCGCCATCGGCGACACCCGCGAAGAGATCACCGAGCAGCGGGAGAAGATCCGCCAGCAGATCTCGTTCTACGCCTCGACCCGCGCGTACCAGCCGGTGCTCGACGCGCACGGCTGGGGAGACCTATCTGCCCGCCTCGGCCGCCTCGCGGCCCAAGGCGATTGGTCGAAGATGCCCCGCGAGGTGAGCGACGAAATGCTCGACGCCTACTCCGTGAGCGGCTCCCCGAGCGAGATCGGCGCCAAAATCAAAGACCGCTACACCGGCCTCCTCGACCGCATCTCGCCATACTTCCCCCCGGTCAGCGAGAAGGATCAGCAGCGCTGGCGAACGATCCTCCGCGTGATCCGAGGCTGATCGGCACAAAAGGGACGAGGCGGCGAGATCGCCGCGTCGGAGGGCGGCGCGCTCCCGCCGACTGGGCGCGCAAGATGAGCCCGCGCCGCCGTCGACGGAAGGGTGAGCGAGACGCCGCAGGCGCGGCGGTCGAAGAGCTGTGACTTGAGATCGACACAGCGCACGATTAGAACCGCCGCATGAGCAGCGACTCGCCCGTCGAAATCGTCCTCCTCCCCGAAGACGACGCCATGCACGCCGTGGAGGACGCCTCCAACTTCAACGAGAGCGCCTACTACAACTTCTTCGACCGTACGACCCGCACCGGCGGCTGGGTGCGCATCGGCAACCGCCCGAACGAAGGTTACGCGGAGATGACCGTGTGCTTCTACGAGCCGGACGGCTCGGCCGCCTTCATGTGGAAGAAACCCGAGATCCACGACAACGGCGCGCGCGACGCTGGCGGCCTGCGCTTCGAGGTGATGGAGCGCTGGAAGGAGCATCGAGTCACCTACCGCGGCGGCGCATGCGTGATGAAGAACCCGCTCGACATGGCGGACCCGAGGGCCGCGTTCCGCGACAACCCGCATCAGAAGATCGATCTCGACATCCGCTGGCTCGGTCTCTCACCAGGCTGGGGCGGGGAGCCGCGGCGCCGACGTCCCGACGGAACCTATGAATCGGCCGCGAAGGGCGACCCTAAAGCGCAATTCGCGCGCGGCCACTTCGAGCAGCATGGCGCCGCAAAGGGGAAGCTCAAGATCGGCGACCGCGAATACGCGATCGACGGCTACGGGCTCCGCGACCATTCCTGGGGTCCTCGCTACTGGCAGAACACCGGTTACTATCGTTGGCTCACCATGAACTTCGGCGAAGACCTCGGCTTGATGGGGCTCGTCTCCGAGCGCAGCGGCGGCCGGGAGGCGAGCCACGGCTATCTCTACGAGAAGGGCAAGCCCAACACGACGATCGCGAAGGTCGAGCTCGAAACGGACTTCGGCGGCGAGCAGAAGGTCCACGAGCGCTTGCGCGTACGGCTCCGCCGCGCCGACGGAAGTACGCCGATCGAGGTCACGGGTCGTGTGCTGTCGCTCGTGCCCTGTCGCAATCGGCGCGCGGGCTGGGTGACGCGCGTTTCGGAGGGCATGACCGAATGGCGGGCCGGCGACCGCGTGGGATACGGCATGTCGGAGTACCTCGACCATCTTCAGAAGGGTGAACCGTGATTCGCCTGCACGCCCTGTGTTGTGGCTGGCTCGGCGGCGACCTTCACCTGTTTCTCACCGGCGCCTCGGGTCGGATTCGCATACCCGTTCCGGTTTACTTGATCGAGCACCCGCGCGGCCTGGTGCTCTTCGATTCCGGGCTCCACGCCGATACGCGCGTCGATGCCGAAGCGCGGCTCGGATTTCTCGTCAAGCTCTTCGAAGTCGAGTTCGGAGCCGGCGAGGCCGTGGCCGAACGCCTCGTCGCCAGAGGATTCGATCCGGCGCGCGTCACGCATCTGGTGACGTCTCACCTTCACTTCGACCACGTCGGCGGCCACGCACAGATTCCCAACGCCCGGCTGGTCGTCCAGCGACGAGAATGGGAGGCCGGGCGGACGCCGGAGCTCATGCAGAAGAACGGTTACAACCCCCGGGACTACGACTTGGGACATCCGGTCGAGCTCGTGGACGGCGAGCTCGACGTCTTCGGCGACGGCGCCGTCGTCTGTTTCCCGACTTACGGCCACACCCCCGGGCATCAATCGCTGAGAGTCCGTCTGAGCGGCGGCGACGTCGTGCTCACCGCCGACGCCTGCTACTTCCGCAGGACCCTCGAGGAGATGAACCTGCCGCCCATCGTGCACGACGCCGAGCAGATGACCGACTCGCTCCGCCGACTCGGCGCCCTGCAGAAGAGCGGCGCCCGGCTCTTCTTCGGACACGATCCCGAGCTCTGGGCGACGCTGCCCGAGCCGGCGGTCTTCTCCTGAAGGCGGTCAGGCCCCGATCCCGACCTTCAAGGTGATCCCGCCGTCGACGGAGATCGCCTGGCCGGTGATGTTGCGCGCATCGTCGCTCGCCAGGAATGCCGTCAGCTTGCCGATGTCTTCGGGCGTCTGCTCGCGAGCGAGCGGCACGCCGCGCTTCACCTGATCCAGAAAAATGTCGTGTGGCTCGAGGCTCGCATACTCGGGCACCGCCATCTTCATCAGCGTGGCGAGCATCTCCCAAGCCCGCGTCCACAGAAAACCGGGACAGATCGCGTTGACGCGGATGTTCTTCGGGCCGAGCTCGAGCGCCAGCGAGCGCGACAGCGAGATCACGCCCGCCTTGGCGGCACCGTAGGCGGGCAGCGCGGGGACGGCCAGCAAGCCGGCGATCGACGCGATGTTGATGATCGAGCCGCCGCCGCGCTTCTCGAGGTGTGGGATCGCCGCTTTGCATCCGGCAAACGTGGTCCGCAGGTTGTTCTCGAGCTGCCCGTCCCATCCCTCCTGAGTGATGTTCGTGAACGGGTTGCCAAGGCCGCCGAAGTCGTTCGGATCGCCCTTCGCCGCGCCCGCGTTGTTGACGAAGACGTCCAAGCCGCCGAAGCGCGCCACCACCTTCGCGGTCGCCTCCGCAGCGGCCGCCTCGGTCGACACGTCGGCGGCGACGCCGATCGCCTCGACACCGAGAGACGCGGCGGTCTTCTGCGCTTCGCCGCCATCGACGTCGACGAGCGCCAGCTTCGCGCCCTCCGCCGCCAGACAGCGCGCGATGCCGGCGCCGATGCCGCGAGCGCCGCCTGTCACGATCGCCACTTTCTCAGCGAGCTTCATCGAATCACCTCCGAGAGCCGCGCTTCATAGAGGATCGCCGGCCGAGTGGAAAGTCAGCGACCGACGAGCGCTAGCAGGTAGTCCACGAGCGCCCAGCGGTCGTCGGAACGAAGCACGTCGTCGCCGTACTCGGCCATCGGCGTCCCGTTCATGCCCGTGGCGAGGCGCAGATAGAGCTGGCGCGGGTCCGCCCCTCCCTTGAACACGCCGAGCGTGAAGTTCGTCGGCGGAAGCGGGCGTCCCGCGTAGTCCTTGAGCTCCGGCGCGGAGCGCCCATCGCCGCGGCCTTCGTCACCATGACAGCTCGCGCAGGCGAGCTCGCGGTAGAGCTTCGCCCCCTTGGCGAGGAGCGCCGCCCTCGAGCGCGGTCGCCGCGGCACGGGCACCACCGGCCCGTTCGGTCGAGTTACGAAGTATCCCTCGCCGCCTTCGCGCGGACGAGAGAGCTCTTTCACGACGCGGACGAGGGCGCGCCGCTCCTCGAGCGTCAACGCCGCGAACGACGGCATGCCGCTCCCCGGGATGCCGCGAGTGATCGACCCGAGCAGATCGTCGTCCGTCGGCATCATCCCCGACGGCGTCGAGCGCAGCTTGAAGTTCCCCGCGCTGAAGTCCGCGGGCGGCGCTCGAAGATGCGTCGCCGCCGGCCCGTCGCCGCGTCCGTCGATCCCGTGACAGAACGCGCACTCCCGCTCGTAAAGCGCATCGCCCGCCCACGCCGGCGCAATGACCGCGAGCGCGACGACGAGGATCGCCCACCGCATCACTCGGCGAGCGTTTCATTTTTCCCCCTACGTTTCTATGGTAGCGGACGCGCTGCAGGAGGACTGCCGTGACTTCGAAGCTCCCGACTCGCTATGCCTTCAGCCTTCCCGTCCCGCCCGACCTGAACGCCTGCCTCGACGTCGCCCGCCGTGCCGAAGCGCTCGGCTACGAGAGCGCCTGGCTCGCAGACACCGGCGGCATCGACCCGTTCGTGATGGCAGCCGCGTTGTCGCGCACGGTCGGGCGGCTTCGCGTCGGCATCGCGGTGTCGCCCGCGTACACGCGCACACCCGTGGTCTTCGCCTCGATGTCCGGGTCGGTCGCGCAGCTCATGCCCGGTCGCTTCGTGCTCGGGCTCGGCTGCTCGAGCGAGACGATCGTCGACCGCTGGAACGGCGTGCCGTTCGAGAAGCCGCTCGCGCGCATCCGGGAGACTGTCACGCTCGTACGCACCATGCTGCGGGGCGAGCGCACGAGCTTCAAGGGCGAGACCGTACGGAGCGAGGGCTTCCGTTTGACCGCGCTGCCGCCGCAGCCGGTGCCGATCTACGTGGGTGCTCTCAAACCGCCGATGCTTCGGCTCGCCGGCGAGGTCGGCGACGGCGTAGCGGTGAACCTGTTCCCCGCCTCGGCACTGCCGCGCATGATCGCCGAGATCGAGCGCGGCGCCGCGAAGACCGGGAAGCAGGCGAGCGACCTCGAGATCGTCTGCCGATTCCAGGCCTGGGTCACAGACGACCCCAAAGGGGCACGCGCGCTCTTGCGCCGCGCCATGGCGGGATACTTCACCACCTCGGTGTACAACTCGTTCGCCGAATGGTGCGGGTTCACCGAGGAAGCGAGGTCGATGCGCGAGGCGTGGGCAAAGCGCGATCGCGAGCACACCGAAGCTGCGTTCACCGACGAAATGATCGACGCGATCACGCTCGTCGGAAGCGAGCGACACTGCCGCGATCGGGTCGCCGAGTTTGTCGACGCGGGACTCTCCACCCCGATGTTCCATGCCTTCGCCCCCGACCCGCAGGAGGCCTGGAAGACGCTCGCCGCGCTCGCGCCCGGCCGGAGCGCGAGCTCCTAAGAGTCCCCGTCCCGTCCGGACCGAGCCGGCGGGGAGCACTACCGGGACGGGCACGGGCTCCTAGCGCGTCGCCGCCGCCGGAACCGCCTGCAGGCTCGCCGCCAAGTCGTCGGCGAGGCGCTCCGCCTCCGCGGGCTTCAGCGTGGACACCGTCACGCGAATCGCCGGGGGCGTACGCGCGCGATACGGCTCGCCGGCGCGTACGGCCCAACCTCGCTCGGCCAGCGCGGCGACCGCCGCGGCCTCCTCCGCGACGGGAATCCACACGTTCAATCCGGAGCGCCCGTGAGCGGCGATGCCGCGCCGGGCCAGTGCCGCGATCAACGCCCGCCGCCGCGCGGCATAGGTCTCGGCCACCGTCGCGAACCGTCCCGTCACCCGGCGGTCCAACCAGAGCGTCAGGACCAGGCGCTGCAGCACGTGGCTGACCCAACCCATGCCGAGGCGCTGCCTGCCCTCGACCCGCGCCACCGTGGTCGCGTCTCCGGCGACGATTGCAAGCCGCAAGTCGGGTCCCAGGGATTTCGACACCGATCGCACGACGGCCCAGCGCGCGGGCGCCGGGCACACGCTGACCGTCGGCGCGCCAGCGACCGGTCCGGCGTGGTCGTCCTCGACGACGAGCACCTCCGGCCCGCGATCGAAGACGGCGCGGAGATCGCGCGTCCGCTCGGCGCTCATCGCCGCCCCGGTCGGGTTTTGTGCCCGAGGCGTGAGCACGACGGCACGCACCCGCTGCCGCAGCGCCCGAGCGAGCTCGTCGGGGCGCGCGCCGAAGTCGTCCACCGCCACCGGCTCGACGCCGAGCCCGAGCGCCGAGACGAGATCGAGCACGCCGGTGAATCCGGGATCCTCGACCGCCACGCGGTCGCCCGGTGCGAGGTGCGCCTGGAGCACGCGCTCGATGCCGTCGAGGCCCCCGGAGACGACCGCGATCTCGCCGGTGATGCCGTCGGCCGCGAGCTCGCGCCGAGCGTGCTCGACGAGGTCGGGCAGCGCCGCGCGCTCGCCGTAGAGCCGCACCGCCTGCTCCGGGCGCAGCACCGGCAGCCGCGGCAGCATGCGCGGATCGGGATTGCCATCGGCCAGGTTGCGCAACGACGCGGCCGCCGAGCCGGGCGAGCGCGTCGGCAGCGGCGGGCGATGACTGACGCGTGTGCCGCGACGGCCCTCCCCCGCCACCAGGCCGCGCAGGCGCAAGCGCTGGTACGCCGCCGCCACGGTGGTCGGGCTCACGCGCAGGCGGCGGGCGAGCTCCCGCACGGTGGGCAGCGCGCGGCCAGGGACGAGCCGGCCCTCACGTACCTCGGTCTCCACGCTGGCGGCGATGTCGCTTGCCGAGCGACCCGCGATGCGATACTGTGCCGGAACGTTCATAGATTTGTACTGTAACGAAAGGGAGAGATGAAGTCCAGCGAGTACACCCTGGAGAGCCCCCGGACGACGGTGAAGCGAATGCCGAAGCGCGGAGCGTACGATCGCGCGACCATCGAGGCCATCCTCGACGAGGGTCTCGTCTGCCACCTGGGCTTCGCCGTCGAAGGCCAGCCGTACGTGCTGCCGACGATCTACGCTCGCGTCGGCGACGAGGTCTATCTGCACGGTTCGGCTGCGAGCCGCATGCTGGGCACGCTCGGGGACGGAGTCGCTCTGTGCCTCACGGTGACGCTCCTCGACGGCCTGGTGCTGGCCCGGTCCGCCTTCCACCACTCCGTGAACTACCGCTCGGTGGTCCTGCTCGGCACGGCGCGAGCCGTGATCGAGCCCGAGGCGAAGACGCGCGCGCTTCACGCGATCGTCGACCACGTGCTCGCCGACCGCTGGCAGGCCGTCCGCCCGCCGACCGAGCAAGAGATGAAGGCGACGACGGTGCTGGCGCTGCCGCTATCCGAAGCATCGGCGAAGCTGCGATCCGGGGGCCCGCTGGACGACGAGGAGGACTACGAGCTTCCGGTCTGGGCCGGGCATCTGCCGCTCACGCTCGTTCCGGGGGCTCCGGTGCCCGACGCGCGGCTGGTCGGCGGCGTCGCGGTTCCCGCGGGGCTCGCCGGCTACCGCCGCCCGCAGCGGAACGGCGGCCGCTGAGTGCGGCCTCGCTCGAGCCTGCGGGTCACGCTTTGCTTCCTCGCGGTCTATCTCATCTGGGGATCGACGTACCTGGCGATCCGCTACGCGATCGAGACGCTGCCGCCGCTCATCATGGCGGGCACACGCTATCTCGTGGCCGGAGCCGCCGTGTTCGCGTGGGGCCTACGCGACGGCATGCGTCCGACGCTCCACAATTGGCGCGAGGCGCTGATACTCGGCGGGTTCTTCTTTCTCGGCGGCAACGGCGCGGTCGTCTGGGCGGAGCAGCGCATCCCTTCCGGCATCGCATCGCTGCTGATCGCTACGATGCCGCTCTGGGTCGTACTCCTCGATTGGCTCCGTCCCGGCGGTGCGCGGCCTCACCCGCTCGTCGCTGCGGGCGTCACGCTCGGCTTCGGCGGACTGTTGCTGCTGGTATCGAGGAGCGGCGCCGATTCGACGCCCATCGACAACGCCGGCGCCGCCGTCCTCGTCGCCGGGGCGCTCTCTTGGGCGATCGGCTCGCTCCACGCCCGCAAGGCCGACCTGCCTCGCTCGCTGCCGCTCGCCAGCGGCATGGAGATGCTCGCTGGCGGCGCGCTTCTCGTGCTCGGCGGCCTCGCCGGCGGCGAGCTCGGCACCGTCCGCCTAGACGCCATCTCGGCTCGATCGGTCCTCGCCTTCGCGTATCTGGTGGTGTTCGGCTCGATCATCGCGTTCAGCGCCTTCACGTACTTGATCGACGCCGCCCCGCCATCGCGCGTGTCGACGTACGCCTACGTCAATCCGGTCGTCGCCGTAGTGCTCGGCTGGCTGCTGGCCGGCGAGGTCATCACTGCACAAACCGTGACGGGAGCCGCGGTGATCGTCGGCGCCGTGGCCATGGTCACGGCCGGGGTCAGCGCGCACACGGCGCGCGAGCCGGTCCCAGCGCCAGTCGCGGACCTTGCGGAGGAGCCGCCGCCGAGCTGACCGGCCGCGGCCTCAGCCGCCCGCGGGGCCGGGCCACTGCCCGCCCGACGGCTCCGGCCCGAGGTGCCCCGTGTCGTTCCAGGTGACCAGGTTAGCGATGCCGTCGTCGACGCGGAAGATCGACAACGAGGCGTTGTCGATCAGGAACCCGGCTACGGATCGCAGCGGCAAACCGAGAAGCCGCGCGGCCACGCCCCGCACGACCCCGCCGTGCGTGACCACGAGGACGCGTCCGGAGTCGTCGAGCACCGAAGAGCGCAGGTAGGCCGTCGCTCGATCGGCGACCTCCGCGAACGACTCGCCGTCCGGAAAGCGCTCCTCACCCGCCGGGTCGAAGACTTCCGGCCAACGATTGGCCGCTTCGCGATACGAGAGCCCCTTGGCGCGGCCGACGTCGACCTCGCGAAGCTCGACATGGGTCTCGACCGGCAAGCCGAGCCGAGTCGAAAGAATCTCGGCGGACTCGCGGGTTCGCAGGATGTCCGAGGAGACCATCCGCGTCGGCGGCATACCGCACAAGCGCTCGGCCAAGCGCTCGACCTGCTGGCGCCCGGCCGCCGACAGCGGCACGGGATCGTGCCCCATGAAGACCCGGTCGGTGTTGTACTGCGTGACCCCGTGCCGGACGAGCAGAAGGATCACGCCACCCGGACGAGCGCCACGGCGGGCACTGGCACAGCGGCCAGCTCCTCCACGAATTCCCGCCAGCGGCTGCGAGCCAGGCGGAACTCACGGCGAGCGGCCCTCAGCTCGGCGCGCAAGCGCTCGATGTGACGGTGGCCCTCCTCGCCGAGGGTGTATCGGGCGCGCACCAGCTGCCGCTCGAGGTCACCGAGCCGGGCGGCCGAGTGTTCGACGGCGGCCTTGATCTCCGCCATGCGCTCCCGGACGTATGTCATCGCGTCCGCCGAGTGACCCTTCCAGCGCTCGAGAAGGCGCGTGGCATCGCACTCGAGCTCGGCGGCGACGATTTTCTCGTGCGGCGCGCGGCACAGGCCCCATGCCCAACCGACGGCGGCCATGCCGCGGATCAGCCACTTGGTCGGATCCCAGTGATGGCGACGAACCCCGTTCCGGTAGTCGGTCGAGAAGCGGTGATGGAAGTTGTGGTAGCCCTCGCCGAACGTAAGCAGCGCCGTGACGACGCTGTCGCGAGCCGAGACCGCGATCGAGTACGGCCGCTTCCCGAGCGTGTGCGCGAGGGAGTTCACGAAGAAGGTGGAGTGATGGACGAGCACGGTGCGAAACACTCCGGCCCACAGCAGGCACCCCCACGGGTGGCCCATCGCGAAGCCGATCGCGAGCGGCACGACGAACCCCATGGTGATCGCCACGGGAACGTAGAAGCGGTGCTGCAAGCGCACCATCGGATCGGCGACGAGATCGGGAACGTTGGAGAAGTCTTCCGGGTTCGGGGGCTTCACCATCAGCCAGCCGATGTGCGCCCAGAGGAAGCCCTTCTTGATGTTGTAGGGGTCGAGCTCCTCGTCGATGTTCTCGTGATGGCGGCGATGGTCGGAGGACCAGTTGAGCACCGAGTGCTGGAAGGCGGCGGCCCCGAACAGGAGATAGAAGGCCTTGACGAAGCGCCGGCACTCGTAGGCCCCGTGAGCGAAGTGGCGATGGTAGCCCGCGGTGATGCTGAAGCCCGTCGCGCCGATGTAAAGCGCGAAGAGCACGACCTCGAACGGGTGCACGCCGAAGAGCGCGATGTGAACACCCCCCCAAACGACCGCCACGAGTGGGGTCAGGACCAGGAACGAGGCGGTGACCCAATTGATCCTCTTCAGTACGCTCATTCTCGGAAACCTCGGAGTCGGAGATGACAAATGTCGCCAGAGTGTAGCATTTCCCCCGGCGGTTCCGCTAGACGACGGTCGGCGCAACATCGGCAATCGAAAGATTGAGAGGGCGCAACGCACACATCTAGGCGAGCGCGCTGGCGGTTCCGACGACGACTTTCGTGGAGTCCGTCTTTTCGCACCAGACGTCCAGTTGCACGCGCGTCTTCGAGCCTTCCTCGGCCTCCTCCCGCACCTTGGCTCGGGCCGTCACCACGTCGTCGCACCACGCCACGTTGACGAGGCTGACGGCCATCTTGCCGCCCTGAAGCCAGCCGCGGCCGAACTCGCGAGTCAGTAGCCCGGACAGGAAGCAGAGCGTCATCATCCCTTGCACGACGATGTCGGGAAACCCGAGCGCCCGCGCCATCTCGCGGTTGGTATGATAGTTCTCGCTCGGGCCGGAGAACGCTCTGCACATCTCGAGCGTGATGCGGCGCGGCTCGATCGCCATCTCGCGGCCTGAACCCTGGCCGACTACGAACCGGCGGTCGGCGCTCTTCTCGCGCTCTTTGTCCACGACGACGCCTTCGGGCGCCTCGGTCAAGAAGCTCTGATGGGTCCGGCCGCGCACCAGTACGGCGCCGCTCTCTCCGAAGAGTAGCGTTTCGCACACCACGTAGTCACGCGTGCGCTTGCGGTAGCGCTCGGCGACGAATGCCCGGGAGCGTACGCGCTCGCCGACGCGCGCGGCCCCGAACAGCTCCCACTCCTGCTTGGCGTGGAGGTTGCCGACGAGGTTCGGCAGGTACCAGTCCTGCAGAAACGTGTAGCACTCGGAATGGAACAGCAGCGCCGGCGCCACCTCGCCGTACAGCGGGTTGTGGTCCGCGGTGCCTGCTTCGTAGAGAGCTACGCGCTCCCGGCCGATCTCGTACTCGTGACCACCGAGATCCTTGCCGACGGCGACGCGGTCCGGCGATGAGGTGCGGCTCAGAGCACTGCCTCCGCGACCGTGTGCATGGCTTCCGGCTGCTGCAGCGCCAGGATCAGCGTCGTGACGCCCGATTCCTTCCATTGCGCGAGCCGATCGCGGATCCGCTCCTTCGGCCCGCACAACGTGACCTCGTCGGCGAGCTCGTCCGGGACGGCTGCGATCGCCTCGTTCTTCTTGCCGTCGAGGTAGAGGTCCTGGATCTGCTTGGCCGCCGCCTCGAAGCCGTAGCGGCGGGCGAGATCGTTGTAGAAGTTCTTGCCGCGAGCACCCATGCCCCCGACGTAGAGCGCCAGCACCGGCTTGACGAAGTTGAGGCATGCTTTGACGTCGTCGCCTTGGACGACCGTTACCGAAGGGGCTATGTCGAAAGTCTTTAGGCCCTTGCCCCCGCCGGCCTTCTTGAAGCCGGCATCGAGCGCCGCGCGGTAGACGCTCATGCGCTTCGGGGAAAAGAAGATCGGCAGCCAACCGTCGGCGATCTCCGCCGCCTGCTCCACACTCTTCGGACCGATCGAGGCGATGTAGATGGGTATCTGGCGGCCGTGCACGATGCTCTTCAGCGGCTTGCCGAGGCCGCTCGCGCCCGGGCCCTTGTACGGGATCTGATAGTGCTCGCCCTGGTGCTCGACAGGTTTCTCTCGCGCCCAGATCGAGCGCACGATCTCCACGTACTCGCGTGTACGTGCGAGCGGCTTGCCATAGGGAACTCCGTGCCAGCCCTCGATCACCTGGGGGCCCGACGGCCCGAGCCCCAGGAGAAAGCGCCCACCCGAAAGCTGGTCGAGCGTGCTGGCGGTCATTGCCGTCATTGCCGGAGTCCGCGCCGGCATTTGCATGATGCCAGTGCCGACCTTGAGCTGCCGGGTCTGCGCTGCAATCCACGCCGCAGGGGTCACCGCGTCGGAGCCGTAAGCTTCCGCCGTCCACGCCGAGTGGAACCCCAAGCGATCCGCCTCGCGGACGAGCTCCATGGGCAGCGAGACCTGAGAACCGGAATAGCCGACGTTGAGACCGAGCCGCATGCTCCCTCCTTCGCAAACTCGAACACACTCCCATATCGCGGCGCGCCAGGCGTGGGAAGGGAGTCTACTTGAGTGCCCTCAGGCGCTGCGTTACATCCCTGCGAACGAGGTGAGCCCGCCATGACCGACTTGGATCGCTTCCGCGCCGAAGCTCGCGGGTGGCTGCTGGCCAACGCGCCGAAGTCGATGTTCACCCTACCGCGCTCGGAGGAAGACATTTGCCCGGGCGGCCAGAAGGTCCAGTTTCCGCCGGACGTGGCGCAATGGTTGAAGGTCATGGGCGAGCGCGGCTGGACCGCGCCGACGTGGCCGAAAGAATACGGCGGCGGCGGGCTCTCCCCCGCGGAGGGGAAAGCGCTGCACGAGGAGATGCGGTCCTTGAAGCTCCGCCCCGCGCTCGCCGGCTTCGGCTTGACGATGATCGGACCGCTGCTGCTTCACGAGGCCAGCGAAGAGTTGAAGCGCGAGCACTTGCCGCGCATCGCGCGCGGTGAAGTTCGCTGGTGCCAGGGTTACTCCGAGCCCGGCGCCGGCTCGGACCTCGCCGGCCTGCAGACGCGAGCCGTCCCCGACGGAGACGATTTCGTCGTCAACGGCCAGAAGATCTGGACGTCCTTCGCAGACCGGGCGGACTGGATGTTCCTGCTCGTGCGGACCGACCCCGCCGCGGAGAAGCACGCCGGCATCACGTTCCTGCTGATGGACATGAGCTCGCCCGGCGTGAGCGTCCGGCCGATCCGTCTCATCAGCGGCTACTCGCCCTTCTGTGAGACGTTCCTCCACGACGTGCGCGTGCCGCGGAAGAACGTGGTCGGCCAGATCAACGGCGGGTGGCCGATCGCCAAGAAGCTCCTCGGCTTCGAGCGCACCATGATCGCCGACGTGTTCCTCGCGCGCGATGAAGTCGGTGAATCCGATCGCATGCTCGACCTCGCCCGGCGCTACGTCGGACCGGTCCAGGGCCCGCTCGCCGATCCGCTGCTGCGCGACCGCATCACGCAAGTCAAGCTCGATCAGGCTTGCTTGGACCTGACGCTGCAGCGAACCAAGGACTCGGCCAAGGCAGGCCAAGCGCCGGGCGCGGAGTCGTCGATCTTCAAGTACTACGGCACCGAGCTGAACAAGCGCCGCCACGAGCTCTTCCTGTCGATTCTCGGGCCGCAGGCGCTCGGATGGGAAGGCGAAGGCTTCGAGCCCGGAGAAGTGAAGCTGACCCGCGAGTGGCTGCGCTCGCGGGCGAACTCGATCGAAGGCGGCACAACGGAGATCCAGCTCAACATTATCGCCAAGCGCGTGCTCGGGTTGCCGGACTGAGCCGATGAATCTGGTACTCAGCGAAGAGCACCAGCTGCTGCGGGCGACCGCAGCGGAGTTCGTCCGCTCCAAGTCGTCCCTCAAGCGAATCCGCGCGCTACGCGACTCCGGCGACGCCGCCGGCTTCTCCCGTGACCTCTGGCACGAGATGGCGGGGCTCGGCTGGGCGGGGATCGTCGTTGCCGAACAGCATGGCGGCAGCGGCCTCGAATACTCCCACTTGATGGTCGTCATGGAGGAGCTCGGTCGAGCCCTGATGCCGGAGCCGATGATCCCGACCGTGCTCGGCTCGGCCGCTCTGATGCTCGGTGGCAGCAGCGCGCAGCGGCGCGCGCTGTTGCCCGCGGTCGCGAAGGGCGAGACGCTGCTCGCCGTCGGATACCAGGAGCCCGCGAGCCGCTTCGACCCGCGTCGCGTCGCGACGCGCGCCGAAAAGCGGAGCGGCGGCTGGACGTTGCGGGGCGAGAAGCATCAGGTGCTCGGCGGTCCGACCGCGGATTCCATCATCGTGTCGGCCCGCACAGCGGGAGGGGAAGCGGACGCTTCCGGAGTCACGCTCTTCCTCGTCGAGGCCGGGGCTCGCGGGGTGAGCTCACGCCGTCAGTGGCTGGTCGACGGCCGCCCCTCCTCGATCGTGCGGCTCGACGGCGTCGAGGTCGATCCGGCAGCGGTCGTCGGCGAAGTCGACCACGGCGCGGACGTCCTCGAGCCGGCGCTCGATCGCGCGACCGCCGCGCTCAGCGCGGAGATGCTCGGCTCGATGGTGGCGGCATTCGAGATGACCCTCGAATTCCTGAAGACCCGCAAGCAATTCGGCGCGCTGATCGGCACGTTCCAGGCGCTCAAGCATCGCGCGGCGATGGTCTACACCGAGACCGAGCTGTCGCGCTCCGCCGTGATGGCCGCCTGCGGCGCGCTCGACACCGAGGATGCCCGCGCCCGCGAGCTGGTGTCACTCGCCAAGGCGCGTCTCTCGGACGCGTTCGTGCTCACGGCCAACGAGGCGGTGCAAATGCACGGCGGGATCGGCATGACCGACGAGCACGACGTCGGCTTCTTCTTGAAGCGCGCGCGAGCCGCGGAGATGACGTTCGGCGACGCCGCGTGGCACCGCCGCCGCTACGCCGAGCTCAAGGGCTACTAGACCCGCGCGATCCAAGCGGCTCCACTAAGCCGCTTTCCTTGCGCCGGGAACGTCCGGGGCGGGTTCCTTGAAGTGAATCGTGAACCGCGATCCCTTGCCCTTCGCGCTCTCGACCGACAACCGGGCGCCGTTGAGCTCGAGATAGCTCTTGGTGAGCGCGATCCCGAGGCCGGATCCCTCGAACCGTCTTCCGGGGCCTGAATCCTCCTGCGCGAAGACCTCACCGAGCCGCGCCGCGAAGCTCGGATCGATGCCGATGCCCGTGTCGCACACGCTCAGCGCGAGCAATCCTCGGTCGTCGCGGGCGAGTCGGACTCGCACTTCACCGCGCTCCGTGAACTTGACTGCGTTGGCGAGAAGGTTCGTGAGCGCGTTCTCCAGGCAGTACGCATCGAAGGTGACGGCTGCGTCGCAGACCTCGATGTGGCACGACAGCGAGAGATCCTTGGTGCGGGCCAGCGAGCGAAAATCCTCGAGCTGGCGCTCGATCAGCGGGGTGAGCTTCACCCGCTCGGGCCGCACCTCGAAGGCGCCGGATTCGATCTTCGAGATGTCGAGGATCGAGTTGATGGTATCTCGCAAGCGCCGGCCGGCGCGCTGGATGCCTTCGAGCATCGCCGATTGGCTGGTGTCGTGTCTCTCCTCGAGATACGCGGCGACGAGCGAGCCGTACCCGAGGACGATGTTCAACGGCGTGCGGATCTCGTGGCTCACGTTGGCGAGAAAGGAGCTCTTCAGCCGGGACGCCTCGAGCGCCTTGTCGTGCGCCTCGCGTAGCTCCTCGGCACGCCGATGCTCATCGGTGATGTCGCGAGCGATGTTGATCACGCCCACGGGCTCGCCGTCCTCGACCCAAGCGAACCCGCTGAGGGAGAGGACCTTCTGGCCGATCGGCGTGGAGATCTCGAGCTCGTACGGCCCCAAGCGTCCCTCGCGCATGATTCGCTCGAGCCGAACCTGAGACTGGGCGAAGCGTCCCGGCAGAAAGACCTCGGTGGTCTCGCCGATCAGCGATTCGAGCGGCACGCCGACGATTTCCGCGAACGTTCGATTCGCGCTCACGAAGCGCCCCTCGCGCGAGAGGAGGAATATTCCGTCGTTGGCGTTCTCGAACAGCTGGAGATAGCGAACCTGCTGGTTGGCGAGCGTGCGCTCCACACTGGTGACGAGGAGGGTGCAGCCCCCCGCCCTATAGCCGCGGATGCTGAGCGCCATCGCGGCATCGTCGACGTGGCGCTTGTAGTCGAGGAGCGTCCTTTCGAAGGGAGTGCCGTCGGCGACGAGACGATCGTAGAGAGAAAGAAGTCCCGCGCGCGCGAGCGCCGGCCCGAAAACCGATCGATGATCTTTGCCGAGGAAATCGTCGGGCCCAAGCCCCGAGTGCTCGCACTGGCGCGCGTTCACATATCGGACTCGGCCGTCTACGCCGATCGCGATCACGCCGAACGGAGCCGTCGCGAATAGCGCGCGAAGCTCCGCCGCGCTTGCGGCTCCTGCCTCAGGCTCCTGCGGCTGGTGCTCGATCGGTCTTGCCGCGGGAGCAGGCATGGCCCGTGAGAGGAGCAGAACGCGTGCCAAGGCGGCCGCGCGGTCGGACGCCTAAGACAAATCAATTACTTCGATCACGACGGCGCCGTACCCCGCCCTCGCGGCGTCAGTTTTTCGTCGGGCTTAGGACACGCGCGTGCGCAACGAAGCGCGCCCGCCGCGCGGTCCGGCCCATCCGAAGCGCGCCAGATCGACGCTCCCGCCCCGGCGGAACCGCACGCCTTCAGCGCGCAAGAGATCGCGCTGCAGCTCGGGCGACTCGCCTTCCCGGAAGCTCACTCGCCCCGCTGCGTTCAGCACGCGATGCCACGGCACCACGCCGGCCATCGGACCGCTCAGCCGCCGCAGCGCGGAGCCCACCGCCCGCACGGCGCGCGGGCGCCTGAGCACCGCGGCGAGCTGGCCGTAGGTCGCGACCTTGCCTCGCGGGATGCGACGCACGAGCCGATAGACTTCGCGGTAAAACGGCCGTACCGGGCGCGCTCTTGCGGGGCTGCCCACGCCTTCGGCTCAACGAAACACGAAATCGACCGCCCCGAGCACGCAGAAGCCCGCCCATAGGTAGTCGAGCTTGAGGGGCTGCTTCATGTACAGCAGCGCGAACCGTGCGAACACCGAAAGGGTGATGGCTTCCTGTAAGATCTTCAGCTGCGCGGCGGAGAAGCGTGTATAGCCGAGACGGTTCGCCGGCACCTGCAGCGGGTATTCGAAGAGGGCGATCGACCAACTGGTCACGGCCGCGACATACCACGGCTTGTTGCCCAGATTCTTGAGATGCCCATACCAGGCGAACGTCATGAAGAGCTTCGACCCATGAGCAGCATCACGGTTTTCAGCAGTACCGGCATGCGAGCTCAGAGCTTTCTCAGCAGGAGGCACTTCAAATAGTTAGTTTCCGGCACGCCGAGCAACACGGGATGGTCGCGTGCCTGGGTGCGCTTCTCGAGCAGGGAGAGCGTGGCCCGCGCGTCGCGGGCGGCGGCCTGCACGACGTCGAGAAAGAGCGGCTCGCTGACGTGATAGGAGCAGCTGCAGGATACGAGCGTGCCGCCGGGGTCGAGGATCTTGAGCGCGCGGAGGTTGATTTCTTTGTAGGCGCCGAGCGCGCGCGGTAAGGAGGCACGAGTCTTGGCGAACGCGGGTGGATCGAGCACGATCGTCCCGAATCGCTCTCCTCTCCGCTCCATGTCGCGCAGCACGTCGAAGACATTCCCCGTCACGGTTCGAACGTTCGCGAGACGGTTCCGGTTCGCGTTCGTCGCCAGGCGCGCCGCTGCTTGCTCCGAGACCTCGACCGCCACCACCTCCGTCGAGGGCCGTGCCAACGCGAAGCTGAAGCCGCCGTCGTAGCTGAAGCAATCCAACGCTCGTCCACCCGCGTACGCCGCAGCTGCCCACCGGTTCTCGCGCTGGTCGAGGAAGAGGCCCGTCTTCTGGCCGTGATAGGGATCGACCTCGTACTCGAGGTCGCGATCGCGCACGGCAACCGTCGGCGGCACCGTGCCGCGTAGCACTTCGATCGTCTGTGGCAGGCCTTCCAGGGCGCGCGCGTTCGCATCGTGCCTGGTGAGGATTCCGGCGGGCGTCAGCCGCTTCCCGAGCACCGACACCACGTCGCCGAGCAGCCGGTCCATGCCCTGCGAAAGCGCCTGCACGACCAGCACGCCGCCGTAGCGG
Organism: Binatia bacterium; assembly: GCA_040507895.1. Classification (GTDB taxonomy): domain Bacteria; phylum Desulfobacterota; class Binatia; order JACPRU01; family JACPRU01; genus JBEVNX01. The sequence continues at coordinate 4,657 of JBEVNX010000016.1, read as the reverse complement.
TCGACGATCAGCGAGGGCAACCGATCGGCCTCGCCGTGAACCAAGCGATACGCTGTCGCGTCGATGCCGAGGCGCTCACGAAAGGCAAGCGCGGCGTCGAGCCGGTCGGCGAGCTTGGCGGCGTCGAACCGCTCCTCGCCCCGCGTGAGCAGGCGCAGTGCGATCTGCGAGCGATCACTGTAGAGAGCCTCGCCGAGCTTCCTTCCCCGCGGCGCGAACACCTCGACGACGTCGCCGCCTCGCGCCCGGATCTCCGTGATGTCGCTCTGATAGATCCAAGGGTGCCCGCGCTCCGCACGCTCCGCGCCACGCGGGCCGACGACGACGGAGGAGCTCATCGGCAGAGTTTGCTTCTTGCAGAGAGCGGAGTCGACCGCTAACCGGGATCGATATGCCTAACGGGGCGCAGCCCCAAGTCGTCATCGTCGGCGGCGGCTTCGGCGGTCTCTACGCGGCCAAGCGGCTACGAGGCGCGCCGGTGCGAGTGACGGTCGTCGATCGCCGCAACCACCATTTGTTCCAGCCACTTCTCTATCAAGTCGCGATGGCGGGCCTGTCCCCGGGTGACATCGCCTACCCCATTCGCTCGATTCTTCGCCGCCAGCAGAACGCACGCGTGCTTCTCGGCGAGGTCACGGCCGTCGACCTCGCCAGCCGGACCGTTCGAATCGAGGACGCCGGGCCGCTCCGGTACGATCTTCTGATCCTCGCAGCGGGCGTCGGCAATTCGTACTTCGGACACGAAGACTGGCAGCGCAATGCGCCCGCCTTGAAGAGCCTCGAGGACGCGCTCGAGATCCGCCGGCGGATGCTTCTGGCCTTCGAGTGCGCGGAGCACGAGGCAGACGGCGCGGCGCGCTCCGCGCTCATGACCTTCGTCATCGTCGGGGCGGGACCGACCGGCGTCGAGCTCGCCGGCGCGCTCGCCGACATCGCGCGCACCGTGCTGGTCGCCGATTTCCGCGCCATCGATCCGCGCGCCGCGCGGGTCGTGCTCGTCGAGGCCGGCCCGCGCGTCCTTCCATCTTTCCCCGAAGACCTGGCGCGGAAGGCCGAGGCCTCGCTCGAAAGGCTCGGCGTGAGCGTCCTGTGCGGGCGCGCGGTCACGGAGGTCGACGCATTTGGCGTGGCTCTGGGCGAACAGCGCATCGAGGCGCGCACCGTGCTATGGGCCGCCGGCGTCGCCGCTTCGCCGTTGTCGCGGACGCTCGGCGTTGCGCTCGACCGAGCCGGCCGCGTGTTGGTCGAGCCCGACTTGTCGATCCCCGGACACCCCGAGGCATTCGTCATAGGGGATCTCGCGTCGCTGCGCGACGGGAAGACCGGGAAGTCGGTGCCCGGCCTCGCGCCCGCGGCCATGCAAGAGGGGCGTCACGCCGCCGAGATGGTTCTCCGTCGTATCGCGGGAAAGCCGACGGTGCCGTTCCGCTACGTCGACAAGGGCAATCTCGCGACGATCGGCAAGGCCGCGGCCGTCGCCGACTTCGGCTTCGTCCGGTTGTCGGGCTTCGTCGCCTGGCTCTTGTGGATCGTAGTGCACATCGCGTTCCTCATCGGCTTCCGCAACCGCGCGATCGTCCTGTTCGAGTGGGGCTGGGCGTACTTCACCTCGCAACGCGGCGCGCGGCTCATCACCGGCGACGTGGGCCGCCTTCCCTCGCCAGCGCGCGGTCGAGAAGCGGCCGCTGGTCCGGATGGAGCTTCGACCGCGCTTGGTCCGCCGGCAGAAACTCCGCGCGATCGATCTCCCATTCGGCAGGCGTGAGCGTCGGCGAAGCGGGCGGCGTGATCGGCTCGGCGAGATACGCGATCACGGTCTTGCGGCTCTTCACGTAGTCGACCTCGCCGAGCGGCTCGAGAATCCGGCAATCGAGCCCGGTCTCCTCGCGCGTCTCGCGCAGCGCCGCCTCCTCGGGCAGCTCGCCGGGCTCGACGAGCCCCTTGGGGATCGAATACGGACGCCGGCGGTTGTAGCGTCCGCTCGGATGAACGATCAGATAGCGGACTTCGCCGTCGAACGTTGCCCGGACGACGCAGCCCGCGGCAATCTTGCGAGGCATCAGGCGGTGGCGAAGCGGGCGCTACCGCCTCCGGTCACGACCGCCACCCGTCCCCTGAAGTCGTCCATGAACGGCACCCCCGGCGTTCGACACTTGCAAAGCACGCGCGGCTAGACAACAGGGTGCGAATGGCAGCGCGACGGAAGTTCTGGGGTTGGGGCACGGTCGATCAGCATCCGAGCGCGGGACAGCGCGTCGCGATGTCGCAAGCGCTGGCGGCACGGTTCGGGAAGGGGCCGCTCGAGTCGGTGGAGCCTCCCCGGATCGAAGAGCTGGCGCTGCGCGCGCCGCGGCTCAAGCCGCCGCCCGGCCTCGCAGAGATCTGCTCGCAGAGCGCCGACGATCGCGCGGCGCACACCTACGGGAAGTCTTTCGGCGACGTGGTGCGCGCTTACCGGCGCGACTTTGGGAACCCGCCCGACGCCGTCGCGTTTCCGCGCAGCGAAGGCGAACTCGCCGCGGTTCTCGAATGGTGCGAATCGGCGCGAGCCGCGGTTATCCCTTATGGGGGCGGCTCGAGCGTCGTCGGAGGTGTGGAGGTGCCGCGGGACGAGCGCTACGCGGGTGCGGTGACCGTCGATTTGTCGCGCCTCGACCGGGTCCTCGAGATCGATCGCGCGTCCCGGGCCGCACGCATCCAGGCGGGCATGCTCGGCCCCGCGCTCGAGGACCAGCTCCGCCCGCACGGTCTGACGCTTCGACACTTCCCGCAGTCCTTCGAGTTCTCCTCACTCGGCGGCTGGATCGCGACTCGCTCCGGGGGCCACTTCGCAACCCTCTACACCCACATCGACGACTTCGTGGAGTCGCTGCGCGTGGTGACACCAACCGGGATCGTGGAGTCTCGCCGGTTGCCGGGGTCGGGCGCCGGGCCGAACCCCGATCGGATGTTCATCGGCTCGGAAGGAATCCTCGGGATCATCACCGAAGCGTGGATGCGGTTGCAGGACCGACCGACGTTCCGCGCGGGGACGGCCGTCAGGTTCCGGGAGTTCCTCTCGGGCGCGCGCGCCGTGCGGGCGATCTCACAGGCGGGGCTGTATCCGTCGAACTGCCGCTTGCTCGATCCCGGCGAAGCGGAGACCGCCGGCGCCAGCACGGGTGACGACGCGGTGCTGCTGCTCGCCTTCGAATCGGCGGATCACTCCCTCGAAGCGTGGATGAGCCGCGCCCTCGAATGCGCCGCGGATCATGGGGGCAGCTTTCCGCCGGACGCAGGACGCACCAATAGGGAGGTCGACGCGGCGCGCGGTGGGGCGGCGGGCGCCTGGCGGCAATCGTTCCTCGGCGCTCCCTACCTGCGCGACGCGCTCGTCGGCATGGGCGTGCTCAGCGAGACGTTCGAGACCGCGATCACCTGGGATCGCTTCGAGGGTTTTCACACCGAGGTGATGGCGGCGACCGAAGACGCCGTGAAGCGGGTCTGTGGCGCGGGCCGCGTCACCGCCCGATTCACGCACGCCTATCCCGATGGGCCGGCGCCCTACTACACAATCCTCGCGCCAAGCGGGCTGTCGAGCCAGATCGAGCAGTGGGCCGAGATCAAGCGCGCGGCATCGGACTGTCTCATGCGCCTCGGTGGAACGATCACGCACCACCACGCCGTCGGGCGCGATCATCGCCCGTGGTACGACGTAGAGCGTCCAGAGGGCTTCGCGCGGGCGCTGCGCGCTGCCAAGCGCGAGCTCGACCCGCACGCCATCTTGAACCCCGGCGTGCTCATCGATCCTTGACACCCGCCGCATGTCGGGAGTCGACTAGCGGTCCAATCCAACCAGGAGGTGGAGCATGGCGGTTGCACGAGTCTCGAGAGTGATCTCTTCTTCGTCCAAGGGCTTTCAAGACGCCGTCGACACTGCGGTCAAGCGCGCAACCAAGACACTGCGCGGCGTGACTGGTGCTGAGATCACCTCGCAGAAGGTGAAGATCGAGAACGGCAAGATCACCGAGTACCGCGTCGAGATGGACGTCATCTTCATCCTCGAGTGACGGCGGGCGATTGTTGCCCCGCGCCGCGAATGCCGCTAGACCCGTGGACTCGCGGCGGACGGTCGCATAGCTCAGTTGGTTAGAGCGCCTGCCTCACATGCAGGAGGCCCCTGGTTCAAGTCCAGGTGCGACCATAGGTAGTTACGCGATGCAAAATTTCTGAAAAGCTAGTCAGAAGCTAGCCGGGGCGACTTAGCGTCGGCTGCACGAATCGAACCGATTTTACGACGATTCGAGAAGCGCAGAGGGCGTCGAGAAGATATTCGGGACCGGTAGTCGAAGAACTGCTCGCCGGAGCGCAGAAGGCTACTTTCGAGAGCGCTTCGTACTTCGACGGAGGTTGCGTCAATTCTCCAGCCATCGTTCCAACGTTCGCTCCTGGGCGACATCGCGGTCACCTATGCGGTGGTACCCGGGAGCCCGGACCGTTGCCGACCGGTGGTGAAGCTCCTCCTGCGCTACCCGAACGTCCCCGTTCTCCGCACGGTGTTCCGCTGCACCGCCGCGCGGCTCGACCTCATCATGATACGGCAACAGTTCCTCAACCTGAAGGCGCTGGCGGAGCGACAGGCCCGGCCGTAACCTGCCGTCAGCTGAACAGCGACAGC
>JBEVNX010000229.1:0-8432 GCA_040507895.1 Binatia bacterium | reverse complement strand
CGGGGGACAACGTGTCGATGGAGATCGCGCTGATCACGCCGATTGCGATGGACGAGGGGTTGCGCTTCGCCATCCGCGAGGGCGGCCGCACCGTCGGCGCCGGCGTCGTCACCAAGATCAACGAGTGACCGGGGAGTGATCTGAGGCCATGATCCGAGAAATCATTTCGCTGGTCTGCGACCAGTGCAAGCGCAAGAACTATACAACGACGAAGAATCGCAAGACCAAGACGGACAAGATCTCGCTCAAGAAATTCTGTCCGGCCTGTCGGGCGCACAAGCTGCACAAGGAGAGCAAGGTCTGAAGCGAAGGCGATCGACTGCCGGCGGTCCGCGCGCCTCGAGCGAGCGTGGGTCAGTAGCTCTAATTGGTAGAGCACCGGACTCCAAATCCGGGGGTTGCAGGTTCGAGCCCTGCCTGGCCCGCTAGCGATCCCCGAACTGGAAGCTCGGACGATCGTCGATGGCAAACGCAAAGGAATGGGTGGACCAATCGGTCCAATTCTTCAAGGAAGTATGGATCGAGCTCAAGAAAGTTCACTGGCCGAGCTGGAAGGAGACTCGGGCGGCGACGCTCGTCGTCGTCGTTGTCGTCGCCGTGTTCGCCCTCTTTCTCGGACTGATGGACTTCGCCCTGTCGCACGTCGTGCAGCGGCTGCTGGCGCCGAGGCTCTCCTGAGCGCTGCTCCACCGTGATCGCTATGGCGAAGAAGTGGTACGTCGTACACACCTATTCGGGCTCCGAGCAGAAGGCCAAGGCGGCGCTCGAAGAGCGCGTGAAGGCGCTCGGCAAGGAAGAATTCTTCGGCGAAGTGCTCGTGCCCGCCGAGAAGGTGAAGGAGCTCGTCAAGGGCAAGCCGAAGATCTCCTCGCGCAAGTTCTTCCCGGGGTACATCCTCGTCAACATGGAGCTCAACGACGAGACGTGGCATCTGGTGAAGTCCACGCCGAAGGTCACGGGATTCGTCGGCGGGGCGACCGAGCCCGCGCCGGTGCCCGACGAGGAAGTCGCCGGCATCGCCCACCAGATGGAGGAAGGTGCGGTTCGACCGAAGCCCAAGATGCAGTTCGAGACGGGTGAAAGCGTGAAGGTCGTCGACGGGCCGTTCCAGGACTTCAACGGCGTCGTCGAGGAGGTGCGTCCGGAGAAGGGCAAGCTCAAGGTGCTGATCAGCATTTTCGGCCGCTCCACGCCTGTCGAGCTCGACTTCGTGCAAGTGGAGAAGGCGTAAATGGCGAAGAAGGTCATCGCGGAAATCAAGCTGCAAATCCCCGCCGGAGCGGCGAATCCGAGCCCGCCGGTGGGACCGGCGCTCGGTCAGCGCGGCGTCAACATCATGGAGTTCTGCAAGGCGTTCAATGCGCAGACCCAGTCACAGAGCGGCCTCATCATCCCGGTGATCATCACGGTGTACGCGGATCGCTCGTTCACGTTCATCACCAAGACGCCGCCGGCATCCGTGTTGCTCAAGCGCGCCGCGGGCCTCGAGAAGGGATCCGGCGAGCCGCGAAAGAAGATGGTCGGGCAGGTGACCAAGGCGCAGGTCGAAGAGATCGCCAAGGTGAAGCTTCCGGATTTGACCGCGAAGGACCTGGCTGCGGCGATCCGCACGGTCGAGGGCACGGCTCGCAGCATGGGTCTCACGGTCGTCTAGACGCGGACCCGAAGGCAGGAGAGACAGGATGGGCCAGCACAGCAAGCGATATCGCTCCGGGGCGCAACCGATCGACCGCGAGAAGCGCTACGCACTCGGCGAAGCGATCGAGCTCGCGATCGGCGGCCAGCGCTGCAAGTTCGACGAGACCGTGGAGATGGCGATCCGGTTGAACGTGGATCCGCGTCAGGCCGACCAGAACGTGCGCGGCACGGTGGTGCTCCCCAACGGGATCGGCAAATCGCAGCGCGTGCTGGTGTTCGCCAAAGGCGAGAAGGCCAAGGAAGCGGAGGCGGCCGGCGCCGATTTCATCGGCGCCGAGGACATCGTCAAGAAGATTCAAGAAGAAAACTGGCTCGACTTCGACAAGGTCGTCGCCACGCCGGACATGATGGCCCAAGTGGGCCGCATCGGTAAGATCCTCGGTCCGCGCGGACTGATGCCGAATCCGAAGGTCGGAACGGTGACGATGGACGTCGCCAAGACGGTCAAGGAGATCAAGGCCGGCAAGGTGGAGTTCCGCGTCGAAAAGGCCGGCATCGTGCATGCTCCGCTCGGCAAGGCCTCGTTCGGTGCGGCGAAGCTCGTCGAGAACGCGAATGCGCTGCTGGCCGCGATCGTGCGTGCCAAGCCGGCCGCGGCAAAGGGCAACTATCTTCGCTCGATCGCGGTGGCGACGACCATGGGACCCGGGGTCAAGGTCGATCCGCAGGATGTCCGCGCCACCGGGGCGGCGGCGTAGCGCGAGGAGGATTGGTGAAACGGGACCAAAAAGCCGAGCTGGTCGGGGAGCTCGGAGAAAAGCTCAAGGCCGCGAGAGTCGCGGTGGTCACGCGCACCGTCGGCCTGACGGTGGCGCAAACGAACCAGTTCCGGCGGGAGGTTCGTGGCGCGGGCGGCGAGTGCAAGGTGACCAAGAACACGCTCGCCCGCAGGGCCATCGCGAACACGCCCTACCAAGCGCCGGAGCGTTGGCTCGACGGCCAGACCGCGCTCGTCTTCGGCTATGAAGACCCGATCGCCGTCACCAAGGTCGTGGCCAAGTGGGCGGAAGTCGAGGCCGAGAAGTTCGCGATCAAGGGCGGGCTCTTCGAGGGCGAGCTGCTCGAATCGAAGGCGGTGGTGGCGCTCTCCAAGATTCCCTCGAAGGAAGCGTTGCGCGCGCAATTGCTCGGAGTGCTGCAGGCTCCCGCGCAGAAGCTCGTTCGGTTGCTCGCGGAGCCCGGCGCTCAACTCGCCCGGCTGATGAATTCGAGAAAAGACGCGCTCGGCCCCGCGGCGGCCGAGTAGATATCCACAAGAACGGCACAGGATTCGACCAGACAGGAGGCACGGCAGATGGCGCTCTCAGCGGAAAAGATAACGGAGCTCGTCGACACCCTTTCGGGTCTGACGGTGCTCGAGATCTCGGGGCTCGTGAAGACGCTCGAGGAGAAGTGGGGCGTGAGCGCGGCGGCGCCCGTGGCGATCGCGGCGGCGGGTGGCGGCGCGGCGGCTCCCGGCACGGCGGCGGAGCCCGAGAAGGACGAGTTCACCGTGATGCTCACCGGCTCCGGCGACAAGAAGATCCAGGTGATCAAGGTGGTGCGCGAGCTCACCAGCCTCGGCCTCAAGGAAGCCAAGGATCTCGTCGACGGCGCTCCCAAGCCCGTGAAGGAGGGCGTCTCCAAGAAGGAAGCCGAAGAGATGAAGAAGAAGCTCGAGGAGGCGGGCGGCTCAGTGGAGATCAAGTAGGGATGGGGCTTCGCACGTCGTCGTCGCGGCTCGGCATCTCGCACGGATGGCGTGATCTTCCAGTTCGCCGCCCCCGCGCCGTCGCGCGGGGAGGCATGCGTGTCTCTCCACGATTTTGCAACGAGGAGCATTGATGGCCACTCAGGTCGCCAACAACCTTCGCTTCCGCCGACACTTCGGCCGGATCAAGCGGATCATCGACATCCCGAATCTGATCGACATCCAAAAGCGCTCCTACGACGAGTTCCTGCAGGCCGATGCGGCCCCCGAGGCGCGCAAGGAGATCGGGCTCCAGGGCGTGTTCAAGTCCGTGTTCCCGATCAAGGACTTCAACGAGACGGCTTCGCTCGAATTCGTCGGCTACTCGCTCGGCACGCCGAAGTACGACGTCGAGGAGTGTCACCAGCGCGGCATGACGTACGCCGCTCCGCTGAAGGTCACGATCCAACTCGTCATCTGGGACGTCGACTCGCAATCCAACGTGCGCGCGATCAAGAACGTGAAGGAGCAGGAGGTCTACTTCGGAGAGATCCCGCTGATGACCGTGAACGGCACGTTTATGGTGAACGGCACGGAGCGGGTCATCGTGTCACAGCTCCACCGCTCGCCTGGCGTGTTCTTCGACCACGACAAAGGCAAGACCCACGCCTCGGGAAAGCTCCTGTACTCGGCGCGCATCATCCCGTATCGCGGCTCGTGGATCGATTTCGAGTTCGACCCCCGCGACATCCTGTTCGTGCGCATCGACCGCCGGCGCAAGTTCCACGCGACGATCCTCTTGCGCGCGCTCGGCATGAGCACCGAGAACTTGCTGAATTACTTCTACACCAAGGACGTGATCGTATTCGACGATCGCAAGGTGTCGAAGCTCTTCAACCCCGATCAGCTCGCCGGGGTGAAGGCCACTCGCGACGTCCGCCACCCCACGACGAACGAGTTGATCGTCAAAGAGGGCCGGAAGTTCACGCGCACCGCGATCAAGCAGATGGAAGCCGCGGGCATCAAGCACATTCCCATCGCTCCGGAAGAGGTCGTCGGGCGCGTCGTCGCGCACGACGTCGTCGACGCGTCCACAGGCGAGGTCGTCCTCGAGTGCAATCAGGAGGTGACGCCGGAGAAGCTGAAGCAGCTCCGCGACCGCAACATCCACGAGATCGAGGTGCTGCTGATCGACGATTTGTTCCTCGGACCGTCGCTGCGCAACACCTTGTTGCAGGACAAGATCAACACGCCCGAGGAAGCCATCCTCGAGATCTACAAGCGGCTGCGGCCCGGCGACCCGCCGACGCTCGAGACCGCGACGAGCTTCTTCAACAACCTGTTCTTTAATCCCGAGCGCTACGACTTGTCGAAGGTCGGCCGCCTCAAGCTGAACCACAAGCTGCGGCAGAACGTCCCCCTCGAGCAAGGCACGCTTCGCCGCGAGGACATCCTCGAGGTCGTTCGCTACTTGATGGAGCTCAAGAACGGCAACGGCCAGGTGGACGACATCGACCACCTCGGCAATCGTCGCATCCGCGCCGTCGGCGAGCTGGTGGAAAACCAGTACCGCATCGGCCTGGTGCGCATGGAGCGCGCGATCAAGGAACGCATGAGCCTGCAGGACATCGAGACGCTGATGCCCCAAGAGCTCATCAACTACAAGCCGGTCTCGGCGGTCATCAAGGAGTTTTTCGGCTCGTCGCAGCTGTCTCAGTTCATGGACCAAACGAACCCGCTCTCCGAGATCACCCACAAGCGTCGGTTGTCCGCGCTCGGGCCGGGCGGCCTCACGCGCGAGCGTGCAGGCTTCGAGGTTCGCGACGTTCACCCCACGCACTACGGTCGCGTCTGTCCGATCGAGACGCCGGAGGGCCCGAACATCGGATTGATCGCCAGCCTGTCGACGTACGCGCGCGTGAACGAGTTCGGCTTCATCGAGACGCCGTACCGACAAGTCGAGGGGGGACGAGTCACCGACCACATTCGCTATCTCTCGGCGCTCGAGGAAGAGGACTTCGTGATCGCGCAGGCGAACGCCCCGCTCGACACCCGCGGGCACTTTACTAGCGATACCGTCACGGTCCGCAAGGCGGGTGAGTTCACGACGGTCGCCCCCGAAGACGTCAACTACATGGACGTCTCTCCGAACCAGTTGGTCTCGGTGGCGGCGGGCTTGATTCCCTTCCTGGAGAACGACGACGCAAATCGCGCGCTGATGGGCTCGAACATGCAGCGGCAAGCGGTTCCGCTGCTGCGGACCGACGCCCCGTTGGTCGGCACCGGGATGGAGCGCGTCGTCGCGCGGGATTCGGGCGTGACCGCGGTGGCCCGCCGGGATGGCGTCGTGGAGACCGTCGATTCGACGCGGATCGTCGTCAAGGCGGACAAGCTGATCGGCGCGGCCGATCCCGGCGTCGACATCTACAACCTCGTCAAATATCAACGGTCCAACCAGAACACCTGCATGAACCAGCGCCCGATCGTCCTGCCGGGCGATCGAGTGAAGGGCGGCGACGTGATCGCGGACGGCCCGTCGACCGAGATGGGCGAGCTCGCGCTCGGCCGCAACATCCTCGTCGCCTTCATGCCCTGGGGTGGGTACAACTTCGAGGACTCGATCCTCATCTCCGAGCGCGTCGTGCGCGAGGATCAATTCACCTCCGTGCACATCGAGGAATTCGAGTGCGTTGCGCGTGACACCAAGCTCGGACCCGAGGAGATCACGCGCGACATCCCGAACGTCGGCGAAGAAGCGCTCAAGGATCTCGACGAGTCCGGCATCATCCGCATCGGCGCGGAGGTGAAGCCGCAGGACATCCTGGTCGGCAAGATCACCCCCAAGGGTGAGACCCAGCTGTCCCCCGAAGAGAAGCTCCTGCGGGCGATCTTCGGCGAGAAGGCCGGCGAGGTGCGCGACACCTCATTGCGCGTGCCGCCCGGCGTCGAGGGCACCGTGATCAGCGCTCGTGTCTTTTCCCGCAAGGGCGTGACCAAGGACGAGCGTTCGAAGCGGATCGAGGAGGAGGAGAGCGCCAGGCTCAAGAAGGACCAGAACGACGAGATCCGCATCCTGCGCGAGACCACGCTCAAGAAAGCGCGCAGGGGTTTCGTCGGCAAGGAAGCCCAGACGCGCATCACGGACGACAACCGCCGCGTGCTTCTGCAGAAGGGTAAGATCATCGCCGACGAAGACCTCGAGGGCATGCCGCCCAACTACTGGGCCGAGATCCGCATCGACAACGAATCGGCGGAAACGGAGGTGCAGCGCGCAGTCGATGCCTACAAGGAGCAGGTGGAGGGGATCCGCGTCACCTTCCTCGAGAAGATGGAGCGGCTCAAGGCCGGCGACGAGCTACCGCCGGGCGTCATCAAGATGGTCAAGGTGTTCGTGGCCATCAAGCGCAAGCTTCAAGTCGGCGACAAGATGGCGGGCCGCCACGGCAACAAGGGCGTGCTGTCGCGCATCCTGCCCGAGGAGGACATGCCGTACCTCGAGGACGGCACGCCCGTCGACATCGTGCTGAATCCGCTCGGCGTGCCTTCGCGCATGAATGTCGGTCAGATCCTCGAGACTCACCTCGGCTGGGCGGCCAAGGAGCTCGGCGGGCAGATCGGGGAGGTGGTCGGCCACGGCGACGGCGAGCCGGACGTCGGCGTTCTCCGCAAGCGGCTTCGCGAATTCTTCGGCAAGGATGCCGGCGACTTCGTCGACGACCTGAAAGACGAGGACGTGCTGAGGCTCGCGCGCAAGTCCTCGCGAGGCATTCACGTCGCCTCGCCGGTGTTCGACGGCGCCGCGGAAGGCGAGATCCTCGCTCTCCTAAAGCGCGCGAACTTGCCGCACACGGGCCAGGCGACGCTCTACGACGGGCGCTCGGGCCAGGCGTTCGCGCAGGCGGTGACGGTCGGAATCATGTATATGATGAAGTTGCACCACCTGGTCGACGACAAGATCCACGCGCGGTCGACCGGTCCCTACAGCCTCGTCACTCAGCAGCCTCTGGGAGGCAAGGCGCAATTCGGCGGCCAGCGGCTGGGCGAGATGGAGGTGTGGGCGCTCGAGGCGTACGGCGCCGCGTACAGCCTCCAGGAGATGCTGACCGTCAAGTCCGACGACGTCGCCGGCCGCACGCGCATGTACGAGGCGATCGTCAAGGGCGAGAACGTTCTCGAGCCGGGCCTCCCCGAATCGTTCAACGTCATGGTGAAGGAGCTGCAATCGCTCGCGCTCGACGTCGAGCTGCTCGAGGACAAGCCGGCCGCGACGTGAGGCCGGGGGCGCCGATGCAGGCAGGGATGATCCACCGAGGCTAAGCCAAAGGGGTCGAAACGAACATGGAAGATCTCTTCAGTCTATTTGAGAAACCCAAGAATCCCGTCGCATTCAATTCACTTCGGATCTCGATCGCCTCTCCGGAGAAGATCCGCTCGTGGAGCCACGGCGAGGTGAAGAAGCCGGAGACGATCAACTACCGCACCTTCAAGCCGGAGCGGGACGGGTTGTTCTGCGCCAAGATCTTCGGTCCGACCAAGGACTACGAGTGCAACTGCGGCAAGTACAAGCGAATGCGGCACCGCGGCGTGGTGTGCGAGAAGTGCGGCGTGGAGGTGATCCAGTCGAAGGTTCGCCGCGAGCGCATGGGGCACATCGATCTCGCGACGCCCGTCGCGCACATTTGGTTCCTGAAGAGCCTGCCGTCGCGCATCGGCACGCTCCTCGACATGACGTTGAAGGATCTCGAGAAGGTCCTCTACTTCGAGTGCTACGTCGTCACCGAGCCGCTGGACGTGGCGACGCTCAAGAGAGGCCAGCTGCTGAGCGAGACGCAATACCGCAAGGAGATGGACAAGAACGGCGTCGGCTCGTTCCGCGCCGAGATGGGCGCGGAGGCCGTCGGCAAGCTGTTGCGTGACATCGACGTCGAGGGAGAGGCGCAAAAGCTGCGCGTCGAGATGCGCGAAGCGACGAGCGAAGCCAAGCGCAAGAAGATCGCCAAGCGGCTGAAGGTGATCACCGCCTTGCGAAATTCCGGCAACAAGCCCGAGTGGATGATCCTGGAAG
>JBEVNX010000207.1:0-5482 GCA_040507895.1 Binatia bacterium | reverse complement strand
ACTACCGCATCAACCTTCACCTGGGAGGATTCCTGCAGAGTCAGAAGCGGCGTATCGAGGCGATCGGCGTGATGCTGGCCTCGATCGAAGCCCGCCGGCGCCTCGTGCTGCACCTGATGCGGGATCGCCCGTGGGACTTCTTCGCCGTTCGCTTCAACAGCCCCGACAACGTCCAGCACCAGTTCTGGCGGTTCATGGACAAGAACCACCGCTACTACGATCCGAGCTGCCCGCAGGAGCTGAAGAACGCGATTCCGACGATCTACCAGAAGCTCGACGAAACCGCCGCGCTTGTCCTCGAGGCGCTGCCGGCCGATGCGACGCTCGTCGTGATGTCCGATCACGGGGCCGGGCCGCGGACCAACAAGACCGTCCGGCTGAATGAGTGGCTCGCCGGACGCGAATACCTGGCGCTCGCCACGTCCAGGACCTCGGGCGGGCTCGGCTCGAAGGTGCGCCGCCTCGCGCGTCCGGTGATGGAAGTAGGGCTCTCGACGCTGCTACGCTTCCTTCCCGCAGAGGTGAAGCAGGGGATCATGAAGCGCCTTCCGGGCGCGGTCTCCCGCACCTGGACCTACTTCCGCTTCCCGGACATCGATTGGAGCCGGACCCGTGCCTTCGTCGGAGAGATCGAGGGGATCCGCATCAACCGGCAGGGCGAGTACCCGAAGGGGACCGTCGCCGCCGACGAGTACGAGCCATTGCGCGACCAGATCATCGCCGAGCTGCGCGAGCTACGCGATCCGTCGACGAACGAGAAGATCTTCCAGACCGTCGCCAAGCGGGAGGAGGTCTTCCAGGGACCCTACGTGAAGTACCTGCCCGACATCGTCGCGATCTGCGTGAAGGACCAGTACAACATCAGCTCGCGGGTATCGCGGAACTGGAAGCGCAACGCGGAGAGCGGCGGGCTGATCCAAACCGAGGAGCACTGGCGGAAGATCAGCGGATCGCACCGCAGGGAGGGCATCTTCATCGCGCGCGGGCCGCAGGTCCTCGCGGGGGTGGAGAAGCCTCACTTCGAGATCGTCGACGTCCTGCCGACCGTCTTCTATCTCCTCGGTCTGCCGATTCCGAGCGACGTCGACGGGCGCGTCCTCACCGAGATTTTCGATCCGGCTCTCGTCGCGGAACGTCCGATCCAGGTCGAGATCGTCGAGCCCGACGAGGACCGTGGCAGCGGCGGCGAGATCTATTCGGCGGAGGATGCGGCGAAGCGCATCGACGATCTGCGAGGCCTCGGCTACATCGAGTAGGTGGCGGAACCGTAAGACATGAGCAAGGTCTTCGTTCTCGGGCTCGACGGCGCGACCCCCGACGTGGTGAACGGGATGATCGCCTCCGGCGAGCTCCCGACGTTCGCGCGGCTGCGTGAGCGCGGGGCGTCCGGGGCGCTCCAATCGACCCTCCCGGCGATCTCGCCGCCCGCTTGGACGACCTTCGCGACCGGCAAGAACCCGGGGAAACACGGCATCGTCGGCTTCACCCGAATGATGTGCTCGCAGTACCGCATGCGGCTCGTGACCGGCGCGGATAACCGCGCGCAGACCTTGTGGGACCTGCTCGGGGCGCGCGGCAAGCGGGTCATCGTCGTCAACGTGCCGATGACCTATCCGCCGCGTCCGGTGAACGGCCTGCTCGTGACCGGGCTCGACACCCCGGGGCTGCACGTCGATTTCACGCATCCTCGCGAGCTCAAGCGGGAGCTTCTCGGGGTGGTGCCCGACTACACGATCAACCTGCACCTGGGTGGCTACCTTCAGTCCGACCGCAGCCGTCAGCGAGCGCTCGGCATGATCCTCTCGTCGATCGACGCCCGCCATCGCGCGGTCAAGCACCTGATGGGGGCCCATCCCTGGGACTTCTTCGTGGTGCGCTTCAACAACCCTGACGTCGCCCAGCACCACTATTGGAAGTACATGGATCCCTCCCACCCCGACTTCTCGCCTCACGCCGCGGCGGATCTGCGGGGTGCGATCGCGGAAGTGTACCGGCGGCTCGACGCCGTCGCCGCGGATCTCCTGCAAAGGCTCGACGCCGACACGACGCTGGTGGTGCTGTCGGATCACGGGGCGGGCCCGCGCATCAACAAGGCCATCCTGTTGAACGAGTGGCTCTGCGAGCGAGGGTACCTGGCGCGGCGCGACCCGGCGGCGGACGGACGGCGGGGGCTCGGCGGCCTGCGCGATGCGCTCGCGGGGCCGGCGCGCAGGGTCCTCGCCTTTGCGACGCCGCAGCTGAAAGTCCGGTTGAAGCGGCTGTTCCCCGTGTGGTTCGCCCGCATGTCGCTGCTCGTCAAGTTCTCGGCCGGTCTCGGGACTATCGACTGGGCGCGAACGGCGGCGTTCTATGCCGAGGAGGACGGCCTGCGACTGCACGTCAAAGGCCGCTATCCGGCCGGCGTCGTCGAGCCGGCGGACTACGAGCCGCTCCGCGCACGACTGATCGCGGAGCTCGAGGGCCTCCGTGACCCCGATGGAGGCGAACCGCTCTTCGAGCGCGTCCGGCGCCGTGAGGAGGCGTACCGCGGACCGTGCGCCGAGGAGCTTCCGGACATCCTGCTCCTGACGCGCGGGTCGCTCTACGACATCTCGGGGCAGCTCTCGCCGATGGGCCGCAAGCAAGGCGGCTTCGTCCGCAAACAGCCGAACTGGAATGGAGCCAACGGACGACATCGCCCCGAAGGCGTGCTCTTTCTCCACGGCCCCGGGGTCCGCGAGGGAGCCGAGCTCACCAAGGCCGCGCTACCGGACCTCTTTCCGACGATCCTTCATACGCTTGGCCTCCCGATCCCGACCGACGTCGATGGCAGGGTGCTCTCAGAGGCGTTCGAGGAAGCGTTTCTCGAGAGGGTACCGGTGCGGTGGGAAAAGGCCGAGGGGGTCGAATTCCGCGATGTCGACGGCCGTGAAATCTACACCGACGAGGAGCAAATGGAGGTGCTGTCGCACTTGAAGGGGCTCGGGTACATCGAATGAACTCACCGGCCGAGCCCCGTCGCGTATTCTGTCTCGGGCTGGACTCGGCGACCTTCGACCTCGTCGATCCCTGGGTGCGCGCCGGCGACCTCCCGAACCTCGGGCGGCTGCTCGCCGAAGGCACTCGTGCCGTGCTCCGCTCGGTGATGCTTCCCTTTTCGCCGCAGGCGTGGGGGACGTTCATGACCGGCGTGAATCCCGGTCGCCACGGAATCTTCGGGTTCAAGAGCAAGGATCCGAACGGCTATGCCTTCCAATTCGTCAACAATCGAAGCGTGAAGAGCCGCACACTCTGGAGCCTCTTGTCGGAGCTCGGCAAGAAGGTGGTGGTGGTCAACATCCCCATGACGTATCCGCCCGAGGCCGTGAAAGGGATCCTGGTCGGAGGCATGGACGCGCCGGGAATCGAGTCGCCCTTCGTCCATCCGCCGGAGTTCCGCGACACGCTCTTACGAGTCGCCGAAGGCTACGTCATCCATCTGCACATCGGGGACGGATATCTCGACTCCGACGCGAAGCGCCGGGGGGCGTTGAAGGGTCTCTTCGACATGACCGATGCGCGCGAGAAGCTGGTGCTTCACTTGCTCGAGCATCAGGAGTGGGACTTCTTCGTCGTGAACTTCTCTGCGATCGATCAGGTACAGCACCACTTCTGGCAGTTCCTCGGAACCGACCACGAGTTTCGTGATGCGATTCGATCTGTCTACCGGCGGCTGGACGACGCCCTCGGAAGGATCCGCGCTCGCCTGCCGGGGGACGCGACGCTCCTCGTGGTCTCGGATCACGGCGCGGGCCCGACGTCTCCGTACGTGTTCTTCATCGACGAGTGGCTCCGCGAGCAAGGCTGGCTGCGCTTCCAGTCGGGGCGGTCGCTCCGCGCCCTAGCCCGGAGCGGCCTGCGCTTCGCCTCGCGCCATCTGTCGCGCCGGCTGACGTCGCAGCTGAAGGACCAGCTGATGCGGATCTTTCCGAAGCTCCGCGTTCGTTCGCAGGGCTTCATCCGCCGATCGCTCATCGATTGGCCCGCCACCCGGGTCTATTCGGGGGAGCATCCGGCGACGCTGCGGATCAATCTGAAGGGGCGGGATCGTGCGGGGATCGTCGAGCCCGGCGGCGAGTACGAGGCCCTGCGCGACACGTTGATCGCTCGCCTCCAGGCCCTCGAGCACCCCGAGACCGGCGAGAAGCTGATCGAGAAGGTCTACCGGCGGGAGGAGATCTATCACGGGCCCTGGTTGGAGGAGGCGCCGGATCTCGTTCTCTGTCCGCCGAAGCTCGCGCACCAGATCCGCGGCGGGCCGTTCCTTCCGGGGAAGAACTATCGCAAGATCGTCGCCACCAAGGACGGGAGGCAGTTCTTCGTGAGCGGTACGCACCAGGTCGAGGGCCTGTTCATCGCCTGGGGGCCGGAGATCGTCCGCGGAGCGTCCGTCGGCCCGCTCGACCTGGTCGATCTCTTTCCGACGATCCTCTACGGTCTCGGGCTGCCGATTCCAGCATCGGTGGATGGGCGGGTCGCTCTCGAGATTTTCGAGCCGGGCGTCGTGGCGCGCCGTCCGCCGCAGTGCGCGGACATCGACCTCAGCCGGGACGGCGGAGCCCCGGGAGCCGGCAAGTCGACGTACTCCGACGAAGAGTCGAGAACGATCGAGGAGTCGCTGCGCGGCATGGGGTACATCGAGTGATGAAGGTCCTGCTCCTCGGCGGAGGGCTGTCCGCGCTGGCCGCGGGCATCGCGCTGCGTCGCCAAGGCCACGAGACGGTCATCGTCGAAAAGGAGGCCGAGCTCGGCGGGCTCGCGAAGTGCTATCGCGTCGACGGCTACGCCTTCGACTACGGCCCGCACTATCTCTTCGGCGCGCCGATTCTCCCGCTGCTCCGCGAGACGCTCGCGCCGAACATCGACCTCGAGCCGCTTTGCGGGACGAAGGAGAAAATGTACTTCCGACGGAAGTACTTCAACTTCCCGTTCGATCCCAAGGACCTGATCCGGCAGATGGAGCCGAAGATGGTCCCGGGGATGGTCGCCGAGCTGATCCGGCGGAACATCTTCCTGCGCTTCGGGGACGTGGACGAGCGCAACGTCGAGGAGTGGGTAGTGCGCGGCGTGGGCCGTCGAGTCTACGACTACATTTCGCTCGCGGGGTACATCCAGAAGCTCTACGGTCTGCCGGCGGAGAAGGTGTCCAAAGACTGGGGCGTGCAGAAGCTGAAGTTCCTCTCGCAATGGCGCGAGGCGAGCCTCTTCCGCTTCGCCATGAAGGCCCTGCAGGAGGAACGGCGGGTGAAGCGCAACGTAATCCACTACCCGCCCGGCGGCATCGATGCGATTCCGCGGAATCTGGCCGCGACCTATCTGGGTCTCGGCGGCGAGGCGCGCAGCGGCGCGACCGCGGTGCGGGTCGAGCTGCGGTCCGATCGAGTGTCGGTCTCGCTCCGCGAAGGGGGGCGCGAGACGACTCTCGAAGGTGACCTGCTGATCTCCACGATCCCGATCGGCCGCC
>JBEVNX010000187.1:0-12722 GCA_040507895.1 Binatia bacterium | reverse complement strand
CGCAGCCCGAGCCGCCGCGCGGTCCGCCGAATCGCCGCGGGCTCGAAGTATGCCGCTTCGAGGAGAACGTCGGTGGTCTCCCCGCTGACCGAGCTCGCAGCCCCACCCATGACGCCCGCCAGTGCCACAGGCTGCGCGGCGTCCGCGATCACCAGGTCGTCCGGCTCGAGCGAGCGCTCGACGTCGTCGAGCGTACGCACGACCACGGGTCCGCCCGCGCGCCGCACGACGATCACGCCGCCGGCGAGCCGAGCGAGATCGAAGGCATGCAGCGGCTGGCCGCGCTCCAACATGACGTAGTTCGTGACGTCGACCACGTTGTTGATCGCGCGCACGCCGAGCGCCTCGAGGCGGCTACGCATCCACAACGGAGAAGCGGCAATCTTCACTCCGCGGACGACGCGAGCCACGTAACGCCGGCAAACGTCCGGGTCGCGGATCTCGACGCGAATGCTCTCGGCGGAAGCGGGCGCCTTCTCCGCCAGGCGCGCCGCCGGTACTCGAAGGCGCGCGCCGGTGAGCGCGGCGACCTCGCGTGCGATGCCGACGACCGAAAGGCAATCGCCACGATTGGGCGTAACCGCCACCTCGAGCACAACGTCCGCGGTGCCGAGAAGGGTCGCCATGGCGATGCCGGGCGTGGCTTCGGCACCGAGCGCCATGACACCGCGGTGATCGTCCGAGACGCCGATCTCGCGCTCGGACAAGAGCACCGCCGCCGACTCGACTCCGCGGATCTCCGTCGGCTCGACGGCGGTGCCGTCGGCGAGGATCGTCCCGGGAAGCGCCACGGCGACGCGCAGCCCGGCTTCGAGATTCGGCGCGCCCGAGATGACGCGAAGCATCCCATTTGAGCCGCTGTCCACGGTGCACACCGTCAGCTTGTCGGCGCGCGGGTGCGGCTCGAGGCCGACGATCCGTCCGGCGACCATGCGCTCGTAGGTGCCGTGCGTCGCGACGTCCTCGACCTCGAGGCCGGCCATCGTCAGCTTCTCGGCGAGCGCTTCGGCCGTCAGCTCGATGGCCACGAACTCCCGTAGCCAGTTGAGGGAGACCTTCAAAACTGCCTCAGGAACCGCAAGTCGTTGTCGAAGAAGAGGCGAATGTCGCCGATGCCGTGCTTGAGCATCGCCAGGCGCTCCACGCCCATGCCGAAGGCGAATCCGGAAACCTTCTCGACGTCGTAGCCGACGAAGCCGAAGACGTTGGGATCGATCATTCCCGCGCCGAGAATCTCCATCCAGCCGGAGCGCTTGCAGACGCGGCACGGGAAGCCGCCCGGCTGCCGTCCGGAGCCGGCGCACATCACACAACCGATGTCGACTTCGGCGGACGGCTCGGTGAACGGAAAGAAGCTCGGACGAAAGCGCACGCGCGTTTCCGCCCCGAAGAAGCGCCGCAAGAACTCGGAGAGCACCCCCTTGAGATCGCCGAACGTGATCGCCTCGTCGACCAGAAAGCCCTCCACCTGGTGGAAGACCGGGGAATGCGTCATGTCGTCGTCGCCGTGGCGGTACACGGCACCCGGCGCGATCACGCGCAGCGGCGGCCGGCGCGACTCCATCACGCGAATCTGCACGGGCGAGGTGTGCGTGCGCAGCACGTGATCGTCGGTGACGAAGAAGGTGTCGTGCATGTCGCGCGAAGGGTGATCGCGGGGAATGTTGAGGGCCTCGAAGTTGTGATAATCGTCCTCGATCTCCGGTCCCTCTTCGACCCCGAATCCCATCTCGACGAAGACGCCTACGATCTCGTCGAGCACCTGCGTCAGCGGATGAACGTGCCCGTACGGGAGGCGCACCCCAGGCAGCGTGACGTCGATCCGTTCCTCGGCGAGGCTCTTCGCCAGCCGCTGCTGCTCGAGGCGCGCGCGGATGCCGGCGATGCGCTCTTCGATCTCGGCCTTGATCGTGTTGGCGAGCTCGCCCATCGCCGGGCGCTCGCTCTCGGCGACCTCGCGCATGCCGCGCAGCACCGCGGTCAGCTCGCCTTTGCGACCGAGGACGCGGACACGGATGTCCTCGAGCGCTGAGGAATCCTCGCACTTGTCGAGATCAGCCAGCGCGGAGTGGCGTATGCGTTCGAGCGCGGAGCGCATGAGCGAACGCTCGCCGTTACGGGCGACCGGCGGGCGCGGGCTCTCCCGTGTCTCGCGTGTCTTGCGTGGCGGAGTTCCGACGAAGGTTCAGGCGGCGATCTTCGCTTTCGCCACAGCGGCGATCTCGGAGAACGCGGCCGGGTCCCTCACCGCGAGGTCGGCGAGCACCTTGCGGTCGACCTCGACACCGGCCTTCTTCAAGCCACTGATCAAGCTCCGGTAGGTGATGCCGTTCAGGCGAGCGGCGGCGTTGATGCGCACGATCCACAAGCTGCGGAAGTCGCGCTTGCGGGCTTTGCGGTCGCGATAGGCGTAGACGAGCGCCTTCTCCACCGTCGAGCGCGCCTGACGATAGTTCTTGCGGCCGCCGATCACTCCCTTGGCGAGCTTCAGGAGCTTCTTGTGGCGGCGGCGGAGCTTGGTGCCTCGCTTGACTCTCGGCATGGTCTTCCTCTCGGAGCTTTCAGAGATAGGGAAGCAGGCTCTTCACCGCCCTCTCGTCGGCAGGGGCTACCATGCCGCTGTGGCGGAGTTGGCGCTTCTTCTTGCGGGACTTGGTGGTGAGGATGTGCCGGCGATAGCCGCGGCTGCGCTTGACACGCCCGCTCCCGGTAACTTTGAAGCGCTTCGCAGCGCCGCGCTTCGTCTTCATCTTCGGCATTCTCAGCCTCCTCGCGATCCCGCCGGCGACTTTCGGGCCGTCGGGAGAAACCACCAGCCTATATCACAATCTCTGCCGCGGGCCAGTCACCTCTACTTCGGCACGACCATCATCGACATGTTTCGGCCTTCGAGGCGCGGCCTGATCTCCTGGCTCGCGACGTCCTCGATCTTGGACATGACCAGGTCGAGCATCTCCTTGCCCTTCTCGGGGTGCGTGATGGCCCGACCCCGGAAGAACACCGAGACCTTCACGCGCATGCCCTCGTCGAGGAATCGGCGGATGTGATTCACCTTGAAGTTCACGTCGTGCTCATCCGTCTGGGATCCGAGCTTGACCTCCTTGACCACCACGCGCGTCGCCTTCTTGCGCGATTCGGCGGCCTTCTTGCGCTGCATGTAGCGGTATTTGCCGTAGTCCATGATGCGGCAGACCGGCGGCACCGCCGCGGCGGCGACCTCGACGAGATCGAGGCTCCGCTGATTGGCGATCTCCAGAGCGCGAGCAAGCGGCACCACGTTTTGCGTGCCGTCGACGTCGATCAACCGGACCTCCCGAGCTCGGATCTGCTGGTTGATGCGGACGGTTGGTGTGGGCATTGGCCTCGAGATAAGGCACCTCCTCGGCTACGGTTGCTTCGCTTCCTCGACGAGCCGCGAGGCGAACTCCTCGACGGACGTCACGGGTAGTTGCTCGCCGCCGCGGATCCGCGGCGCGACCTTGCGCTCGGCGGTCTCGCGATCGCCGACCACCAACATGTAGGGCGTCTTGTCGAGCTGCGCCTGACGGATCTTGTAGCCGAGCTTCTCGTTGCGCGCGTCGACCTCGACACGCAGCCCCTTGGCGCGAAGCTCGGCTGCCACTTCCCCGCCGTAAGCTTCCTGCCGCTCGGTGAGCGTCAGCACGCGCACCTGCACCGGCGCGAGCCAGAGCGGGAAGGCTCCGGCCGTGTGCTCGATGAGGATCGCCAAGAAGCGCTCGATCGATCCGAGCAGCGCGCGGTGGATCATCACCGGCCGCTCGTCCTTCCCCTCCGGGGACACATACGTGAGGTCGAAGCGCTCGGGGAGCGCATAGTCGAGCTGGATCGTCGTCAGCTGCCATTCGCGGCGCAACGCGTCGCGGAAGAGGAAATCGATCTTCGGACCGTAGAAAGCGCCGTCGCCGGGATTGATCTCGAAACGAAGCTCGTTCGCCTCGAGGGCCGCTCGCAGCGCTCCTTCGGCGTGGTCCCACATCGCGTCGCTCCCCATGCGCTGAGCGGGGCGAGTCGAGAGAAAAACCCGGATGTCCTCGAATCCGAACGCTCGGTGAACGATACCCGCCATCTCGATCACCTTCGTGATCTCCTCCTGCACCTGCGCCGGGGTGCAGAAGATGTGCGCATCGTCCTGCGAGAACGTGCGGACCCGCGTAAGTCCGTGCAGCACGCCCGACTTCTCGTAGCGGTGGAGCTTCGAAAAATCGGCGTAGCGCAGCGGCAGCTCGCGGTACGACCGTTTGGCGCTGCCATAGACGTAGGTGTGGCCGGGGCAGTTCATCGGCTTGACGCCGAACTCGCGCTCGTCGATTTCGCAGAACAACATGTTGTCGCGGAAGTTCTCGTAGTGACCGGAGCGCTTCCAGAGCTCGACGTCGGCGATCTGCGGAGTGATCACCTCGCCGTAGCCGTAGCGCTCGTAGAGCCCGCGGATGAAGCCGATCAGCGCGTTGTAGACGAAGGCGCCTTTCGGGTGGAAGAACGGGCTCCCCGGCGCGATCGCGTGGAAGCTCCAGAGATCGAGCTCCTTGCCGAGCCGGCGATGATCGCGGCGCTTGGCTTCCTCGAGGAGCTCGAGGTGGCGCTTCAAGTCCGCCTCGGTCGCCCACGCGGTCCCGTAGATGCGCTGCAGCATGGCGTTCTTTTCGTCGCCCCGCCAATAGGCTCCGGCCACGCCGGTGAGCTTGAAGGCGCCTAGCTTGCCGGTCGCCGGCACGTGCGGCCCGCGACACAAGTCCTTCCACTCGCCCTGCTGGTAGACTGACACTCGCTCGTCGGGGATCCCTTCGAGAATTTCGACCTTGTAGCTCTCACCCATCGCCGCGAAGAGCTTCATCGCCTCGCTCTTGGGCATCTCGTGCCGCGTCACGAGGAGGTTGCGCGACACGATCTCCTTCATCTTCTTCTCGATGCGGGCCAGGTCTTCCGGAGTGAACGGCTCGGCGCGGACGAAGTCGTAGAAGAACCCGTTCTCGATGACGGGGCCGATCGTCACTTGCGTCCGGGGAAAGAGCTCCTGAACGGCCTGGGCCATGAGGTGAGCGGTCGAGTGCCGGATCACCTCGAGACCATCCTTCGAGTCGGGCAGCACCGCTTCGACGACCGCATCCGGCGCGACCGGCACCGAGAGATCGCGAAGCTTGCCGTCGACCCGCGCGGCGACCGCCCTGTCGGCCGCTTTGCGGTCGAGGCGGGCGAGGGCATCGCGCGCGGACGGGCCGACTTCGAACCCTGCCGTCGCCTCGACCCTCATGCGCGAAACGCGACCGCCAAAGGCATCAGCAGAACGACCCGATTCCGACACACGGGCGGACGGCCAGCCGCGGGATCATGGTAGGCACGGGCGGGATTGAACCGCCGACCTCTTCCGTGTCAGGGAAGCGCTCTCCCACTGAGCTACGTGCCTTCGTCGGGCGGATCTGCGGGCCATCCAGTGCGCGCGGCGTGCGTTAAGCAAAGAATTTGCCTAGCAATGCTGCCTGCTTGTGTCAAGGTGAGCTGCTCCACAGTGAGCTGCTCGATCGACGCGCCGACTTCATTCGGCTCATCGGCAGCTTGAGAGCTTGCGGTATGGCTGGCGTGCTCATCGGTCTGCCGCGGATCGCGGCCGTCGTCGCCTTCTCGAAGATCGATCGTGCCGAACGCGCGCCCCGGCGCTGGCTCCCGTAAGCCGCTTGCTCAGGAAGAGCTGCCTGTGACCGAGCGGGTAGCCGGCGAACTCGCCCGCGACCCGGAATCCGAGCCGGCGATAGAACGCCGGGGCCTGGAAGCTATGCGTTTCGAGGAGCATCTGCGTGGCTCCACGCGCTCTCGCCTCGCGCTCCGCCATCGCCATCAGGCGCGTACCGAGGCCGCCGCCGCGCCGGCGCTCCTCCACCCACAAGAGCTTCACGTGGCAGCACCCGCCCCACGTCCAGCCGTAGAGGCCCGCGACGATGCGCCCTCGCTCCCGCGCGAAGACGGCGAGCAGCCTCCCGTCGTCGATTCCGCTCCGCGACGCGTTGAACTCGTAGAGCCGATCATCGAGGAATTGCACGTCGACTCGATCGGGACGATCCGTAGCTTGGACGCGGAGCTTGGTGGACATGGAAGGGATTCTAGAAGATGTGGCCGAACGTCAGAATACACGCGCCTTTGTTGACGCGCTCAGGGTTCGCGCCCCACGACGGCCGGAGTGCAATCTCTGGCAGCCTACGTGAGCATTCGACTATAGTCGCGCAATGGCTCACTCCGACGACGCGCTCACCGACCTCACCATCGCCGCCGCGGCCGCGCAGTTGCGTAGCCGCAAGCTCTCGCCGCTCGAGCTCACCGAAGCCTATCTCCGACGCATCGAGAGGCTGAATCCGGAGATCAACGCTTTCGTGACGGTCACGGCCGAACGCGCGCGCGCCGACGCACGACGGGCCACGGAAGAAATCGCCAAGTCCGGCCCGCGCGGGGCATTGCACGGGGTACCGATCGCGTTGAAGGACCTCTGCGACACCGCGGGGATCCGCACCACGGCGGGCGGAAAATTCTTTGCCGAGCATGTGCCCAAGGCCGACTGCGCCGTGGCGCGGCGTCTGCGCGAGGCGGGCTCGGTGCTGCTCGGCAAGCTCAACACCCACGAGTTCGCCTACGGCGTCACCACCGACAACCCTCACTTCGGCACGACGCGCAACCCATGGGACAAGAGCCGGATCCCCGGCGGCTCGAGCGGCGGATCGGGCGCAGCCATCGCCGCCTCGATCGCGGTCGGCACGATCGGCACCGACACCGGCGGAAGCATTCGCATCCCGGCCTCGCTTTGCGGCGCCGTCGGCTTGAAGCCGACGTACGGTCGGGTGAGCAAGGCGGGGATTTTTCCGCTTTCCTTCATCTTCGACCACGCGGGTCCAATCACTCGAACCGTCGAGGACGCCGCCATCGTGCTCGAGGCGATCGCCGGATACGATGCGGCCGACCCGACGAGCGAGCGCGCTCCCGTCGATCGCTATACGGAGGCGGTCGCGCGGGGCGCCAAGGGCGCGCACGTCGGCGTGCCTCGACGCCACTTCTTCGAGCGCCTCGACCCGGAGGTCGGCGAGGCCGTGGAGCGTGCGCTCGGCGTCCTCCGCTCGATTGGCGCCACGGTGCGAGACGTCGAGCTGCCGAGCGCTCAGAGCGCCATCATGGCGCTCTTCGGCCTTGTGCTCGCTGAAGCCAAGTACATCCACGCCGAACGGCTGCGCACGCGGCCGCAGGATTTCGGCGCAGACGTCGCGGAGATCCTTTCCCAACCGACACCGAGCGGGCCCGAGCTGATCGCCGCGCTTGACGCAACGTACGCCCTCACCCGGGCGATGCGCGAGGCTTTGGAGACCGTCGACGTGCTCGTCACGCCGACCACGCCCATCCCAGCGGTCAAGATCGGACAGCGCACCGTGCGCACCGGCGGCGTCGAAGAATCGCCGATCTTCCCGATGATCCGCTTCACGGCGCCGTTCAACGCCACGCACCTTCCGGCGCTGTCGGTGCCGGGTGGCTTCACCCGCGACGGCCTGCCCATCGGTCTGCAGCTCGTCGGACGACCGTTCGACGAGTCGAGCGTGATCGCCATCGGCAGTGCCTACGAGCAAGCGACGGAGTGGCATTTGCGGAGGCCCAAACTGTGAGACCAGCCCTCGAACCGAGGTTCGTGTCGGGGGTGCGCCGCTAGGCGGCGCGGCCCTCGAAGTCGCGCACGCCGAGCCGGTAGCGACGAAGCTCGGGAAACGCGAGTGCGATCCCGAGTACGACGAGCAAGCTCGCCACGCCCCCGCTCACCGCCGAGATCGTCGGGCTAGTCATGGCAGCCACGAATCCCGACTCCGCCGCGCCCAGCTGGTTCGAAGCCCCGATGAAGACGAGATTCACCGAGCTGACGCGTCCGCGGAGCTCATCCGGCGTGGTGAGCTGGATGGTGATGCTGCGCAGCACGACGCTCACCTGATCGGCGACGCCGACCATCATGTAAGCGGCGACCGAGAGCGGAAACCAACGCGACACGCCGAAGACGATCGTCGCCGCCGCGTACACCGCTACGCTCAACAGCAACGCCGGCCCCGCGCGAGTGATCGGCGGAAGCAACGTGAGCACCGCCGAGCAGAGGAGCGCCCCGATGTCGAGCGACGACACGAGCAGGCCGTAGCCGTGCGCCCCGACGTGCAGAATGTCCGTCGCGTAGATGGGTAGTAGGGCCGCCACGCCGCCGAAGATGACCGCGAGCATGTCGAGCGTCATGCAGCCGAGCACCACCCGATGGTGCAGCACGAATGACACGCCCTCGCGGATGGCGCGCCAGTCGAGGTCGGCTTGGTGCGGCCCTGCGAACGGAGCCCGCAAGCACAAGAGAGCGCCGATCGAAGCCGCCATCAGCACGGCTGCGGTCGCGTAGGCCGCAGCCACACCGGCTCCGGCGATCACGAGGCCGGCGACGGCCGGGCCGCTCGCGAACGCCAGCGCCCGATTGGTCGACGCGGCCGCGACCGCACGGGGAAACGCTTCGCGCGAGACCAGCGATGGCAGCAGCGCCGCGGCCGCGGGATTCTCGAAGGTGGAGGCGATCGAGGTCACGAAGGTCAACCCGTAGAGAAGTCCGAGACCCGCCACGCCGCGCGCAGTGGCCACCCCGAGCACGCCCGCACAGACGAGCGGCACCAGCTCGGCTGCCATCATCACCCGCCGACGGTCGCGCGCGTCGGCGACCGCCCCGCCGACGAGGCTGAACCCAAGCGCCGGCACGAACTGCACAAGCCCAATGAGGCCGAGATGGAACGCCGAGCGCGAAACCTCGAACACCTGCCAGGCGACTGCTGCGCGCAGCGCCGTGAGCGCCGTAGCCGCGGCAAACCGCGCGAAGAGATAGACGCCCATCGGGCGCGCAGAGAATCCGGACCGCTCGATCACGCGGGACGACTCGCGAAGATCTGGAAGAGCGTGCGATCGCCTTCGAAGCTTGCCCGCTCGGGCTCGGCGAGCGCGATCGGCGCGGCCGGTACGAGATTCGACGCCGCCGCCTCGTTCGGCTCGAGGCGCTCGACGAGCTGCGCGCGCACCAGGGCCGCGATCGTCGAATCGTCTGGGCGCGGCGATGCGACCGCCACGGCGCGCACGTCGCGGAAACCCGCGGCCTCGAGCGACGCGACATACTCCACGGCCTGCTCGCTTCTCGAGCGCGACCATTCCTGCAGCGCGACCTGTCCGCCGGGCCTGACGACGCGGAAGAGCTCGGCGAAGATCGCGCGCGTATCTGCTTCCTCGCCGAGCGCCTCGACGCTCCATGCGTGTGTGAACGCGGCGCCGGTAGCGGGCAGGCTCTCGAAAGCGGCCACGCCGACGCGAACGGCTCGATCGAGATGCGCGCGCACGACGAGCAGCCGGCTTGCGACGGCACGCTCCCGACTGCGGTCGAACGAAACCACGGTACAGCCCCGTCGGCGCGCCAACCAGCGGGCCGGCCCACCGAGCCCAGCGGCCAGGTCGAGCACTCGCTCGTAGAACCGGAAGATGCCTAGGTCGGACAGTCGCTCGAGGCGCTCGGCCGTCGCGCTTCCGGGATGATCGAGGCCGAAGAACGGAAGATCCCTCGGCGCGGGGGTGCGGCGTGTCACCTCGTTCACCACGGAGGCGAGCGCCGCCGCGAAGGCCCGCGGCGCGGACGCCGCGCTGGTCGGAATGGCTGCCACTTCCTCGATTATGCGGCGTTCACCCCAGCCAATCGAGGGCCCGAGCGACGAGCCAGCCGATCGCGCCGCACACCGGGAACGTCAACACCCATGCCGTCACTACGTCGCCGACGACGCCCCAGCGCACCGCCGAGAGCCGGCGCGAAGCGCCGACACCCATGATCGCGGTGTTGATCGTGTGCGTGGTGCTGAGCGGGATCCCGAGTCTCGAGGCGAGCTCGATGCAAGTGCCCGCCGCCGTCTCCGCCGCGAAACCGTGATACGGCTCGAGACGCGCGATCCGCATGCCCATCGTCCGGATGATCCGCCAGCCGCCGACCGATGTGCCGAGCCCCATGGTGATCGAACACAGAAGCACGACTCCGAAGGACGGATGGAACTCGGGGATCACGCCACCGAGCACGAGCGCCAGCGTGAAGACTCCGATGAACTTCTGACCGTCGTTGCTTCCATGACTAAAGGCCATGAAGACCGCGGAGAAGATCTGCGCCCGCCCGAAGACCTTGCGCACCCGCCCGGGGCTCCAGTTGCGGCAAAGCGAGAGGATCGCCCAGATGAGGAAGAGACCGGCGAGGAAGCCGAGGAACGTCGAGAACAGCAGCCCGATGAGGACCTTTCGCCATCCTTCCCAGACGAGAACCGAGGTTCCGCCGGCCGCGAGACCCGCGCCCGAGAGCCCCGCCACGAGCGCGTGGCTCGCGCTCGTCGGCAGGCCGTAGTACCAGGTGAAGACCTCCCACACGACGATCGCCACCATCGCCGCTGCGACGGTCACGAGGCTGATCGCGTTCGGATCGACGATCCCCTTGCCGACGGTGGCCGCCACCGCGGTCCCGGAGAATGCGCCGACCGCGTTGAAGACCGTGGCCATGAGGACCGCCACGCGTGGCGACAACACGCGCGTCGATACGACCGTGGCGATTGCGTTCGATGCGTCGTGCCAGCCGTTGACGAACTCAGCGGCCAACACCAGCGCGAGCACCACCAACAAGAGCGCCGTCACCCCGCGACCCCCGTCCACCCGCGCCTGTCGCTCTACGCGTACTCGAGCGCGACGCCCTCGAGCACGTTGGCGACGTCTTCACAGCGGTCCACCGCGTCCTCGAGGTAGTCGTAGATCTCCTTCCACTTCATGACGTGGATGGCGTCGCCCTTCTCGTTGAACAGCCGCGCCACGGCCTTTCGGATGATCTGATCGCCCTCGTTCTCGTAGCGATTGATCTCCATGCAGGTGCGGATGATGCCGGTGCGGTCCGCGAGGTTCCGCAGCTGAGTCATCGCCTTCTGAACCTCGGTGACAGCGTTGATCAGCACCGTGGCCAGGCTGATCGCTTCGGGCTCGACCATGCGCAGCTGATAGAGCCAGATCCGCTCTGCTGTTGAGTCGATGAGGTCGAGGATATCGTCAAGCCGGCTGATCAACCGATGGATGTCGGAGCGGTCGATCGGGGTCAGAAAGGTCTGGTGGAGCAACTCCATCGCTCGGTGCGTGATTTGGTCGCCTTCGTGCTCGATCGATTTGATCCGCGCCGCCTCGTGTTCGGGATCCTTCGGCTCCGCGAGCATGTCGCGAAGCAGCCGTGCGGCCTCCAGCGTCTTACCCGCGTGGCGCTCGAAATAGTCGAAAAACTCGCTCCCCCCCCGCGGGAATAGGCTTGCCAGCATACCGTCTCCTGGTTCGAGCTCGTGGAGCGAGCGGCCTTCCGAGGGGAGGACCCGCCCGTAACGGTTTTGTAACATTCCCCGGGATAGGTCGCTACGGGCGTTTCGGCGAGGGGCTTTCGAGGGCGCGGTAGAGGGCCTGCGTGCCGTTCTCCTCCCCTGCGAACGCCGCAAGTGTCGAGAACAGCTGGTCGACGAGCGCCACGAGTGGAACCGGCAAGCGAAGCTCGCGCGCGGCCTCGAGGATCAGCCGGAGGTCCTTTCGCGCGAGCCTGACCGGAAAGCCCGGTGCAAAGTCCCCGGCGAGCATCTTCGGCCCGAGGTTCGCGAGCTGCCACGAGGCCCCTGCCCCGCCGCCGACTGCGTCGACGACCCGAGCGAGATCGAGCCCCGAGGCCCGACCGAGCCGCAGTGCTTCGCAAGTCGCCGCCAGATTGCCGAGCACCGCGACCTGATTGACCAGCTTCGTCGCCTGGCCTGCCCCACTCGGCCCCATGTGGGTGACGCGCTGACCGAGCGCGCCGAAGACCTCGCGGCAGCGTTCGAGCGCGGCAGCTTCCCCGCCGACCATGATCGAGAGGGTCGCGGCCATCGCTCCCGACTCGCCTCCTGATACCGGGGCATCGAGATGCTCGATTCCGCGTTCGCGCAGGCGCCGCGCGATCGCTCGCGTGACGCTCGGCGAGATCGTGCTCATGTCGACGGTGATGCTTCCAGGGCGCAGAGCTTCGGCCGCCCCCGACTCGTCGAAGAGCACGGACTCGACGTCGGCCGTGTTCGGACACCATTGTCACCAGGACGTCAGCGCGCTCGGCTGCTTCTCGGAGGCTCGCCGCCGACCGGCCACCGGCGGCGCTCCAAGCTTCGAGGCGTGCGCGGCCACGTTTGTATGCGGTGACCTCGAAGCCCGCGCGCCGGAGGTTCGACGCCATCGGCCGCCCCATGATGCCGAGACCGATCCATCCCACCCGGACTGGAGCCATCGCTCCCCTCTCAGCAGAACTCGAGGACCTCGTCTACCGACGAGGGTACGAAGCCGGGGACATTGACCGGGGCCCGCGGCTCGACGATGCTGATCACAGTGTCGAAGAGCGAATCGGAGGTCGGAGCGCGCGAGTTTGCGCCCCCACCGAGATGGAGGCAGCGGATCGCGGCCAGCGGCGTTCCGCCCTGGCTCCTGGTCCTGCTCGCGGGGTTGCCGCTGATGGTGTTCTTCATCGATCTTGGCACCCCGTCTCTCTGGGACCCTGACGAAGGGCTGGCTGCGGAGGTGGCCCGGGAGATGCTGCTGACGCGGCGTTGGCTCACTCCCCAGCTGAATTTCCTGCCGTACTCGGAGAAGCCTCCGGCATA
>JBEVNX010000147.1:0-5520 GCA_040507895.1 Binatia bacterium | reverse complement strand
GATGCCGGGTCGCCCCGCCGAGAAGTTCGATGCGATCCTGCAGACCTGGATGCCGAAGATCGGCGCAGACGTCGACTTCGACGTCATCCAGCAAACGCCGGAGCATTGGGACTTCAACATCACGGGATGCCGTTACGCAGACTTCTTTCGCCAACTCGGAGAGCCGGAGCTGGGAGCCCTGTTGCTGTGCGAGCAGGACGTCCATGTCACGGACGTAGTCGGCCAACCGGACGTAAAGCTCGAACGCACGCAGACGATCATGAAAGGTGCGCAGTACTGCGACTTCCGCTGGAGCATGAGGCGGAGCGACGCGAAGTAGATTCGCCGCCGCACTCCGACTCGGTCAGATCGTGTAGCCCGCGCGCGTGAGCGGCAGCGTGCGCAAGCGCTCGCCGGCGGCGGCGAAGATCGCGTTGCAAACCGCTGGCGCGAGCGGCGGCAGTGCCGGCTCGCCCACGCCGGTGGGCCCGAAATCGCTCTGAATGAAGTGGACGTCCACCTCCGGTGCATGCGCGAGGCGTAGCATGGGGTAGCGATCGAAGTTGTGAGGGCTCAGGCGGCCCTGCTCGATGTCCATCTCCAGGCCGAGCATGGTGCTGAGACCATCGATCACCGCGCCCTGACACTGGTTCTCGGCGCCGCTCAGGTTGACGATCGGTCCGATGTCGCCGGCGACCGTGACACGGTGCACGGCGAGCTTCTTTTTGGTGTCGACGCTCACCTCCGCGACCTCGGCGAAGTGTCCGGCATGGCTGAAATGGAACGCCAGGCCGCGCCCACGGCCCTTCGGGAGGGGCTTCCCCCAGCCCGCTTCCGCCGCGGCGCGGCGGATCACGTTGGCCGCGCGTCCTGTGTGCAGCGCGAACGTGTTGCCGGGCTGGAGCCAGCGCGGCTCGCCCATCAGCTCGAGCAGAAACTCGAGGTGGTCGCGGTTCGCAGCCGTCGCCAGCTCGTGCAGGAACGACTGCACGGCGAAGGCGATGCCGTTGGAGCGAGGCGCACGCCAGGGGCCGCAAGGGGTGGCGAGTGGCAGCAGCGTTTGGCCGAGCCGGAAGCTCTCGGTCAGCAAGGCGGGGAACTCGTTCGCGTCGATGTCGCCTCCGGCCACGGGATCTTTGGAGTCGGCGCTGAAGGTGATGAAGTGATCGTGCCAGGCGGTGAGCTTGCCGGAGGCGTCGACGGCGCCCTTGAGCGCGTGGAAGCCGCCGACGCGGTAGAAGTCATGCTGCATGTCGTCCTCGCGCGTCCATTGGAGCTTCACCGGCGCCCCGACGCGCTTGGAGATCAGCGCGGCCTCGCACACCACGTCGTTGATCAGGCGCCGGCCGAAGCCGCCGCCGGCGCGCGTTTGATGGATCGTCACGCGGCTCGCGTGAAGGCCGAGCAGGCTGGCCAGCACCGTCAGCGCTCGGTCCGGAGTCTGCGTGGGCGCCCACACTTCGATCCGGCCGTCCTTGTAAGACGCCGTCGTGTTCTGAGGCTCCATCGGCGCGTGCGCGACGAACGGATAACTGTAGAAGCCTTCTACCGTCTTCGCGGCCGTCTGGAAGGCCCGATCGACATCGCCACGGCGGCTCACGGTGGCCGCGGGTGCTTGGCTCGCAACCTCGGCCGCGCGCTCCACGCTCTGCTTCCAGCTGTCCGTCGAAGCCCTGGATTCGTCCCAGCGGACGCGGAGCTTCCTCCGCGCGCTGAGCGCGGCCCAGGTGGAGGTGGCGACGATCGCGACGCCGGGCATCACTTCGGAGACGTTGCCGTTACCCTCGATCACGAAGGCGTCCTTCACGCCGGGCAGCGTCTTCACTTCATCGAGATTCGCCTCCACCACCTTTCCGCCGACGGCCGCGCACTTCTCGAACACGGCGTAGAGCATCCCGGACACGACCTGGTCGATTCCGAAGAGCGGCTTGCCGGTGACCAGCGCGTGGTTGTCGACGCCGGTGACGCGCGTGCCGAGCAGCACGTAGTCCTTTCTGTCCTTGAGCTTGAGGCGGCTCTCGTCGGGGAGGGGCAGGGCGGCCGCCCGGTTGGCGAGCTCGCCGTAGCCGAGCTCGCGCTCGCTACCCGCGTGCAGCACGCGGCTCTTCCCGGTCCGGCACTCGGATTCGGAAACGCCCCACTCCTTAGCGGCTGCCGCCACCAGCATGCTTCTCGCCGCCGCGCCAGCGCGGCGCAATTGATCCCACGAGGCGGGAATCGAGCGCGAACCGCCCGCGCTCTGACGCCCGTAGACGGCGGGGTCGATCCGCGCTTGCTCCACGCGCACGCGCGACCAGTCGGCGTCGAGCTCTTCGGCGACGATCATGGCGAACGACGTCTTGACGCCCTGTCCGATCTCCGGGCCCTTCGAGTAGATCAGGATCGATCCATCCGGGCTCACGCGCAGGAAGGCGTTGGGAGCGAATTCGGTGGCGGTCCGCGCGCTCTCTTCGGCGCTGCCGAAGGCCGCGCGCGGTTCCAGCGAGAAGGCGAGCACCAGTCCTCCACCGGCTACTCCGGCGAGCTTCAGGAACGAACGGCGGCTCACGCCGAGCAGCCCCGACGACCGCGCATCACGCTCCTCGGCCGCCAGAATAAGCTCGCGGAGCTCTCGATCCGCCAAGAATTCGGAGTGGAGCGACGCGCTCATGACCGCGGTCCTTTGCGAAGCTCTGCGGCTGCAAGTCGCACGGCCTTGCGAATTCGCAGATAGGTTCCGCAGCGGCAAAGATTCCCGGACAACGCCTGATCGATGTCGGCGTCGCTGGGATCGGGGTTCTTCGCCAGGAGAGCCGCGGCGGTCATCAGTTGACCGCCCTGGCAATAGCCGCACTGCGCCACATCCTGATCTATCCAGGCGCGCTGGAGCGGATGGAGAGCCTCGTCAGAGGGAGCGAGCCCTTCGATCGTGATGATCGCCTGGTCCGCCGCCGACGCGACCGGGATCAAGCACGAGCGAACGGCCTGGCCGTTGAGGTGCACGGTGCAGGCGCCACAAGCCCCGATCCCGCACCCGTACTTCGTGCCGACGAGGCCGAGGTTGTCGCGCAGCACCCAGAGGAGCGGGGTGGCCTCCTCGACTCCCTCCGCCGTGTACTCCTTGCCGTTGACCCTGAGGCGCATGAGATCTCTCCGCGATCCCACAGCGTGAGCGGACGGATTGTTTCACGCAAGGGCAGGGGGGACAAGGCGGGTTAGCGAAAACCGCGAGAGCCGGGATCGAAGGATCGATTGCCCGATCTCGCTCCGTCGTGCAAAACCAGCACTCATGAAGTTCAATCTCTTCGTCCTTCCCACCGTCCCTGGCTCATACGAGGAGCGCCGAGCGCTGCGGCCGATCGGGCGTAGCAACGAGCGCTACCAGCAAATGCTGCAGGAGCTCCGCGATATCGCCGTGCTCGCGGAGGAGCTCGGGTTCGACGCGCTCTCGACGACCGAGCATCATTTCCACTCCGAGGGGTACGAGACCTCGGTCGCGCCGCTGATGCTCTACACGGACCTCGCGGCACGGACGAAGAAGATCAAGTTCGCCTCCCTGGGGCTGGTGCTGCCGGCGCGCGACCCGCTGCGGACGGCAGAGGAGATCGCGGTCCTAGATCACCTCACCAAGGGCCGCTTCATCGCCGGATTCGCCCGCGGCTACCAGGACCGCTGGACCAACGTCCTCGGCCAGCACTACCACGTGAGCGCCGCAACGATGGACGGCTCGGCGGTCGACAACCACAACCGCGACGTCTTCGAGGAGATGTTCCACATCATCAAGATGGCGTGGACCGAGGAGTCCATCCGGTTCAAA
Organism: Binatia bacterium; assembly: GCA_040507895.1. Lineage (GTDB taxonomy): Bacteria > Desulfobacterota > Binatia > JACPRU01 > JACPRU01 > JBEVNX01. The sequence continues at coordinate 1,745 of JBEVNX010000147.1, read as the reverse complement.
GGCAAGTACTACGAGGTTCCCACGCCGTACGAGGGAGGCATTCAGCGCTGGCCTGTAGGCAAGACCTGGACGAAGGAGCTGGGGGCGCCCGGCGAAGTCGACGACGAGGGGGCGGTACAACGGATCTGCGTCGTGCCGAAGCCCTACACCACGCCGTACCCGGAGATCTGGCAGCCGTTCTCGGTGAGCGAGAAGACGATTCGCTGGTGCGCGACCGAGGGCATCGTGCCGTGGATCCTGATTTCCTATCCCTCGGAGTTCAAGCGCATGGTCGAAGCCTATCACGACGAGGCCGCGAAGCACGGACTCGAGCTGCCGCTCGGCAAGCGCACCGCCGCATTCCGCTCGATCCACTTCGGGCGCGATTTCGCCGACGCCTACCGATTCGGGAAGCAGATCATGAACGGCGGATGGATCCCGTACTTCGGCGGCTTCGGCTTCTTCGAGGCCTTTCGCTTCCCCGGAGAGACGACGCCAGTGCCGCTCACCTACGACCGCATGATCGAGGCGAAATACGCGCTGGTCGGCTCGGTGGACGACGTGAAGCGAGACATCGAGCAGCTCCACCGCGATACCAACGCCGAGTGGTTCGGCTGGTACTTCGACCAGGGTCTCATGGACTGGGACGAGACGCGGCGCCAGCTCGAGTCGTTCGCGAAGATCATGCCCGAGTTCAAGGGGAGCTGAGGCCTCGGTCGCTCAGGCGCGGCGCAGGCGCTCGACGATCGGCGCGGTTCGCTCGATCCATTCGGGCGCTGCGCCGTCGGCGATCTCCGCGGCCATCTTCTGCGAGAAGAGCACGAGGCGGCTCGCGCCGGCTTTGCGGTAGGTGGCCAGAGCCGCCGGCGAGAGGTCGCTCTCCGGATCGACGAACGGGCTCAGCTGGAAGCGGTCCACGTCGCGTCCGGCCTTGCGCAATACCTCACGCAGCGCTTTGACTTCGGCGTCGAACGCGTCGGGGCTCTCGACGAGCGGGCACCAGCCGTCGAAGGTGCGCGCCAGCCGCGGAAAGACCTTCTCGCCGTGCCCGCCGAGGAGCACCGGCGGGCCGCCCGGCTGCGCGGGCTTGGGGTCGCAGCGGACGGCGGGGAAGCGGACGATCTCGCCCTGGTAGCTCGCGGCGGGCTCTTTCCAGAGCTCTCGCAGCGCTTCGACCATCTCGCGCAGGCGCTTCCAGCGCGTCCCGAAGCGCGCTCCCATCACCTCGGTCTCCTCGCGAAGCCAGCCCGCGCCGACCCCGAGGACGACGCGTCCGCTCGAGACCTGATCGAGGCTGGCGATGACCTTCGCGGTCATCAGCGCCTCGCGCTCCGGCAGCAGACAGATGCCCGTCACCAGCCGCAGGCGCGTCGTGGCGCACGCTGCGACCGTGAGCGCGATGAACGGGTCGAGCCAGCGCCCGTAGTGCTCGGGGAGCCCGCCGGCGAAGGGGAAGGGCGTCTTCCTCTCGATCGGGATGACCGGGTGCTCGGGGATCCACAGCGATTCGAAGCCCACTTCCTCGACGCGGCGCGCGATGGCGGCGAGGTCACCGGTGCGCAGCGTGGCGATCAGCAGCAGTCCAGTGTCCATGTCGGTCTCCTCCGCGTTCCGTTCAGGCTGCGACGCTGCTCGGTTCGAGGTGCGCGAGGCGCGGAATCACCTCCTTGGCGAGCAGCTCCATCGAGTGATGCCATGCGCGGGGATTTTCGGCGTAGTCGAAGCAGAAGAGCAGGAGGCAGCCGAAGCCGCCGAGCTCGTCGTAG
>JBEVNX010000138.1:0-13961 GCA_040507895.1 Binatia bacterium | reverse complement strand
TCCGAAGCGCTCGACGGACTCGTCGCCCGGCTCGAGAAAGGCGAGTACGAAAAGCCGATCACCGTCCAGTAGGCGGCCGGGGAGGACGAGCCTCAAGCGACGCGCCTCCTTCCCCATACCTCCGTGCCGGCGTCGTCGACCGATGCGAAGAGTATCTCACCGGCTACTACGAAGCAGTTTTCGCAGTATGCATGAGGATCGCCTTCGAGACGGAGAAGCGGCGCGCGGAGCGCGTCGCACTTCGTGCAACGGCTTCGATGCACGCTCTTCTCTTCGTGAGCGAGTGCGCCAGGATCCATCGTCATGCTTCCGTTACCGCCAGGCTCGTTTCATCGCTGAGCGATCGATGCGAGATGGCCTCCAGGTCCGTTTGCGCCGTTCGCCTGCCCTGGGCGGAGGCTACCCCTACCCAGATCAACCCCCATTCATCGAGCTGGTCGCGTAGGGATCCTCTAGGCGAAGCCCTATGAGTGACAGCAGGAGGCTTCTCGAATCGCCTCGCCTCAGAGTTCGCGGCCCTTAGCGAGAGCGCGGTCACGCCGGCGATCCGGATCGCGGACTGGATGGTCAAAGCGTCGCGACGAGCCTATGGGGCGAGGTGCTTGTATGGACCTGGCAGGCCGCCGTGCTCGCGCACCTTGTCAGCGAATTCCTCGTTCTTGTCGAAGCTGAAACGCCGGGCTAGGGCGAGCCGCATCTCGGCGCCGGTCTTGGGTGCGAGAAGCAGCGCTACTCCCGCGCCGATTAGGAAACCTGCGGCGAAAGCCTCGACGACCACGCTGTTGGTTGCTGAAGATGATTTCCGGAGCATCCGGGAGGGGATCCAAGAGGTTTCCATTGGCAGTCTCCTTCGCCGAGCATCACCGACTCAGATTGCGCTAACGATCCTGTGAAGTCAGGGAGCTACTCAGACCGCAGGATCCGACTGACCCAAGGACGCGCAGTCGCTCTTTTGCACGCTCACGGAGATACGGAGGGAGGGGCGTCCGCACGAGCAACCTGGGTGCGCTTGAGCTCTGCGATCAGCTTTTCCGCACCTGGGGGCGGCTTCACCCCGCCGGCCAAGATCTCTTTCGGCATCACGTCTCTTCCATAGTATTCTTTGTTTGCATCGTTTCTCGAGACGATCACGGTTCCCTCTAGGGACACGCCCGCAAACAGCCCCTGGTTTCGACTGTACGTGTAAATTGCAGCCATCGGCGTGACGCCCGCTCCGGCAGCCCGCCCGATCGGGCCGGCGGCCACGCTGATGTCGCCGCCGAGTTTCACGTTGGCACGGTGTGCGAACGCTTTCACGGCCTCATCCGTATTCAGCACGAAGACGAACTCGGCTACTTGGATCCCGGCCTGAAAGCCGAAGCCCGCACTCCCAGTCCCTATGGCGGATGGACCGCTCCAACCGTGTTCGGTGCGCGCCACGACGATCCCCTTGCCGCCCTGGCCGCTGAAAATGAAGCCGGCTTTCACAGCGGTCATGATTGCCAGTCCTTTCGCACTCTTCATCACATGGTCGGGAATGGCCTGTTCCGGCATGTCCTTGAAACGCTGCAGAATCGTGACCGCCTGGTCGACATCATCCTGGAGCCCAGCCGCAGAGTCGGGAGGGGCGGCCAAGCCGGCAGCAATCAGCAAAGTGAGCGCGATCGGTAGTGCGAGCCTCATGAGTCAACCTCCGTTGGTTTGCTCTCGGTGCTCGGCGCGTGTTCATCGTGCTGTACAGATACAACACCGCAACGCGGTCGCGGCTTCTCGGCAATTTTTCGTCAGACTCGCTCAGCGCCTGCCAAAAGTGCGGCGCGTAGTCGAAAAGCGTGGCCGATCGATAGCCTGCCGAATGCACTACGGATGCGATCGCGTGAACGACCGCCGACCCGCCACGGGGTTCGATCGGAACATGCGGGTCGTGATCACCGGGGCCACCGGGAACGTCGGAACGAGCGTCATCGAGGCTCTGGCGCAAGATGCTCGCGTCAGGTCGATCGTGGGTCTCGCGCGGCGGCGCCCAATCATCGTTCCACCCAAGACGGCGTGGATCGCCGCGGACGTCACCACCGCCGATCTCGTACGGATCTTCCGTGGCGCTGATGCCGTCGTCCATCTCGCCTGGATGATCCAGCCGTCGCGAGACATCGAGACCATGCGGCGGGCGAACGTCCGCGGCAGCGAGCGAGTCTTCCGAGCAACCACCGATGCCGGCGTTCCGGCGCTCGTCTACGCATCCTCGGTGGGCGTCTATTCACCTGGGCCGAAGGACCGTCGGGTCGACGAAAGCTGGCCGACCTACGGCATCCCGACCAGCACGTACTCGAGCCAAAAATCGGAGGTCGAGCGGTTGCTCGATGCATTCGAGCAAGACCTCCGAGTGGTCAGGCTGCGCAAGGCGCTCGTCTTCAAACGCGAGGCCGCGTCGGAGATTCGCCGGCTGTTTCTCGGCCCGCTGTTTCCCGCTTCGCTGCTCCATCCAAAGCTGATCCGCGCCGTCCCGCGCATTCCTCGACTTCGGTTCCAAGCGGTGCACTCGAAGGACGTCGGTCAAGCCTATCGACTCGCGATCCTCGGCGATGCACGGGGGGCCTTCAATATCGCAGCCGAGCCCGTGATCGACCCGAGCGAGCTAGCGAGGATGTTCGGCGCCTGGCAGGTGCCGGTGCCGGCGCGGGTGGTCCGCGCGCTCGTCAGCGCTGCCTGGCATCTGAGAATGCAACCGAGCGAGGCCGGCTGGCTGGATCTCGCGCTGGAAACTCCCCTCCTCGATACGACGCGCGCGCGCCGCGCACTCGGATGGTCACCGCGCCATTCATCCCGTGATGCACTGCTCGAGATCCTCGAAGGCATGCGACTCGGCTCGAGCGCGGCGACGCCGCCGCTGTCGGCATCAACGAGCGCATCGTTCCAGGTCCGTAGAGTCCCGGACCGGAATCGGCCAGCGTTGAAGGGCGCGCGCCGGAAATCGGCATCGGGCTAGGTCGACGAATTGTTCGCTCTGGAGCCGTGGCTTCCATGCGACCATGGGCGGCGCCTCAGCGTTTTAGATGGTGCATGCGGAAGAGACGGTTCTCTATCCCGTCGTGCGTGCGTCGCCCGAGATGGAAAAATCCCTGGATGGAGGTAGCTCGCCGTGATCTCGCAGAAACGCGCGTCTACGTGGCGAACAATCGCTCGATGGCCTCTGCGAGCTTTTCCGCTCCGACCGGCTTCGTCAAATGAGCGGCGAATCCCGCCTCGATGGCGAGCCGTTGTTCGCGCGGCCCGCCGTAGCCCGTGAGTGCGATCGCCTTGACCGGCCGCTCGGCCGAGATCTTGCGAATCACGTCAAACCCGCTTTCATCCGGCAGGCCGATGTCGCAAACGACGACGTCGACGGGCTCGCGCGCAGCCTCGAGTGCCGATCTCGCGTCCTTGGCGAGCCTCACTTCGTAGCCTTTCATCTCGAGGAACATCTGCAGCGCCTCTCGCGTGTCGGCGTGATCCTCGACGAGGAGTACGCGTCGTTGCGCCGAGGGTGCGACGGCGGGTTGTTTGTTCGTAGCGGGCGGAGCAACCGCAGGGGGCTCTGATTCCGGCAGCGGCAGCTCGATTGCGAACGTCGCACCCCTGCCCTTGCCCGCGCTGAAGGCGTGGATGCGGCCGCGATGGGCTTCGACGAGGTTCTTGACGATCGCCAACCCGAGGCCGAGGCCCTCGCCGCGCTTGCCGTCCTCGCGGAAGAACGGTCGGAAGACGTCCTCGAGCTGCTCGGCGGCGATGCCGACGCCATCGTCCCGCACGACGATCCGCAGGTCGCTGTCGATGTTCGACGTGGTGACGACGACCGATCCGAGCGTATCCGTATTCTGAAGCGCGTTCGAGACCACGTTCCACAGGATCTGGTGCAAGCGCAGTTGATCGGCCCGAATCCGGGTGTCGCCAGCGTTGAGCCGCAGGGATAAATCGACCCCTTTCCCCTGGAACTGGTGTCCGAGCTCCCCAGCGACCTCCTGAATCGCGGCGTGCGCGTCCACCGACTCGAGCTCGAGCTGCGGACGACGCCGCCCCATCCGGCTCACGTCGAGCAGCTCGTCGATGAGCCGCACTTCGGCTTGCATGTTGCGATGGATCATCGCGATCGTCGGACGCAGACCCTCCGCCAGGTTCGCGTCACCTGCCAGCGTCGTGATGGCGGCGAGGATCGGCGTCAGCGGCGTGCGCAGCTCGTGGGACAGCTCGGCGAGGAAGCGATCCTTCGCGTCGTTCGCAGCTTGTGCCTGTTGTTCGCGCTGCTCGGCGCTCTGGCGTTCGCGGTCGGCCGCCACTCGAGCGTTCTCGACCTGCTGCCGCTCTCTCAGGTCGATGATCGCCGTGCGAAAGCGGGGTGGCTCGTTCCCAATCCCCGGAGCAAGGCGGCTGTCGAGCTCCACCGGGACGATCGTGCCGCTCTGAGCCTCGAGTTGGACCTCCGTTCGAGCCGCGTTGTCGCGGCGGCAGCGCCGCATGTGACCGTAGAACGATTTGCGGTCCTGCTCGACCAGCGCGTGTACGAGGGGTTTGCCGACGAGCGCCCGGCGCGGCACTTGCACGAGATCCGCATAGGTCAGGTTCGCCTCTATGATGACGCCGAGCGGGTCGAGCATCACGTAGGGGATCGGGGCGTTGTCGAACAGGTCGCGGTAGTGCTCGAGGATGTGGGTGAGCTCGGCGACGCGTTCAACGTAGAGCCCCTCGCGTCCGCCGCGCGCAGGAGCGGCTGCATGCGGCCCTGCATGGCGAGTGCGTCGCGTGCGGCAAACTGGCCCCTCGCGGCGCGTGCGAGGCTTCGGTCCGCCCTTGGTCGGCATCAGCTACTCCATGCCGTCGCGTCCTCGATTGCGAGCAGCACGAGCGGTCGATCGGCCGGCTGACCCGGAACGCGGCGGGCACTGACGAGCATGTCACGGTGCCCGAGGGACGGGAAGTCGTGATTTATCCTACGCCCCTCGACGTTCTCGTTCCTCGATGCGACCTCGCTCAGCAGCGAGCGAATCTCCGCGAAGTTCCACTGCCCGTCGCCGATCTCGTGGAAGAGCCGGCCTTCCGCCGCGCCCGCCAGCACGCCGAACTTGGTCGAAAAGGCGGGATTCACGCGACGGACCCTCAGATCTCCGTCCAATTCCACGAGGGGCGCGCTCACCGTTCGAAAGAGCACCTCTGCATAGTCGCGCATCCTCCCGCCCTCGTGCCGCATCAGCAGCTCGTTGTCGAAGAGCGCGAGCACCGCTCCTTCGATGCGATTGTCCAAGCTCTTGTACGGGCGGATCTGCAACGACAGCCAGCGTCCCTGCGAATCCACCGCGCGCTCCTGAAGCACGGCCGAGTTGATTGCCTCGTGGATCAGCGCTTCGAGATCCGGGCAGTCGATGTTGGGCTTGATGTGGCCGATCGGCCGGCCCACGTCGCTGGCGATCAGGTTCAACAACCGTTCCGCCTTCGGCGTGAACCGCCGGATCCGCAAATCGTTCTCGACGATCACCAACGCCACCTCCACGCTGTTGATCAGGTTGAGGAGATCGCTGTTTGCGCGCGACAGCTCGTCGTTGCGCCCGTGGAGCTCCTCGTTCACGGTGTTGAGCTCCTCGTTCGTCGACTGCAGCTCTTCCTTGGCCGTATCGAGCTCTTCGTTCGTCGATTGCAGCTCCTCGTTGCTCGACAGAATCTCCTCGTTCGCGGACTGCAGCTCTTCGTTGGCGGCCTCGAGCTCCTGGATGATCGACTGCAGGTAGTCCCGGTTCGCCGCTAGCTCCTGCTCGAGCTTGGGCACGCGCGAATCGCCCGACGCGCCGCGCCGTTTCCCTGCGGCCTTGCCCCCGCCCGCCGGCTGCTTGACCTCGAGCAAGGGTGTCTCCTGGAACAATACGAGGTAGTGGCGATCCTTTCCCGTGCTCTCCCCGAAAGGGATCACCTCGAGGCTCACCTCGACGTCGTGGCCATTGGTGCGGACCTGCAGTCCACTGCGTCGCACCGCGCCCCCTTCCCGGCGTGACTGTTGAAAAGCGGTTCGCAACCCGTGGAGCAGGCCTTCTCGCACCATTTTCGGAAGCGTCAGATTCGCTTCGCCGGGCGCCGGCTCGAGATATCTCCCCGTGTGCCCGATGAACTGTACGATCCGTAGGTCGTCGTCGACGATCACTCCGGGGGGCGCGTAGCGCTCGAGCAGCAGACGTTGTGCCTCGCTCTGAAACGAGGCCTGGGCCCGGTGCTCTTGCGGCCTCCGCCCTGCGGCGACTCCCCGCGCGGCGCCAAACTCGACGGGGAAGGCCACGGCATCCCCACTCTTGTCTGCCTTCTTGCGGTAGATGCGGTGGCGCTTGTTGGTCATCGAGAACAAGTCGGTGTACGGGCCGGTCGTCTCGGCGTGGCCGAGCATCAGGTAGCCCGACGCCCTCAGCGAGTAGTGAAAGACGTTGAGGAGCTTTTTCTGCAGTGTCGGGGCGAGATAGATCAGCACGTTGCGACAGAGGACGAGGTCGAGCTTCGAGAACGGCGGGTCGCGCGTGAGATCCTGGCGAGCGAAGACGCAGAGGTCGCGAACGACCTTGGTGATCCGGTAGTGGCCGTCGTTCATCGAAAAAAAGCGTCGCAGTCGCTCCGGCGTGACGTCTGCGACGATCGACTGCGGATACAGGCCGACGCGGGCGGAGTCGATGGCCGCTTCGCTCACGTCGGTGGCGAAGATCTGGACGGGGATCGACGCCGCCTCCTCGCCGAGGTGCTCGAGCAGCGCGATCGCCACCGAGTACGCCTCCTCGCCGGTGGAGCAGCCGGGCACCCAGATCCGGATCGGCGTGTCGGTCGTCCGGTTCGCGGTGATGTCCGGGAAGACGTCTGCCGCGAGGGCCTGGAAGGACTCGGGATCTCGAAAGAAGCGCGTCACGTGGATGAGAATGTCCTGGGACAGTTGCTGCGCCTCCGCGGCGTCGGTCTGCAGATGGCTGAGGTACTGCGCGACGTCGGTCATCTTCAGGAGAACCATGCGCCGCTGCAGGCGCCGGCGGATCGTCGGCGACTTGTAGTGCGTGAAGTCGATGCCGCTGGCGTTGCGAAGCAGCGCCACCAGACGCCGCAGCTGATCTTCGCGCAGCGCGACTTCGCCTGCGCCGCGTTCGCCTGGCTGGGCGTATGGATGCCTGCCGATGCGTTCAATCTCCTTGGCGATGTCCGCGGGCTTCAGCACCAGATCGACGGATCCCGTGGCGATGGCGGCGCGCGGCATGCCGTCGTAGCGCGCCGTCGCCGGGTCCTGCGCGATCGTGATGCCGCCCATCGCTTTGATCTCGCGGAGTCCCACGGCGCCGTCGGATGACGAGCCCGACAACACCACGCCGATCGCCACGCCGTTTACGGTGCTTGCAAGCGAGCGGAAGAAGAAATCGATTGGCGTGTACTGCGTGCGATCGTCGGGACGGGAGTTGAGATAGAGGTGCCCATCCCCGATCTCCATCTGCGCATTCGGCGGAATCACGTAGACGTGGTCAGCCTCGATGTACGTCCCCTGCGTGACCTGCAAGATGGGCATCTGCGTTCGACGAGAAAGCAACGCCGGCAAGGCGCTCTCGTGCTGGGGCGCGAGGTGCTGGACGAACACCAGCGCGACTCCCGGCCGCGCTCCCAGCGCATCGAGGATTTCGGAGAACGCTTCGAGGCCGCCCGCAGAAGCACCGACGCCGACCACCGGGATCGCCGGGCCGGTCACTTGCCCTCGGTGCTCCACATCTTCTGCCTCGGGAGAAGAGTCGGCCTCGACCTCCACATCCGTCGGGTTGGTCCGGCGAGGCTGCCGTACGCGCGGACTCGACTTCGGCTTTCCCCGCTTCGATGCGCCCGGTCGCTTCATCGACTCGGGTCCTCTACTCTCTCACGCGATCGTGGTAGCGGCGGCCCGTGCAGCGAGTCTCGCGCGATCCGCTGCGGCGCAAGATGCGCCGCCCAACTGATCGCTGGGGGGTGACGAGAGAGCGTAGCACGGCATTTCGTTGATACTCGACCAAGGTGCCGCCGTAGTCAGGACCCAATACTCGCTCTGGGGTCTTTTCGACAAGCGGTCCGGGCGTGCAGGGACCATCCGCCGTCGTGCCGTCCTCGAAAGTAGTCTCTTACGAGGCTTCGTGACGTTTCCACAGGATCTCCTTCGCCCGTTCGAGCCGGCGCCGGCGCGCCTTCGAGAGGCCCCGACCCGCGCGGTTGATGAAGAACTGGATCATGCGGATGGCGGAGCCGATGCCCTTCGGGCTCACCTTCTTGCTGGCCATCGTGCGCGCGATCGACTCCGCATCCTTCGTAAAGGTGCCCCTCGGGGGAAGGGTGGACACCGTCTTCACGCCTCGGACCCACTTCTCGGTACGCGGCCCGGTTCGTCCTCGAGAGGCACGGCGTGCTTTGGATGGTCGGGCTTTCCGCGTCGGCATGACAATGCCCCGGTGGGTCGATATTCTTGTTCGAACGAGCGAGCATCGCAGGCGTCGCGATTGGAGCGGAGCCGGTGTGGGGACAACCAAGGCCCGTGAAGTCTGTTCTGGGAATGTGGCGGCCATGAGGGACGCACAAGATCCCCTATCGAGAGTCGTGCAGTTGCGCGCCTCGCTCCGCGAGGGCGTTCTCGATATGCGGGCGCGTCGTCGAGAGCTTCAACAGCGGGGTGGCGAGCTGAAGGCTTGTCGCCAGGCGCTAGGCCGAGCCTGCGATGAGCTCAGAGATAGGCTCCCGAATCCCTCCCCACCGCCGACAGCTCTGACATCGCCGCACCCGCTGCCGGTTGAGCCGAGAGAGATCTTCGGGATCCTCAGTCCACGGCAGCGCCGAGTTCTCGAGGGTATACTCGCCGGGAAGCCCAACAAGGCGATTGCCTTCGATCTCGGCGTCAGCACGAAGACCGTCGAGACGCACCGCGCCCGCGTGATGTTGAAGCTCGACGTCGAATCCTTCGCGGACCTCGTGCGGATCTGTACCGTGGCCGGCGTAAGAAACCTAGCGGAGCCGGGCGAAGGAGCAGAGGAGAGGCCCTCGCGGCGACGCCTGCGTCTCCGAAGCGTCGAGAGGACCAAGCGCGGCCAGCTCCGCACGGGAACCCTTACGAAGCACGGTTGAGCGACCTTTCTCGTTTCTCCGTTCACTTCCTAGGGACTCGGCGGCCCTTCCGCGCCGTCGCACATCATTCACATCATTTGATGTTGCGCCGCGACTGGCGTCCCGCCTCGGGACAGCGGGATGCGCTCGTCGCGCTCGCGGCCGGCGAATCGTTCCAAGGTCAACGCATAGAACGCTGGAGGGAATCGAAATGCACGCTGTCGTACTGAAAAAGGATCATCGAAGCGTCGAGCGCTTGCTCGCCCGAGCCAGATCGGCCGGCGGACGGGTGAAGAGCCGCTGAAACCGAGCGGCGCGCTCGCGTCGTGCAGCACCGTTCCCGAAGAGGACGGGTCAGGCGTCGCTGGTCGACGCGGGCGGCTTCTCCACGTCGAGCGTGGTGACCCGCCGGAGCTCGCGCGGATGCCTGGCGTCGTCGAACGGGCGCCCGCGGTGCATGGTGGCGCGATTGTCCCAGATCACCAGGTCGCCGACACGCCACCGGTGCCGGTACACGAACTGCGGCTGGGTGGCGTGCTCGATCAGCTCGCGCAGGAGCAGCCGTCCCTCCGGCACCGGCCACTCGACGATGCGCGAGGCGTGGGAGGCCAGGTAGAGCGAACGCCGGTGCGAGCGTGGGAGGGTGCGGACGAGGGGATGGACGGCACCCCTGAGGGCCTCCTGCTCGCTCTCCGAGAACTCGAAGCCGAGGATCTGGCGCGAGTAGGCGATCGAATGGTGCGCGTGCAAGCCCTCGAGCTCTGCTTTCTCTTCGTTGCCCAAGGCGTCGTACGCGGCGCGCATGTCGGCGTACTCGGTATCGGCCCCGACGGGGGGCACCACCTTGGCCGACAGCATCGAGTACCGGCCGGGCGGGTCCTGGAAGGATGCGTCGGTGTGCCATAGGCGGTTGCCGAGGCCGTACATCCGCCTCCGGTCATCCGACTTCAGAGTCTCGCCGTTCTCGTCGAGGTTGGAGATGTCTCCGAGCGCCTCGTTGCCGAAACGGTTCTTCTGCAGCGCGTTGATACCGAGCTTGGTGTGGAGCACGCCGTCCAGCCGCTGGGCGAAGCCTATATGCTCGGCGTCGCTCCAGACTTGATCGCGGAACACCAACACGGCGAACTCGTCCATGCCGGCGCGGATCTGGTCGAGGGTCTCCGCATCGCTCACGCGCCTGAGATCGACCGGGCTCACCTCCGCGGCGAAGCATGGGTGAAGCTTGCGAAACGTCAGGGCCATGGGCGCGTCTCCCGTGTAGCGGATAGCGGGCCCCGAAAGCTATACAACGGCCAAACTCGACGGCTCTACGGTACGGCCGCCTCTCGCACCGGGCGCTCGCCCACCGGGATTCCTTCAAAACCGCGGTGGCATAGCTCAGCCTTGGATCAGAGCAGTTCCTTCACTTTGTCACGCAGGATCGTCAGCGCGATCTTGGCCCGGTTCGGTTCACCGCGCGCGAGCGACTGGGCCAGGTTCCGAGCTTGCTCGATCGTCACCTTCGGAGGCATCGGCGGCTCGAAGGGGTCGACGAGCGCCTCGACGAGAACCGGCCCGGTGCTCGCCAGGGCGAGATCGAGTGTCGGCCCGCACTCTTGGGGGCTGGAAATCGTGAATCCAGTTCCACCGCAGGCACGTGCGAATGCGGCGAAATCAATGGGATGAAGATCGCAGCCATACTCGGGATTGCCGAGAAACACCATCTGTTCCCACTTGATCTGACCAAGTGAATTGTTTTTCACCACGATGATTCGGACCGGTAGGTCGTACTTCACGCACGTTGCGAACTCGGCCATCAGCATCGAAAAGCCACCGTCACCGACGAACCCCACGCATTGGCGCTCGGGATACGCGATCTGAGCAGCGATCGCATACGGGAGTCCGTTCGCCATCGTCGCGAGGTTTCCGGACAGTTGGTACGACTGGCCTGCACGCGCTGGAATGTGGCGAGCGAACCATGTCGCGATCGTGCCCGAATCCGAACAGACGATTGCCGAGTCGGAAAGGCGTCGCCCGAGCTCGTGCGCAACGACTTGAGGCTTCATCGGCTCGTCGCTCCGCGTACCCTGTTCGGTCATCAGCTGTCGCCATTTCTCCATTCCCGTTCGCGCGGCCTCCAGAAACGACCGGTCGGGATTCTGCTTGAGGAGCGGCAACAGCGCGGCCAGCGTGCGACGGCCGTCGCCGACGAGGCCGACCTCGACCGGATAGCGAAGGCCGATGCGTGTCGGGTCGACGTCGATCTGAACTCCGCGCGCCTGCCCCGGTGAGGGTAGGAACTCGATGTACGGGAAGGAGCTGCCGACGATGAGAAGCGTGTCACAACCCTCCATCGCCTCCTGGGAAGGGCGCGTGCCGAGGAAACCGATCGACCCGGTCGTGTACGAACTGTCGTCAGGAACCGCCGCTTTTCCGAGCAGCGCCTTGACGATCGGCGCGCCGAGGCGTTCGGCGACGCTTTGGAGCTCGTCGGCCGCGCCGAGCGCGCCCTGGCCGGCGAGAATGGTCACTCTCTTCCCGCCGTTCAGGACCGCCGCGGCGCGATCGAGGTCGGGTTCGTCCGGCAAACGAGCGCTCCGGGCACGGACATCCGAGGTGTGGTGAGGAACGTTGCGCTTGGAGCGCGCTCTGCTGACTTTCATTCCCTGTACGTCGACGGGAATCGTCACGTGCGAAACGCCGCGGTAGCTGAGAGCCGTTCGGCAGGCTAGATCGACGACGTTCTCGACGTGGTCGGGCCCCATGACGCGCGTGTTGTAGACGCACACGTCCGCGAAGAGCTTGTCGAGCTCGACGTCCTGCTGCGTGTGGGTTCCGATGAGGTCGTGGTACTGGAGGCCCGTCACGGCTAGCACCGGCGCGCCGTCGAGCTTCGCGTCGTAGAGGCCGTTCAGCAAGTGAATCCCTCCGGGCCCCGAGGTGGCGACGCAAACGCCGAGCTTTCCGGTGAACTTCGCGTAAGCGCACGCCATGAGGGCTGCGGCTTCCTCGTGGCGTACTTGAATGAAGCGGATTTTTTCACGCTGCTGGCGAAGGGCCTCCATGATCCCGTTGATTCCGTCGCCAGGCAATCCGAAGACGACCTCGGTGCCCCAATCGTGGAGCGTCTCGACGAGAATTTCACTGGCGGTCATGGCCATGGTTGGATCGCTGCGAGCTCGCGCGTCGAATCCGGCAATTGTTGAGAAGTCAGCGCCGAATCGAGGGCACTACGTGCACACCGCGTGCATCTGTATTTCGCGCACCTCAGCCTGCCGCACGCACACGGGTTTTCAAACGTTGCCGCACCTGCTTGGTTACTCGGCCCACCACGGCGAGCGAGGTTTGAGGTCGGCAGGTGCAACGAAACCCAACCGCGGTGGTTCCGTCCCATAGGAGGACAACGAAATGCCACTCATACTCTGGTTGCTAGGCGTGCCGCTCACCTTGGTTTTGATTCTCATGGTCCTGGGGGTGATCTAGCGAGATGCGATTGCGCGACGTGGAGGGGCGGTTCGCCGCAAAGGGTCAGCCTCGTCGGTTCACAGCCGAACGGCGTGCCTCCTGATGGAAGGGCGGCACGTTGCAAGCGGCAAGCCGACATTCAGAGCACCGCAACGTTGCTCGAGCAGCGAGACCGGTCAGCCGGCCGAGTGCCTTCCCCAAATGGGCCCTGGCGAGTCTCGGAGTTCTCTTGGTTGGACTCGTAACGTTGCGGCTAGCTCTGCCGCACATCGTTCGGAACTACGTCAATCGTACGCTCAGCAGGATCCCCGACTATCGCGGCGAGGTTGGCGACATCGACATCCACCTCTGGCGCGGTGCCTACACCATCCACGATGCCAAAGTCGTACGCACGTCTGGAAAAGTGCCCGTTCCATTCTTCTCGGCCCCGCTCGTCGATCTCTCGGTGCAATGGCGAGAGCTGTTCCATCGAGCGCTCGTCGGAAACATCCAGATCCATCGGGCGAAGCTCAACTTCGTCAAGGGGCCGACGAAGGAAACGAGCCAGACGCGCGTCGACTCGAGCTGGCAGGATCGCGTGAAAGAGCTGTTCCCGCTGCGCATCAATCGCTTCGAGATCATCGATGGCCAGGCCCACTACCGCGATTTCCACTCGCAGCCGCCCGTGGACGTCGTCATCGACCGCGTGCAGGTCGTAGCGCGGAATCTGACCAATAGTCTCAAGCTGTCCAAGACGCTGGCGGCATCGATCGACGCCGATGGACAGCCGCTCGGCAACGCCAATCTCACGTTGCACGTCGACATCGACCCCTACCAGGAGAAGCCGACCTTCAACGCTGCGGCGGAGCTGACGCACGTCGACCTGACGCGGTTCAACGACTTCGCGATGGCGTACGGGGGATTCGACTTCCAGTCGGGCTGGCTGAGCATCTACACCGAATTGGCGGCGGCCAAAGGAAAGTTCGTGGGCTACGTGAAGCCGCTCGTCACGGATCTGGAGATTCCCGACTGGAAGGAAGAACACGAGAACTTCCTGCAGCGCATCTGGGGGGTTTTGGTCGGCGTGACCGCCAAGGTCTTCCGCAATCACCCGAAGGACCGTTTCGCCACGCGGATCGACTACACGGGGAGCTGGGACGACCCGCGATACAGCATGTGGGAGATCGTCGGGCAGGTGCTGAAGAACACGTTCATCAAGGCGATCCCTCCGCGGCTCGAAGGCGACGTGAATTTGGGCGAGGCCCAGAGACAAAACGGAGTCGAGGTCAAGGAAGCCCACGGTAGCGAGGCGGAGAAGCGCAACACGGCGGCGGACATCGTCAGGAAACGGGTTGCCGAGAAGAAGAGTAAAGGCGAGATCATCCTCCCCGAGGATCCGAATGCGGACAGGGAGGGGGCGAAAGACGAGTAATAGATTCGATCCGGGCGCCGCGGTTAGACGC
>JBEVNX010000120.1:0-11936 GCA_040507895.1 Binatia bacterium | reverse complement strand
AGTCCGCCCAGGTCCCGGTGAGCGGCGACTTGCCGACGATCTGGATGCGGCCGGAGAACGGTGTGCGCACGCCCGTGAGCAGCCCCGAGACGATCGCGAAGCAAGCTTGCGGGGCGAGCGGATCGGCGCCCGGCGGAAAGTGCTTCCACATGAGATAGGCGCCGAGACCGTAGCCGCCGAGGAACTGCCGGTAGACGGCCTCGTCGATCTCCTCGACTCGCGAGCTACGGGAGGAGAGGTCGACGATCAAGATGCGACCGTGAGTTCCGAACCGGCCGGGGGCGGGAGTCTGTGCAGTCTGTGTGCTTGCCATGGCGCGGAGCGTACCTCGAACGAAGCTCTGTTGAAAACGCCGGGCGAGGGCGTTTCGGAATGACGCCCGACCACCCCGGGGGAGCTTTGGCCTCGGCTTCCGGCCGTCGCGCCTTGCTAATTGGAGTGGCATCGCCGAGAAGATCCCAATTCGAGACGCTTGCTCGAAAGCGAGTGGTCGTCGCGGACGTGAAGGGGTCGGTGGAGCCCTCGCAGCTGGCGGGTCCCGAGAGCTGATTGCGAGCTTCGCCAAGGAGGGGACGATGGATTTCGGATTCGTGTTCTTCGGCAGCGTGCACGTTCATCCCGCCGTGGCGCTGGCCGAGCGGCGGGGCTTCACGCACGCCTGGCTCTACGACTCGCAGATGCTCGCTAGCGACGTCTACGCCTCGCTCGCCCTGTGCGCGGTCAACACCAAGAAGATCCTTCTCGGTCCCGGGGTCACGAACCCGGCCTCGCGGATCGCGCCGATGACGGCGTGCTCGATCGCATCGATCAACGCGCTCGCACCTGGGCGGGTGATCCTCGGCATCGGCACCGGCAACACGGCGCGACGAACGCTCGGCATGCCGGCGGCCCGGCTCGGGGTGTTACGCGAGCACGTCCGGGTCTGTCGCGACCTCCTAGCCGGTAAGACGACGCCGTACCAGGAAGGCGAGCGCCGGCGCATGGTCCGCTTCCTGAATCCGAAGAGTGGAGCGATCAACATCAGGAAGAAGGTGCCGATCTATGTTTCCGCGAGCGGTCCGAAGACGCTCGAGCTCGCCGGAGAGATCGCGGACGGAGTAATTCTCTTCGGCGCCGTCAGTCCGAGCTTGATCGGGTTCTGCATGGACCACGTGCGCGCCGGAGCCGAGCGGGTGGGGCGCGATCCCAAAAAGATCTACACGCTGTGCATGACAGCGTTCCACCTGACCCGACCTGGAGAGAAGCTCGAGTCGACGCGGGTGCGCAAGGCGGTCGGTCCCTTCGTCTCCTCGTCGAGCAACATCTTCGCCTTCTCGTGCCCGAACCCCATGGATCTACCCGCCGACGTTCGCGACGATCTCGTCGCCTTCAAGAACGCCTATCGCACGCCGGACGAGCCGATCGAGACCCGCCACCTGACGCTCTACAGTGACTATCTGCGCGGCTTCAAAAAAGAGCACGAGCCGCTGGTGACCGAGAAGATGATCCGCGCGACGACGCTCACCGGGACGCGCGAGGAAATCATGGAATCGATCCATGCGATGCGCCGGGCGGGGATTCGCCAGGTTGCGATCCAGGCGATCGCCGATCCGAAGGAAACCATCGAAGGATTCTCCAGGGAGATCATCCGGCGAATGCGGTGACGCGGTCCGCCGCGACGTCCCGGACCCCGACGGCCATCGATGAACGACGGCAAGCTCCGTGGAAACGAGGCGACCCCTATGAAGATTGGTGTCTTTTCCATTCTGCCGGACGCCGTGAGCGATCCGGCCATCGTGGCGAAGCACGCGGAGGATCTGGGCTTCGCGTCCTATTGGGTGCCGGATCACATCATCCTTCCGCTCAAGTACAGCACGCCTTATCCGGGCAATCTCGGGACCGGCCCGGATCCGGACTACCTCTGGCAGATGCCGGACCCGCTCGTGGCGCTCATGCGCGCCGCCACGGCGACCACGACCCTCGAGGTGGGCACCGGCGTGCTGCTGGTGCCGGAGCGTCATCCGCTGCATCTCGCGAAGGAGATCGCCTCCCTCGACTCCTACAGCGGCGGGCGCTTCCATTTCGGCATCGGCGCGGGCTGGAACAAGGAGGAGTCGGAGATCCTCGGCGGCGACTTCGAGCACCGCTGGTCGCAGGTGAAGGAAGCCATCGCCGTGATGAAGCGCTGCTGGACGGAGGACGCGCCCGAGCATCATGGGCGCTACTACGACTTCCCGCCCGTGCGTTGCTATCCCAAGCCCGCGCAGCGGCCGCACCCGCCCGTGTATCTCGGTAGCATCATGTTCGGCGATCAATGGGCGCGGCGGGTGTTCAAGCGCATCGTCGAATGGGGCGACGGCTGGCTGCCGGCGATCCGCGAAGTTCAACAATTGATCGACGGCCGGGATCAGCTCCATGCGCTCAGCGCTGAAGCCGGCCGAGATCCGGCTTCGATCCGCATCACGGTCTTCGGCGCTTGGGACCAGTGGCGCAAGCGTGGCGAAGTCGACATGCTGACCGCCGCAGGCGCCGAACAAGTGACGGTATGGCTACTCGCTCGCGCGAGCGACGACATGCGGCGCGAGCTCGATGAGCTCGCCAAGGAGTTGCTCTCGGGTTGAGCGGGCCCGTCTCGATCGTTTCGCGCCGCGGCGGGCCGGTGCTGATATCGGCCGTGACCGCGCTGCTGCTCGCCGGATGTTTCGCGGTGGTGCTCTGGGCCTGGGGCTCGCCCACGAACGACCCTCAGCATGGCATGGCCGAGGGCTTCCTCGGGCTCGTCACGGTGATTCTGCTCGGTCTGGGCGGGTTGCTTTGGGCGGGAGTCCGCTACCGGCGGCGGGGGCTCGTCTGGACGGTCTTCGCGCTCTGCGCCCTGGCCCGCCTTGATGCCCGTGGCGCGCGTCATCTACCTCTTCGTGCGCTGGCTTCGCGGCGACTGAGCCCGCGCTAGCTCACCGAGGGATTAGGAATCACCAGTCCCTGCACACATCAGAGGTGTTACCTGTCAACTGGTTCGCATCCAAGCTCGTCGAGTCGGCGCGAGGCTGGCACTCGAGGATGCGAAATCCTTGAGCGGTCAAGAAGTCTCGTAGGGACACGTGCGAAAAGATCGACACATGCGTGTAGTCGTCGAAGTACTCCTTGTAGGTACTTAGGCTGGACCAGGCACAGCTTCCCTTGTGGGGAGAGTTTCTTTTTTAGATGCGCCAAGAATCTCCGTCAGCTCAGGTTTCGGGACGTGCTCGAACACATTGCTGGCGAACATGAAGTCCACATGACCATCGGCCAGCCAGTCCATCGTCTTCAGCGGTCCGACGCGCGCGGACGTCGCGGCCTGCGTACGCCGTGAAGCCGTCCCATTCGTCTACCGCGAGCTTCTCACGTGCTCGGACGTTGTTGATGAAATCGCAGTAGCCTGCACCGAGATCGAGAACACAATCGTCTTCTGTAATTCGAAAGCGGAAGTAGGCTCTCCACAGCGTCTGCCACAGGACGGTCCGGCGTTCGTCGGGTGGCAGGCGAGATTCGAAGTACTTTCCGACCTCGGACACAAGAGTTCTCCTTGGCGAGTCTCAGCAGCGCCGATTGAGCCCGTCCAGGACCTCCGTGATCGAATCGAAGATCGGACTGACTTCCCTAGAGCCCGTCCTTGCCCTCTTGAGACGTAAACCCGAGAGCCCAAATCAAGACTCCGGCCCATGGCTTGTCAACTCACGAAGCTACCGGGCAGCCGCGTCTCGAAAGATTCGGAGAGTCCCAAGGCTTCTAGGGAATGGTCGCAGCTCAAGGATGAGGCTCGACGAGGTGGCATCAGGCTGAGCGGGATCAGCGTGCGGTGTAGTTCTTGTCGAGCCACTCGCGGTACGCGCCGCTCTTCACACGGGCGATCCACTCCCCGTGGTCGAGGTACCAGCGTACGGTGCTTTCGAGGCCGGACGCGAAGTCGTGCTTGGGAGTCCAGCCGAGCTCGCGCTCGATCTTGCTGCAGTCGATCGCGTAGCGGCGGTCGTGGCCGGGGCGATCCTCCACGTATGTGATCAACGCGCGCAGCGCGGCGGAATCGGTTGGCGCGAGGCACGCGATGGTATCGATGAGGCGGTGGAGCACGTCGAGGTTCCTCTGCGCGTTGCGGCCGCCGACGTTCCACGTGGTACCCGGCGCCGCCCTGCGGAGAATGAGCCACACCGCGTCGGCGTGATCGTCCACGTACAGCCAGTCGCGAACGTTCTGGCCGTCGCCGTAGACGGGCAGCGGCTTTCCCTCGAGGCAGTTGTTGATCATCAGCGGGATGAGCTTCTCGGGAAACTGGTAGGGACCGTAGTTGTTCGAGCAATTCGATACCGTGGTGGAGATCCCGTAGGTGTGCGCGTAGGCGCGCACGAGGTGATCGCTCGCGGCCTTCGACGACGAGTAGGGCGACCGCGGATCGTACGGCGTCGTCTCCGTGAAGTAGCCGGTATCGCCGAGGGAGCCGAACACCTCGTCGGTGCTGACGTGGTGCAGGTGGACCGCCTTGCCTTCGGCGTGCAGCGCACGCACAGCCTCAAGGATCGCGAACGTGCCGACGACATTCGTCTCGATGAAGTCCTCGGGCCCGTGGATCGATCGATCGACGTGCGACTCGGCCGCGAAGTGCACCACCATGTCCGCTTGGTGCTCGCGCAGCAGGCACTCTACGAGATCGCGGTCGCGGATATCGCCACGCACGAACGTGTAGCGGCCCGATCGTTGATGCGAGTCCACGTGGCCCGAGAGGTTCTCGAGGTTGCCGGCGTACGTCAGCAGATCGAGATTGACGATGCTCCCCTCGAACGACTCGTCCGCGAACAGCACGCGGATGAACGAGCTGCCGATGAAGCCCGCGCCGCCGGTGACGAGGAGCGAACGCGGGTTGCGGGCGTTCGTCGACGTCATCGGAAGACCTCACGGAATGATTTCGCGTCGCGGTCGCGCCGCGAGAGAATCGCGGTCGCGGGATCGATGGGCCAGCGCACGCCGACCTCGGCGTCGTCGAGCTTGAAGCCCGCCTCGGTCTGGGGATCGTAGTAGGCGGAGCATTGGTACAGGACGTCCGCCGTGTCGCTCAACACGCAGAAGCCGTGCGCGAACCCGACCGGCAGAAACATCATCGCGCAGTCCACGTCGTCGAGGATCTCGCCGTGCCACTTGCCGAAGGTCGGCGAGTCCTTGCGGATGTCCACCGCGACGTCGAACACTTTGCCAGTCGCCACGCGCACAAGCTTGGCTTGGCCCGGCGCAGTCTGAAAGTGCAGGCCGCGCATGGTTCCCTCCACCGAGCGCGAATGATTATCCTGCACGAAAGACGGCAGGCCCGCGAGCGCATCTTGGCGAAAGCTCTCGACAAAGAAACCGCGGCCATCGCGGTGAACGCGCGGCTTGATGAGCTTGAGCCCGTCGAGCGGCAGATCGAGGACTTCCATCACGTCACCTCACGCGGCGGGGTTCTTGGCGAGCGCGCGAAGATACTCACCGTAGCCCGACTTGCCGAGCTTTTCGCCGAGCTTCTGCAGCTGACGCTCATCGATGTAGCCCATGCGGAACGCGATCTCCTCGAGGCACGCGATCTGGATTCCCGTACGATGCTCGAGCATCTGGACGAACTGCGCGGCCTCCATGAGCGAGTCATGCGTTCCGGTGTCCAACCACGCCATGCCGCGGCTGAAGCTCACGAGGCGCGCTTTGCCGCGCCGCACGTAGTGGTTATTCACGTCGGTGATTTCGAGCTCGCCGCGCACCGACGGGTTGAGCTTGGTGGCGACGTCGATGACCTCGTTGTCGTACAGGTAGAGGCCGGTGACCGCGAGGTTCGACTTCGGCTGCTTAGGCTTCTCTTCGATGGAGAGGAGCTTGGCGGTGTCGTCGACTTCCGCGACGCCGTAGCGTTCGGGATCGCTCACTTGATAGCCGAAGAGCGTGCAGCCGTGCAGATCGCGTACCTCCTTTGCAGCATCTTGGAAATGCCATGGCCGTGGAAGATGTTGTCGCCCAACACGAGGCACACGCTCGCGGCGGCCACGAAGTCGCGGCCGATGACGAACGCCTCGGCGAGACCGTTGGGCGTGGCCTGTTCGGCATAGGAAAAACTCATGCCGAGATCGACGCCGTCGCCGAGCAAGCGCTTGAAGAGCGGCAGGTCGTGCGGCCGTGGAGACCACGAGTATTTCGCGGATCCCTGCAAGCATCTGCACGGCGAGAGGATAGTAGATCATCGGCTTGTCGTTGACGGGCATCAGCTGCTTCGAGATCGCGCGCGTGACCGGGTGAAGACGCGAGCCGCTGCCGCCAGCCAGGATGATCCCCTTCATTCAGGTTCTTTTGGACAGGCGCCCCATTGTAGCGCGGCCGTCGTCGAGTGACCGTTGCCTTGCGCGCTACTAGAAAGGAAACGCCCCGTGAAAGTCAGGGACCTCATGACCCCACTTCGCGGGGCGCAGGAAGCGCTGAGCGGCGGGGAAGGCAGCGCACGCGAAGAGCCGGTCAGTCCCGTCGCTGTTCGATGCTCGCACTTGGTTTCCAATAGAAGCTTCTCGCAGGCAGGCGTTCGACGTGCTCCTCGTCGGCGGTCAGTGTCAACAACGAACGCCGCCTCAGTCCTATTAGAGCATGCTCCGGTGGATCACCACGAGCGCGACCGTGAAGTGGATCACCAGGCCCGTCACGTCGGCGAACGTGGCGGCGAACGGGGTGAAGAGGGGCGGGATCGGAGCCGAGCCGCCGAAGGATGAACGGAGCATAGACCTGTCCCCAGAGGACGATTCTACAGCTCCGAAAGTGTTCACGACGAACCAGTTGGTGCCAACGTAGAGCTAGATTCGAGCGGCCGTCCGTTGACGACTTCCTTGAGATAGGAGGAGCTTCGATCCCGCGGCAAGGCGCCGACGTCGATCTCGTGCTTCGCCTGATGGCTGGAGAGTATCGAACGGAAGCCGATAGCCAAAAGGTCAGCTACTACAACAAGCCCTCCGACCAAACCGGCTATCGGAACTTCCGGAGAATCGTGCTGCACCTGTCCACGGTCCAGGATGGAAACGCCCTGTACGCTGAGCCGCTCGTCTTCGAGAAAAGCTGGACCGTGCCAGCCACTGCGATCACGCCCGAAGCGCTCGGAGAAGGAGATGTCGGTCACCTCGGAACCCATGACGGGACTGTACCGGATCACGAAGCGAACCGTCGGCCGAATCGTCGTCACGAACGATGATCCCTCGCTCTCCAACGATGAGCGCATGCGTCTAAACGATGAGACCCAACAGAAGTTGATGGTGGACATCCGTGGGAGCCATCTCGGGGGCGAATACCTGCTGCACGGCAAGTTCCGATTGCGGAGCTTCTACAACGTGATCCGATTCTTGGGACGGGCGATGAAAGAGGAGTCGGAATACGATGTGCCGCGGGATCCTCGAACCCCGGCGACGAGTGAGAATCCGATCTTCACGCTGAGGATGACGGAATCGGACGCCGTGCAGCCGGGAGCGGACCGGGCGGTCAAATACGGCGCTCACTACTACGCCGTGAGCCCCGAGGCCGGGTATCAGTGGAACCGCAGGGCGTTCTTGCTGCTCTATCAACTCCTCGAAATGACCGTGGTGAAGATGCCCCAAGGCGCGGGACCGACGATCACGATCGCCTAGTGAGCCCGCCGCTCACCTACAACCACCCCGCCTTGCGAAAGCGATAGAGGAGGTAGCCGCACACTCCGAACATCAGGCCGAGCGACATCGGATATCCCACCTTCCAATCGAGCTCCGGCATGAATTTGAAGTTCATGCCGTAGATGCCGGCAATGAGCGTCGGCACGGCGACGAGAGCGGCGTAGGAGGCGAGCCTCTGCATCGTCTCGTTTTGCCGGATTCCGATCAGCGCCAGGTTGCTCTCGAGCGCGCCGGTCAAGAGCTCGCGCATGCTGTCGAGGGTCTCGTTGATCCGCACCACGTGATCGTAGACGTCTCGGAAGTAGAGCCGGGTATCCGGGCGGATCAGCATGCGATCGAAGCGCACCAACCGGTTGCAGACGTCGATCAGCGGCGCGATCGCCCGCTTGACGGTGAGCATCTCTCGCTTGAGCCGATAGACATCCTCGGGGTTGTTCCCGCCCCGCTGCGCGGCGTCGAAGATCTGATCTTCCAGCCTCTCGAGCTCCGCCTCGAGCTCGTCGATGATCGGGAAGTACTGATCGACGACGAAGTCCATGATCGCGTAGAGTACGAATCCGGGACCCTGCCGTAAGAGGTGCGGCGCCGCTTCACAACGGTGGCGCACCTCGGCGTAGGAGAGCGAGGCGCCGTGCCGTACGGTCACGACGTAGCGCGCGCCGAGGAAGACGTGGGTCTCGCCGAAGGCCACCTCGCAGCTCCCCGGCAAAGTCTGCGCGGTGCGCAGGACCACGAACAGCGAATCGCCGTATTCCTCGATCTTCGGTCGCTGGTGGGCGCGGTGAGCATCCTCGACGGCGAGGTCGTGGAGGCCGAACTCTTCCTGGATCTTCCGCAGCAGATCCTCGTCCGGCTCGTGGAGGCCGATCCAGATGAACTGGCCCTCGAAGCGCAGGATCTCGCTGATGTCCTCGAGATCGACGGAACCCATGCGCTTGCCGTCCGAGTAGGACACGCAATTGACGATCATCTCGCTCATGACGGACCGCGATGGGGTTGCGGCGCTGCTCTCGCCGCTCACTCCTCCCTAATTCGATCGCCGCTCCGACTGCAAGCGGCCGGCGGCGAGAGAGCCGACGACCGGCCCGCGGACCGCCGGCGGCGGAGGATTTTCACGGCCCGGTCACCGCGGCGACACAGCCTTCGTCTCGTGGCCGCCGTCTCGCCGAATCGCGCCTCGCCGCCGCTAGCGCGGATAGCGCGCGCGCAGCCACTCGGCCGCGATCTCGAGCGCGGGCTTGCGATGGCCTTCGAGGTAGTGCGGCGCGCCCTTGATCTCGTGATACGACACGTCGTCGCTGCCGGCGGCGTCGCGAATCGCCCGTGCCTGGCGCAGGCGGATCTCGGTGTCGGCGGTCGCGTGCAGGATCAGCACTGGCACATCGAGGTGCGGCATGGTGTCGGCGAGCTTGGCGTGCGACGAGAGCCCGGACCACGTCGAGAGCCAGCCGCGTGCCGTCATCGTGCGCGCCAGCCCGAAGCGCCCGTAGTTGGCGTCGAGCGGGTCGGGGAACGCGAACAGCGAGCCGAGCGGACGGTCGTCGGGATCGATCGACGGGTCGAGATACGCCGGATCCGCCAGCGTGCGGTAGATGACCCTGTACTGGGTGTGCACCGCACGCTGACGCAACAGGCGCCACTCGCGCGGATGCGAGACCTTGTCGACGGCGCGCAGCGCCGCGCCCGCGCGCTCCGACGCCGCGATCGAGTCGCGCGCGATCGCGTCGAGGCGCGCCACGCGCGCGACCTGCGCCTCGCGGTAGCGCGCCAGCCACGCCTTGTCGTAAGAGCACGCCTGCGGCCACGGCCTCCACCCGTTGTCGGGTTCGTACATGTCGAGCTCACGCACGACCGCACCGGGATCGTCCTCATCGGCTACCGACGGGTCGATCGCCTGCAGCATGAACACGCCCTCGCCCGGGTGCGCCGCGATCGCGATCCAGCCGTCGCCGCAGCCTGTCTGCTGCTGCGCCAGCGCCATGAGCGAGCCGCCGCCGCTGTTGCCGAGCAGCACGACGGCCTCGGCTCCGCGCCGGCGCATCTCCTCGGCCGCGGCCGCCACGTCCACGACGCAATTCTCGTGCAGGCAGTCGGTATCGTTGTTCAGGTAGCGGGTGGCGAAGCCCAGCACCGCGAAGCCCGCCGCCGCGAGCAGCGGACACGCATAGTGCACCGAGAAGTCGCCGCGCGGATGGGTGAGGATCACCGCGGTCTTCCAGCGCTCGCCCGCGGGCGGCGTCCACAGGATCCCGCGCACCAGCGCGCCGTCGCGAGTGACCAACCGGACTTCCTCGCGGCGCACGGCCACGCCCGAGTCGTCCTCTAAGAGCGGCCAGAAGCCGAAGCCGACCGGACGCTTCTGGCCGAGGAAGATGTCGGTCATGGAGCGATCAACGAGCCGTAGGCTTTGGGAACAGCGGCGAGCAGGCCGCGGCGATTCGCTCGATGTGGCGGTCGTCCGTGCCGCAACACCCGCCCATCACGTTGAGCTGCGGTAACCGCCCCTTCAGCTCCGCGTGCTGCATGCCGAGCTCGTCCGGATCGCCAACGTCGAGCTCGGCAGAATCGTTCAACTCGGCGTGGCTCTTGCGTGAGGCATTGGCCCGCAGTCCGCGAATCTGCTTCGTCCATGGTTCCGCGCCGGAAAGCACGTGCGCGAAGTGGGTGGGGTGAGCGCAATTGATCATGTAGTACGCGGGCCCGCCTGCCGTGGCGGCATCGACCTGTTCGATCGCCTCGCGGAGGGCTTGTCCGGTCGGGAGGCGGCCATCGGTCTCCACGGTGAAGGAGATCGCGACCGGCATACCGGCCGCCTTGGCCGCTCTCGCGACTCCGACGGCCTCCTCCGCGTAGTTCATGGTGATGGCCGTCACCATGTCGGCAGCGGTATCCGAGAAGGTTTCGATCTGCTTGCGATGATAGTCTTGTGCTTCCGTTTCAGACATCGCTCGGTCGGAAACGTATCCATCTCCCCGCGGACCGACACACCCGCTGATGACGACTGCCTTCGTTGCAGTGGTCCGTTCGTCTCGAATCTCTTCGAGCAAGCGGATGGCCTGCCGATTCGCATCCGCCAGGGCCACTTCGCTGTATCCGAGCCTCACTCCCCAATCTGCGCTCGCGCGCCAGGTGGCGCTTTCGAGGATCAACCCTGCGCCGAACCGCTCTGCCAGCGCGGCGTAACGGCGAAAGTACCTGCGCAAAGCCGCTTCGCCCTCGGGGCGGCTCAACAGATGGAAGGCGGCGAAATCCGGCAAATCGAGTCCCTCGAGGAAGATGAGCGTAGTCTCGATGCCGCCGTCCGTGAGGAAGAAATCGCCATCGAGTTGAGGTAACGCCTTTCTCAATCGAGCCATGCTCAGCTCCCCTCTCCTCGAGGCTCGCGGCCGAACGATCGACGCGGGCGCTTCGACTACGGCCGGTACGGCCACACGTGTCCTGGGACATCCGAGCCGGAGGGAGTATCGACGCCGATGGATGTCACAAGCCGGAGCCGCCGTCGAGGTTTGAGAGCCTTACGCCCGAAACGGAACCGTCACCGTCGCCGGAGTGCGCTCGCCGCGCGCCGCCGCAACCGGCGCGGGACGTTCAGCATGCGCAGGTAGTGGGGAAGCCAACGGGTGAGCACGACGTCGAAGCGCCGGTCAGTACGCAGATAGTAAGCGTCGACCCGCTCGAGGGCCCAGGGATCGCTCCGCGCGCTCACGAGCCCGAGGGCGTCGGAGCAGGCGCACGTGAAGAGCTGGCGGGCGAGCGCATGGCTGCGCTCGTCGTAGCGGCCGTACGGGTAAGCGAAGCAAGGGACCGGGGTGCCGAGCCGGTCTTCGATAGTCGCCTTCGATGCGCGCATCTCCGTCTCGACCTGCCGCTCCGGAAGCTCCGTCAGGTCCGGGTGGGTGAGGGTATGCGCGCCGAAGGTGATCCCGGCCCGTTGCATCTCGCCGATCTCCGTCCAGCTCAGCATCGGCCGGCCTTCGAAAGAGGGGAGGCGGTCGCCGCCGGCTCCGGGCGGCCCCACGGTCAGAAAGACGGTGGCGGTCATGTCGTGCGCCTGCAGGACCGGGAACGCCTGCTCGTACACGCTGCGGTAGCCGTCGTCGAACGTGATCACCACCGCGGCGGGCGGCAGGTCGAGACCCTGCCGAACGCGCTCGGCCACGTCTCCGAGCCCGACCGCACGATGGGCGCTCGCGCGCAGCCGCTCCACGCCGCGGCGGAAGACGCGCGGCGCGAGCGCGCCCACGGCAGGCCGGTCGTCGAGCGCATGGAACGTGAGGATCGGCA
>JBEVNX010000084.1:0-8180 GCA_040507895.1 Binatia bacterium | reverse complement strand
CGGGGGCGTGCGTGGGGGCGGGCGGAACATCGGACGGCGGCGCGGGAAGGGCGTGGGCGGGCGCTTGCTCTCCGCCCGCCGGGGGGGTGGCCACGCCCCACGACGGCGCGTCGAGCTGGTCCCTGCGCCGCGGCCCGGTCTTCTGCTGCTGCAGGTACCTCTTGAACCGGTCGCGCTGCTCGACGGAGAATTCGTGCAGCTCGGCGTCGCCGTGGACGACGCGGGGCGTCAGAAAGATCAGCAAATTGATCTTGGCCCTGCGATCGTCGTTGAACTTGAACAGGTTCCCGAGCACCGGAATGTCGCCGACGTACGGCAGCTTGCTGACGGCGTTCGTGGTGGCGTCGGAGATCAATCCGCCGAGCACGACGGTCTGGCCGTCGCGCGCCACGATCGTCGTCGAGGCCGATCGCACGGTCGTCGTCGGGCCGGCGAGGTTGGGGTCGACGGGCGGATTCGGCACCACCGCGGAGACTTCCTCGTAGAGGTCGAGGCGCACGACGTCCCCCTCCGAGATCTGCGGCGTGATCCGCAGGGTGATGCCGACGTCCTGGCGCTCGACCGTGGCGAAGGTGTTCGAGAGGTTCGTCTGGTCGGTGGCTCGGCTGGCGATGAACGGGATGTTCTGTCCGACTAGAATCTCGGCTTCCTGGTTGTCGGAGGTGAGGATGTTCGGCGCGGAGAGGATGTTGACGTCGGTATCCGACTCGAGCGCCGTGAATAGAGCCACTTGCGCCGGCACCGTCGTTCCGTCGGGCAGCGTGATCGTCTGGTTGCTGACTGCGGCCATGACGAGCCCCGAGATCGATTGCGGCGACGTCAGCGACGGGTTCAGATTGCTCAGATTCAGCCGCGCCAGCCCGAGCGCGTCGTCGCCGAGAGGCGTGCCACCCTGGTACTCGAACCCCAGCTGCTTCGACTTGTCGAGCGCGATCTCGAGAATGATGGCTTCGACGAAGACTTGCCGGCGAGGTACGTCGATCTGCTGGATCACGCGCTTCAGCACGTCGTAGTCCTGCGGGCCGGCGCTGATCAGCAGCGAGTTCGTGTAGGGATCCGCGGTGACGCGCACCTCGCCGACGAACTCGCCGCCGCTGCCCGAGGCCGAAGCCGGGGCGGCGGCCTGCCCTTGCGTCCCGCCAGGGCCCACTGCTCCGCCGAGCGGGCGGTTGGAGCCGGTGTCGGCACCGAGCCCGGACGCGGAGCGCGAGAAGATCGACTGACGCGCTTTTTGCTGCTGACGAGTGGAGCGGCGGCTGCTCGTCGCGGTCGCGGCTCCGAGCAGGCCACCGATCCCACCCCGGCCGCCTCCGCCACTGATCAGCTCGGAGAGCACCTCGACCATCTCCGACGCGTTGGCGTATTGCAGCTTGTACACTTGGATCTTCGATACGCCCTCGAGCTTCTTGTCGAGATTTTTGACGAGCGAGCGGATCACGCGCATCCGCGCGGGATGGGCGAGCACGATGACCGAGTTCGTGCGCTCGTCGGCGATGATCTTGACTCCCGGCGTGGCCGCCGCCGCGGCCGCGGGCTGCGCAGGCCTCCCGGCGGGCTGTCCCGGGACGCCCTTGGGGCCCGCGCGTTCCGTCTGCGCCTCGAGCACCTGCTGGAGCGTTTCCGCCACGCTTCCCGCGTAGGCGTTGTCGAGGTGGAGGATCTCGATGCCTCGCTCGGGTAGCTCGATGTCGAGCTCCGAGATGATCGCGAGAAGCCGCTCGATGTTGGAGGACGTGTCGATCAGCACGATGGTGTTCGCCGGCTCGTAGGCGGTGACGAGCCCGTCCTTGGAGACCATGGGCTGAAGGATCGGGATCAGCGAGCTCGAGTCGATGAACGCGAGCGGCACGAGCTGAGTGACGTACTGATCCCCGCTCGGCGTCTTCGTCGAGAGCGGCGCCCCCGACTCGCGAGCTTCCCGCACGGGCACGATCTTCGTCACGGGGCCGGCCGGCAGCGTGGTGAAGCCCTTCACCTCCAGGATCGACTGGAAGACCCGATAGGCCTCCTCGATCGAGATCTTGGTGGGCGAGATCACCGTGACCTTACCGCGAACCTTCTCGTCGAGGATGAAGTTCTTGCCGGTGATCTCGCTGATGAACTTGACCAGCACGCCGATCTCGACGTCCTGGAACTCCATGGTGATGAGTTGCTTCTCGGAAGCTTTGAGCGCGGCGGTATTGGGCGTCGCGCGGGTGCTTCCTGCCGAGGCCGGAGGCGCAGGCGTCGCCATCGCCCGAGGCACCGCTCCGCGCTCCTGAGACCCTGCGGGGGGCGCCCACAGGCTCACGAGCCCCATGAGCGCGAGAGCGATGGAGCGCGGTCTCACCGGATCTCGTACGTCAGCGTGGTCGGTTGCCGGTTGCGGTTCACGTCGACCGTGATACGGCCTTCGGCGCGCAGCTCCTGGATCAAGGACATCGCCCGGGCGGGATCCGTGAGATCGTTCCCGTTGATGCGGCTGATCACGTCGCCGTTCTTGAGGCCGAGCTTCTCGAAGACGGAATCCTGCTTGATCGCGAAGAGTCGGAAGCCGGCGGCTTTGCCGTCCTGGAAGTGGGGCACCGCTCTCATCTGCGTGAAGAGCTGGTTCAAGTTCTCCATCGCCTTATCGATCTCGCCGCGTTCGATGACGAAATCGGTGTCGCTGCGCTGCAGAACGCCACCGACGCTCGCACCGGACGGCGCGGGTGCTTGGCCCGGCATTCCGGACGGCTCGACGATCCGCAGCACTTCCTCGCCCCGCTCGCTTCTCAGCGTCACCCGACCCCACTCGACGCTCGTCAGCGTGCGGTTCTCCAGTTTGTCGCCGACCCGATAGAGCTGCTGGATCTTGTCGGTGTCGCTTTCGATGATGGCGAACGAGCTCATCCCCGCGCCGGGAGCGGTACCGAGGAGCTTGGCCTTCAGCTCGGAAGCCTGCGACTGTGGGTCGGGGTCCGCGGAGCGTGGCGGGTTGAAGAAGTCCTTGGCGGTGATCGACTGGTAGTACGCCAGCGGTCGCCTCGCGGTGGGTGCGACGTCCGGCGGCGGCGCGCTGATGAGCTGCGGAGGGTCCCGAAACCGGCCGGCGACCCAGGCGTTGACGGTACTTGCGGACAACAAAGCCGCGACCGCCAAGAGCCCCAACTGGCTCGTGGTGAGCAAGGTACGGAGCGAGATCATAGGACCTTCGCAGCCACCGCCGCCTCCCATTTGGGCCCCGACGAAGTCTTGTCCGTATAGAAGAATCTAATCGGGCTTGCAAGCAAAGTGACGTGGGTTCGCTCGGTTGTGCGCGTCCGGACGCTCCGAGCCGGAGGCGGACGGCCGCATTGCGAGGTCACGGCGCGCGGTGTAGGATCGCGCAATTGTCGCCCCCCGGAGGTAGAGATCGGATGTCCTTCCTGATGCCAAGGCGACGCCTGTTCCTACCGGTCGCCTTGTTCGTCGCGCTCTGGCTCGCCGCCGGAGGCGCCGAAACCGTCCAAGCCGTCGCCCGCGAGAGCTACGAAAACATCGAAGTCTTCACCAACATTCTGGCGATCGTCCAGAAAAACTACGTTGATTCCGTATCCACCAAGCAACTCATCGAGGGCGCGATCAACGGCATGCTGACTTCGCTCGACCCGCACAGCGCCTATTTGACCCCGGATTTGTACCGCGAGCTGCAGGTCGACACGCAGGGAAGCTTCGGCGGGCTCGGCATCGAGATCACGGTCAAGAACGGCATTCTGACCGTGGTGTCGCCGATCGAGGACACGCCAGCGTTCCGAGCCGGCATCAAGCCCGGTGATCAGATCCTCAAGATCGAAGGGGAGTTTACCAAGGACATGAGCCTCGTCGAGGCCGTGAAGAAGATGCGCGGCCCGAAAGGCAGCAAGATCACGCTGACGCTGCGCCGCGAGGGCGTCCCCGAACTCTTCGACGTGCCGGTCATGCGCGAGCTCATCCAGATCCAGAGCATCAAGTCGCGGGGGCTCGACAAGGGCTACGGCTACGTGCGGGTCACCCAATTCCAGGAGCACACCGACGAGGACCTGGAGAAGGCGGTCGACAAGCTCACCAAGCAGTACAACGGCAAGCTCGAAGGTCTGGTTCTCGACCTGCGCAACAATCCCGGCGGGCTCCTGACGCAAGCCGTGCGGGTGTCGGATCTATTCCTCGATTCGGGGATGATCGTCTACACCGACGGGCGCCTCGAGAGTCAGAAGCAGCGCTACTATTCGCACAAGCGCAAGAGCCACGTCGATTGCCCGATGGTGGTGCTCGTCAACGGCGGCAGCGCGAGCGCGGCCGAAATCGTCGCCGGCGCCCTTCAGGATCACCGACGGGCGCTGATCCTCGGGACCCAGACCTTCGGCAAGGGCTCCGTGCAGACCATCCTCCCGCTCGGTGACAGCTCGGCGCTGCGCTTGACGACCGCGCGCTACTACACGCCGCGGGGGCGCTCCATCCAGGCGACCGGCATCACGCCCGATATCATCATGGCGAACGACGTCCTCGTGGCGAAGCCTTCCGGCGCACAGAGTGAAGGTGGTGATTTCCTGCGTGAAGAGAACCTGCGTGGACACTTCAACAACGGCAAAACGCCGGCCGCACCCGGCAAGCCGGAAAAACCGGGTGAGATCCAGATGCCGCTCGCGCCTCCGGAGTCCAAGGCACCTTCCACGGAGCCTGCTGCCACTGCGAGCGCAAACGACGTGCGAGAGGGCGAGCTCGGACGCGATCCGCAACTCGACCGCGCGCTCGAGCTGCTCAAGAGCTGGAAGGTCTTCAAGGCGCTGACGAACCAGTCGACCTCGGAAACCGGGTGAGGGCTTCGCTCCGCTCGGTGCCCCCGCAGTCACGCGTCCTCACCGTCGGTGAGCTGGCGCGGCTCATCCAAGGGGCGCTCGAAGGAGGAATCGACGCGGTCTGGGTGGTCGGCGAGATCTCCAATTTCCGCGCGGCACCTTCGGGTCATTTCTACTTCACGCTAAAGGACGACGAGGCTCAGCTCGCGGCAGTGCTATTCCGTAGCGCGGCGGCGCGCGTGCGCTTTCGTCCGGCGGACGGGTTGCAAGTGGTTGCCGGGGGGCGAATCCGCCTTTACGAAGCGCGCGGCACCCTCCAGCTCTACGTCGACTCGCTCGAGCCTCGCGGTCTCGGCGCTCTGCGGCTTCAGCTCCAGCAGCTGCGCGACAAGCTGGAGGCCGAAGGCCTGCTCGCGCTGGAACGCAAGCGGCCGCTGCCCTTCCTGCCGCGCTGTGTGGGGGTCGTGACCGCGCTGGGGGGCGCCGCGATCCACGACATCTTGACGATGCTCCGCGCCCGGCTACCCAATCTGCGAGTGATCGTTCGCCCGGTGCGCGTACAGGGGGCCGGCGCCGAGCGCGAGATCGCCGACGGCATCCGCGACATCTGCACCGTGCCCGAAGTCGAGGTGCTGATCGTCGGCCGCGGAGGTGGCTCCAGCGAAGACCTCTGGGCGTTCAACGACGAGGGAGTGGCGCGAGCGATCGTCGGCTGCAGCGTCCCTGTCGTGTCGGCGGTCGGCCACGAGATCGATGTGACGATCGCGGACCTGGTCGCCGACGCCCGCGCGCCGACGCCGACCGCCGCCGCCGAGCTCGTCGTGCCACGCCGGTTCGAGCTCGAGCGCAGAATCGAGGAGCAGCGCTGCGCCCTCGATCTCGCTGCGCGCCGCCGAGTCGAGGCTCATCGGCGCCAACTGCGGTCGCTGCGGGCGCGCCTGCGTGACCCGCGCCGCGAGGTGCGCTCGGCGCGGGTCCGGACGGTCGACCTCGATCTGCAACTTCGCCGCGCGGCGCGCCGGGCGTTCGCAGGCGCGCGAGAATCGCTGATCACGCTCGAGGAGCGCCTGTCGTTCGCGTCTCCGGCGCGGCGCATCGGTGCCGAGCGCGCGCGGGCCGAGGAGGCGATGCCCCGATTGCTGGCGGCGATGCGTCACCGGTGCGAGATCGCGCGAGAGCGCACCGCGCGGTTGTCGGCCTCGCTCTCGAGCCTTTCGCCGCTGGCGGTGCTCGATCGGGGATACGCGGTCGTGTGGAAGGAAGGCGCCGAACGCCCGCTGCGCGCCGCGTCGGAGGTGGCGGTCGGTGATCGGCTTCGGATCGAGCTCGCCCGTGGACGCTTGCGGGCGCGCGTCGAGCCGGGCGAGGGGGGCGATGCGTGAATGGTTGGCGGCCGCGGGGCTGACGCTCGTCCTCGGGTCTGCTCCGGCAGCGGCGCACACCCTCCGCGTCGAGCCGCCGAGCGTCGCAGTCGGCGGCCTCGTGGTCGTGCGGACCGACGCATCCCCGTCGAGCGGAACGTTCGACGGCACGCGCCTGCGCTTCTTCACCGTCCATGGAAGGTCCCTCGCGCTCATCGGCGTCGACCTCGACCGCTCGCCGGGGCGATATCCGATCGAGATCGAGACTCGAGAGGGCTCACGGCTCCGCGCCTTCCTCGAAGTCGTGCCGCGACAGTTCGCTGAAGAGCGGCTGACGGTCCCGAAATCCTACGTCGAGCCGGATCCCGCCACGCTCGCGCGCATCGAGCGTGAGCAGCGGCTGCTGGCCGCGCTGTGGGACGAGACCGCAGCGCAGCCTTACTGGCGCGGCTCGTTCCTATCGCCCGCCGACGGGTCCCCCGGATCGGAGTTCGGCTTGCGCCGCTTCTTCAACGGGGAGCCGCGCCGCCCGCATGCAGGCATCGATTTCCGTGCCGCCGAGGGAGCGCCGGTGCGGGCCTCCAACCGCGGCCGTGTCTTGCTCGCCCGCGATCTCTTCTTCACCGGCAACACCCTGGTGATCGACCACGGGTGCGGCTTGTTTACTCTCTACGTTCATCTCTCCAAGCTCGGGGTCCAGCGCGGCGCGCGGGTCGAACGAGGCCAGGAGATCGGCAAGGTCGGCATGACGGGGCGCGCGACCGGGCCGCATCTACACTTCGCCGTGCGGCTCGGCGATGCTCGCATCGATCCTGCGGCACTACTGGCGCGCGACCCAGGGGCCGTGTCAGGAGGCGAATCATGAAGTTCGAAGATCGTCTCAGCGATCTCGAGGGCATCGTCGAGAAGCTCGAAGGTGCCGAGCTGCCGCTCGAGGAGGCGCTCGCGCTGTTCGAGCGGGGAATCGGGCTGGTGCGCGCGCTGGCCGCGCAGCTCGACGAGGTCGAGAAGAAGCTCGAGGTGCTGACTCGCAACGCCGCGGGCGAGGCCGAGCTTCGCGCGATGGAGGAGCCGAAGCGTGGAGATTGACGAGTATCTTCGCCGACGCGCCGCGGAGGTCGATGCCGCGCTCGCCGGATGGGCGCGCGACAGAAGGGACCGCGTCGAGCCGAGGCTCCTCGAGGCGATGGAATACAGCTTGGTGTCGCCGGGCAAGCGCATTCGTCCCGTGCTCGTGCTTGCCGCCGCCGAGGCCGTTGGAGCGGACCCCCTGCCGGTCTTGCCCTTCGCCTGCGCGGTCGAGATGGTGCACGCCTACTCGCTGATTCACGACGATCTGCCGGCGATGGACGACGACGACATGCGGCGCGGCCAGCCGACCAACCACAAGGTGTTCGGCGAGGCGATGGCCATTCTGGCCGGCGACGGCTTGCTGACCGAGGCCTTCGCGCTGATGAGCGCCGGTCCGAGCGCGGTGCCGTCGGAGCGGCGCGTCGCCGCCGCCGCGGAGCTGGCGGCCGCCGCCGGCGCGGAGGGAATGGTCGGCGGCCAGGCCGCCGACATCCTCGCCGAAGGGACTGTCGCGGATCTGGCCCGGGTCGAGTCGATCCACCGGAGGAAAACGGGCGCGCTGCTCCGTGCCTCGGTACGGATCGGCTCGCTCGTCTGTGGCGCCGATCCGCCGACGCTCGATCGTCTGTCGCGCTACGGCGAGGCGATCGGCTTCGCGTTCCAGGTCGCGGACGACGTCCTCGACGAGACCAGCGACAGCGAAGCGACCGGCAAGACGGCCCAGCGCGACCGCGCGCTCGGCAAGGCGACGGTTCCGGCCGTGCTCGGTGTCTCCCGCGCGCGGGAGCTTCTCGGGGAGCTGCTCGAGCGCGCCCTCGGCGCCGTCGGCGGGCTCGGGACGTCAGCCGACCCGCTACGCGAGATCGCCCGGCGAATCGTCGGGCGCGCACTGTAGGTGGTCTGCAAACCACGAAACGGCCGTGGAGCCGGCGCTGCTCGCCTCGGTCCGGGCTCGCCGCCGCCACGCCTCGCA
>JBEVNX010000052.1:0-5974 GCA_040507895.1 Binatia bacterium | reverse complement strand
TCGACGCACGACGTCTCGCAAGCGCGCGCCGCCGCCGCCGGCGGAGCGGACTACATCGGCTTCGGACCGATCTTCACCACGCCGACCAAGCAGACCGGCTACTCCGCGCGGGGCCTGAGCGCCCTGCGAGAGGTGCGAGCGGCAGTATCGCTGCCGATCGTCGCGATCGGCGGCATCGATTTCGACAATGCGCTCGAGGTCCTCGGCGCCGGCGCCGATGCCGCGGCGATGATCTCCGCGCTTGCGACCGTGCCGAACGCCGACGCCGCCGCGCGCATCGCGCTCGAGCGGCTAGCCGGCGCCCGATCCCCTTGACTCAGTTGGGGGGGTCCCATAGTTAACTCAACGGTTAACAATTCGGCGGCGGGAGACGCCCGCAAAGGAGAACGATATGCCGACCGTCTATGGAATCTCGCTATCGCCGTTCGTGCGCAAGGTGCGCGTCGCGCTCGCGGAGAAGGGCATCGCCTACGACCACGACCCGGTGATCCCGGTGAACGTGAGCCCCGAGTACCGCAAGATCAGTCCGCTCGGGAAGGTCCCGGCCTATCGCGACGGCGACGTCACGCTGGCCGATTCCTCGGTCATCCTCGCGTACCTCGAGCGCACGCACCCGACTCCGCCGCTCTACCCGAGCGAGCCCCTCCCCTACGCACGCGCATTGTGGTTCGAGGAGTATGCCGACGGCGGGCTCGTGCCGGTCATCGGACCGAAGATCTTCTTCCAGAAGGTGGTCGGGCCGAAGTTCTTCAACCAGAAGACCGACGAGGCCGTGGTCAAGAAGGCCGTTGAGGAGGAGCTGCCGCCGATGTTCGACTACCTCGAAGGCCAGCTCGATCCGGGTGTGCCGGCGCTCGTCGGCAAGCAGCTTACGGTCGGAGACATCGCCGTCGCCTCCATGTTCGTGAACCTCTTCCACGCCGGATACGGCGTCGACACCCAGCGCTGGCCGAAGCTTTCCGCGTACCTCGCGGCGATCCACGAACGCCCCTCGTTCCGACCGCTCATCGCCGAAGAGCGCGCCATGCTCAAGGGCTGAGCCTGCGAAGCGTCGAGTCCGCCGCGTCCGCCGGCGGGCTCGACGCGCGAACGTGGCTCGATCGCTCGTGGAGCACCCAGCGAGCGGGCTCGTCCGTACTCTGCGTTCACCCCGCTTGTAGCCGGCGCTACGCCTGCCCCTCGGCCGGCTCGGGAAGTAGCTCTTCGAGGTTTTCGAAGCGTGTATACTCGCTGCGAAACGCCAGCCGCACGTCGCCGACCGGGCCATTGCGCTGCTTGGCGACGAGAATCTCGGCGATGCCCTGGTCACGGCTCTGCGGGTTGTAGAGCTCGTCCCGGTAGATGAAGGCGATCACGTCGGCGTCCTGCTCGATCGCTCCGGATTCCCGCAGGTCGGCCATGCGCGGCTTCGGCGGGCTTCGGCTCTCGACCTGGCGATTGAGCTGCGAGAGCGCGATCACCGGCAGCTTGAGCTCCTTCGCCAGCGCCTTGAGAGCCGAGGAGATCTGCGAGATCTCCTGCTCGCGACTTTCGTCGCGGAACCCGGAGCCGCGCATGAGCTGCAGATAGTCGACGACGATGAGCCCGAGGTTCGACTCCTTCATGCGTTTCAGGCGCCGGGCCTTGGCGCGAAGCTCGAGGGCCGACAGTGCCGGAGTGTCGTCGACGAAGATCGGCGCATCGTGGATCCGCCCCGCCGCCTCGGCCAGGCGCGGAAAATCCTTCTGGGCCAAGTACCCGGTTCGTACCTTGGAAAGGTCCACGCGAGCCTGCGAGCACAGCATACGCAGCACCAGTTGCTCCTTCGACATTTCCAGCGAGAACACCGCGACCCCGATCCCCTTTTCGATCGCCACGTGCTCGGCGATGTTCAGGCAAAAGCTCGTCTTGCCCATGCTCGGGCGTCCCGCGACGATAATGAGGTCCGAGGGCTGCAAGCCGGCGGTCAGGCGATCGAGGTCCGTGAACCCCGTCGGCGTTCCCGTCACCATCTCCTTCCGCTCGTACAGCTGCTCGATGTGGCGGAACGTCTCGGTGATCATGTCGCCGACCCGGACGAAGGAGCCGCGGGCCTTCTTCTCGGCGATCTGGTAGATCGCCTGCTCCGCCTCGTCGACGAATTGGCCGACGACCTCGCGCGCCTCGTAGCCGCGGGCGACGATCTCTTGAGCGGTGGCGATGAGGCCGCGCAGGATCGCCTTCTCGCGTACGATCCGCGCGTGGTACTGGATGTTGGCGACCGACAGCGCTCGATCGGCGAGCTCGCTGACGTACGCAGCACCGCCGACCTCGGCCAGCTCGCCGCGGATCTTGAGCGCCTCGGTGAGGGTCAGCAGGTCGATCGGCTCGGATCGCTGCGATAGCTCGGTGCCGGCGCGGAAGATCTTGCGGTGCGCGTCCCGGTAGAAGTCGTCCGCGGTGATGACTTCGGCGACGCGGTCGAGCGCGGTGTTGTCGAGCAGCATGCCGCCGAGCACCGCCGCTTCCGCCTCGAGGCTATGCGGCGGCACCTTCGGCGAGGATGGTTCCACGAGCCTCCCTATCTTCCCCGCCCAGCGCGGAAAGCGTCACGTCCTCAGCAGCCTACGACGAACACACAGCTCGTCGTGCCGCTGCCACCGATGTTGAGCGTCGCGAACCGCTTGGCGTTCTCGACCTGGTAGTCGCCGGCTCGTTGAGTCACCTGCTTCCAAGCGTCGAACAGCTGGCGGGCGCCCGTCGCGCCGACCGGATGACCCGCCCCGATGAGGCCACCGCTCGGGTTGATCGGCATGCGCCCGTCCATGTCGATGACGCCCTCCTCCACGGCTTTCCACGACTCGCCGGGCTCGGTGAGCCCGAAATGATCGATCGCCATGTATTCGGACGTGGTGAAGCAGTCGTGGGTCTCGATGCCTTGCACGTCCCATACCTGCTTCAAGCCGGCGCGTCGGAAGGCGTCGAGGATGGCCTGCCGCGTGTGCGGCAACACGAACGGGTTGCCGCGGCTCTCCGCGACTTTGGCGGCGAACTCGAGCGGCGCCGTGCGGTGGCCCCAGCCGAGAATTCGCGGGATCTGCTCGAGCTTCAGGCTCCGCTTCCTGGCGTACTCGCGCGCGTACTTCTCCGAGGCCAGGAAGAGCGAAGCGGCGCCGTCCGTCACCTGCGAGCAATCCGAGACCTTGATGCGCCCGCCGATCACCGTGTTGAACTTGCCGGTCGCCTTGGCGTGGTCTTCGGTCATGTACCAGTTGCGCGTCTGGGCAAGAGGGTTGCGCTTCGCGTTGCTGTAGTTGATCGCGGAAATGCGGGCGAGGTGCTCGTCCTTCAGGCCGAAGCGCCGGTCGTACTCGTCACCGAGCTTGCCGAAGAGCTTCGGGAACGGGAATTCCACCCCCTTCGCCTCGGTTTCGTACCACGCGGCGGTACCGAGATAGTCGCCGCCAACCTTCGGATCGACCGTCTTCATCTGCTCGACGCCGACCACCAGTGAAAGGTCGTAGCGGCCCGCCTCGATCTCCGCGGAGGCGGCGAGGACCGCGATCGAGCCCGAGGCGCACGCGGCTTCGTGCCGCGCGGTCGGTAGCCCGGCGAACGCCGGATCGGCTTCGAGGAGGAAAGCGCCGAGATGGCCCTGCATCGAGTAGAGCTCGGCGGCGAAGTTTCCGACGTGCCCGACCTGCACGTCCTTGGCGTCGATCTCGGTAGCTTGCAGTCCGCCCGTGACCGCCTCGCGGATCATCGCCGCGATGTGCTTCCCTTCCTTCGACCAGTTCCGCGCGAAATCCGTCTGATAGCCGCCAAGGATGTACACGGATGAGTTCGCCATGATTCGTCTCCTACCTCTAGCCGACGAAGAACCGCCCGACGTCGACGTGCGGCTCGACGAAGAGCGGCCCTGACCCGTGCTGGAGCAGCACCGCGGGCACGGGCAGCTTCGCGCTCTCGAGCGCCGAGACCGTCTGCTTCACTCCGATGAGATCGACGAGCACCGAGGGCGGGGCCCAGTTGAAGCCGAATCCCATGATCCGATCCACGTCGCGAGCGGCCTCGACGACTTCACCGACTCGATTCAAACCGTAGCTAACATAGCCGAGAACGATCCGTCGTAGAAGATCGGCTTCCCAACCGCTCGCGCCGACCATGACGGCCATCGCCTCGCGGTAGCGCCCGACCCGGTTGAGGCGCTTCATGCGCGCGACGAAGTCAGGCGGATCGACGATCGAGTCGTGGGCCGCTCGATACTCCCCGCGAGCCGCATCGAGCACGTAGACTTCCACCGCTTGGCCATCGCGCACCCGGCGATAGAAGCCGCCTTTCTGCGGCGTCTTGTCGCCGAGATGGCCCGACGCCAGAAGCCGCGCCATGTACTCGGGTAGCCGGAACGCATCGTGCGCTTCGTCGCGGGTGTTGGCATGCACGTTGTCGACGATCGCGCGGTGCACGTCCCAACCGACCAGATCGACCGTCGCCAGCGGCGCCATTGCGCGCCCCGTGTGCGGCCCGATGAGCGCATCCATGAAGGCCACGCCGTGCTCCGCCGCAGCCTGGGCGACTTCGTTCATGACCTTGAACCCGACGCGGTTCCCGGCGAAGGCCGGCAGATCCACGGTGCGGATGACCTTGCGACCGAGCCGCTTCTCGAGGAATCGCACGACGAATTCGACCACCGCGGGATTGGTCTCCGCGTGAGGGATGACCTCGCAACCCGTGATGACGTTCGGGGGGTTGAAAAGATGGATGCCGAGGAAGTGGCGGCGAAAGTTGTCGCTGCGCCCCGCAGCCATCGCCGCGATCGACAACCCCGACGAGACGGTTGCGACGATCGAATCAGGGCGACGGCACCGGTCGACCCTTTCGAAGAACTGTTGCTTGAGCGGCAGCTCCTCCGCCAGCGCCTCGAAGATCAGGTCGGCACCGGCGACGGCTTCCGCGAGATCGTGGTCGTACGTCCCGAGTCGGACGAGGTCGCCCACGCGCTCCGACTTCGCGATCGACTGCGCGCGCTCGAGGCCTTCCCTCGCCTTCTCGTGGTCGCGCGCGAGGAACGTCGTCTCGATCCCATCCGCGGCGAACAGCTCGCCGCCGCCCGAGCCCATCGCACCGTTGGCTCCGAGCACGGCGACTTTGCGCACCTGCGGGGCGGTCGACGTCATGACTGAAGCTGCTCCTCCGGATTCGCTTCCACGGGAGCGGGTCCCGCGGCGCGGTCAGTTAGCGGTCCGTGACACATCCTGTCAAGGCGATCGCGCCCGAGTGCGCCGCCACGGGTTCGCGCGCCGCGGGGACGCCGTGCGCCTTCGCGATGAGGCGTCGAAGATCTTTGACCGCGAAGACCGAGACACGGCGCGAGATCTTCTTCGGCCTCGGCAGGAGTCTCGCTTCGACGTAGCGCCAAAGAGTCGGCGTCGAGACGTCGATGAACGTGGCCGCACGATCGGCGCGGAGGTACTCCGGCGCCGCGGCGGTGATCTCAAGCTCGGCGAGGACGGCTTTTCGGATCGCGGCAGCAGTGGCCGGATCGACGACGGGCGCAGCGGTAGCGGGCGGGGCGCGGCGATGCTGCTTCTTCACGACTGATTCACCCTTCCGCCGCCGGCCTACGGGAGACACGAGCGGCTAGCTCGCCTCTCCCCCGCGCCTTGGGGGTGAATAAGTTTCGGACTGCTTCGGCGGAGCCCAACGGCTCCGCGCCACCGCCATCACACTCGGGATTGGTGTTCCGAGCGATTACTCCCCCATCACACGCGACGACGAGGAATTAGTATCGGCGCGTCCATCTGATGTCCAAACTTAGCGCACTACTCGCCTCGAACTCAAGACGCCTCAAGCACAATGCGTTGCAGTTGTTGTCGACGGACGGCTCGAGCTCGAGCACCACGATCCGGTGCGCGCGCCACTGGGCCTGGATGCATGGCGTGCAACTCGACTTCAGCCGCCCTGGCAAGCCCACGGACAACGGGACGATCGGGTCCTTCAACGCCAGCGTCAGACG
>JBEVNX010000003.1:0-9904 GCA_040507895.1 Binatia bacterium | reverse complement strand
CGAGGCCGAGGCAGGAAATCCACTTGCTGCGAGTGAATCTTCAGGGAGACGAAGGGATGGTCCGGGCGCAGCGGCCGGAAGAAATTGGTCCGCAGCGTCGCCTCGACGAGCGCGCAGAGGTTGCGCAGCACCTGGTCGTCGATCGCGGTCTCGACCGCCTCGAGCGCCCTCGCGAAGCGCTCTCGGGCTTCCTTCGCCGCGCCGGCGCGCGCGGCCTTTGCCGGATCGAAGCGCGCGGCGAACAGGTCGAGCAGAGCGCGCGCGGCATCGGGATGACGCTGCAACGCCTCGTCGGGCGCCGGGCGGCTCGGCGCGGCGCCGACCTGGAACGCGAGGTTGCGATAGGTCCGCAGCAGATCGACCTCGCGCCAGCCGAGGCCCGCCTCGACGATCAGCCGGTTGAGCGAGTCGCTCTCGGCGTGGCCGGCGCGGATTTCGAGAATCGCGGGGACCAGCGTCGGCCCCACCCGGTCGACGTGGAGTCGCTCGCCCTGCCGATTCTGCACCAGGAAGCGCACGAGAACGATTCGCGGGTCGCCCTGCCCGAGCGCGACGGAATCCTCGGCGAAGACCCGCAGGCCGAGATTCTCGAGTAAAGGCAGGAAATCCGAGAGCACGATGCCTTCGCCCCGTAAGTAGAGCTTGAGAAGCGTGAAGCGGTTCGCGTCGGCGCCGACCGCATGGCCCAGATCGATGCCGATCGAGCCGGCCTCGCCGAGTGCCTCGATGTGACGGATGTCGTCGCCGGCCGTCGCCACGTCCGTCGCCGCCTTGTATTCCGGCGTGAACAGGCTCGCGTAGCGCTCGGCGAGCGCTCGGCCGCGCGCGGCGCCGTGCTCGGCGACAAGGCGCTCGCGCAGGCGATCGTCCCAAGAGCGCACGCGCTCGGCGATGAGCGCCTCCACTTCGTCCACGCGCACCGCGCTGGCCGGCGTACCGAAGTGGAAGTGGAGCCGCGCCCGCTCGCCCTCGCCGAGCGCCAGCTGGTAGTCGAGGAGGGGAGCGCCGAGCCGATCGACGAGGACAGCTTCGATCCAGCGACGTAGCTCGCTCGAGAAACGGTCTCGCGGAACGACGACGGTGACCCAAACCCCACCAGCTCGAGGATGGAGCCGCACGCGCACACCTTCGCCCGGGCCGAGCGATCGCACGGTCGCGACCTCCGCCCGGAGCTCCTCCGGGGTCATTTGGAACAGCTCCACCTTGGGCATCGCTTCGAAGATCGCGACGATCTCGCGGGCATCGTGCGAATCGGGCAGCGCCTGTTCGCCGACGAGGACGCGCGCGAGCTTCTCGCGGAGCACGGGGATCTCGGCCGGCGTATCGCCGTGCGCCTTGCTGGTGAAAAGGCCCCAGAATCGGTGCTCGCCGCCGGGTGGGCCGCTCGCGTCGACACGCGGGACGATCACCAGGTCCATGGGCGCGAAGCGATGGACGGTCGCGTCGACCCCGGAGCGCGTGACAGTGAGGCGGACCTGGCGGCCCGACGC
Source organism: Binatia bacterium (assembly GCA_040507895.1). Classification (GTDB taxonomy): domain Bacteria; phylum Desulfobacterota; class Binatia; order JACPRU01; family JACPRU01; genus JBEVNX01. The sequence continues at coordinate 8,414 of JBEVNX010000003.1, read as the reverse complement.
TGCGGAGTCGTCTTGGAGGTCGCGGGCGGCGACTTCGCGGGCGCGCGCCGGAGCGCGAAGGATGCCGAGGGCGGTTGCCTCCTCGAGTCGCGAGCGCGCGCGGCCACCGATGTTCGACCGCTCGACCCCGGCGTACCCGAGAAACACGAAGTTACCGTCGCCTAGCCAGCCGAGAAACTGGCGAGCCTCGTCCGCCTCCGGCCCGGACGCGCTTCCGAGCTCGCCCCGCACGGCTTCCAGGCGTGCTCGCATCTTCGAGTAGTCGTCGGTCGCGGCCTGCACGTCGCCGAGACAGTCCGCGAGCCCTCGCTCGAGATCGGGCAATTCCGCCTCGGCGATACGATCGATCGCGCAGTGGACGAATGATTCCTTCTGCGCCGCAACCTCGAGCGAGCGCATGCGGACGACCGCGCCGGCAGCGTCGCGCTCGACCGAAAAGATGGGGTGGAGGAGGTAGCGCACGGTCGCTCCGCGGCGGTGGAGGAACTCGCGGATCGTGTCGACGATGAAGGGCCGGTCGGTGAGATGGCTCTCGAAGATCGTATAGGGCGAGTCCCAGCCGTCGGTGGCCAGCGCCGGGGTGCGCAGGCGGCAGCGGACCCGGTCCGGGGCCAGCGCGAAGAAACGGAAGGCGCTGGTGACGACCGCGATGCGCTCCTTCTCGCCGAGCTCCGCCGCGTAGCGCGCGCCTTCGCGCGCAAACAAGCCGCGCGCGAAGGCGCTCATCGACTCGGCCTCGGCGGGCGAGAAGCGCCGGCGAAGCTCGCGTTCGTCGGTCTCGCCCGAATCCCGAGGAGGCGCGGCCGAAGCGCCCCGGCCGCGGTGGGTCATCCCGAACCTTCCTCTAGCGCGCGGACGTACCGAGTTCCGCGCGCGCGAAAGCCCAGGCGCTCGAGGAACCGCGCGGCGGCCTCGTCGGGGCAGCGGGCCTCGAAGGCTCGGACCCCGCGCCGGCGCGCGCGCCGAATCGCGAACTCGGCGAGCTGCCGGCCGACGCCCGCTTGCCGCCTCGCCGGGTCGACGACCAGGTTCTCGAGCGTGGCGCGCTGTCCGCCGAGCGCGAGCTCGCGAACGTAGCTCACCGAGACCATGCCGATCGCGCGCCCCGTTTCCTCGGCGACGTAGAGATCGAAGGCGAGATCGGCGATGGCGCGTCGAAACAGGCGCGGAGAGCCGCCACCCGTCGCCGGCCACGAGCAGAGCGCGGCGAGCACCGCATAGTCGGTGCGCCGCCCACGCCGGATGTGGATCTCCATCGGGCTCGGGTCAGCGGCGTTCGGGCTCGGGGGGCCGGAACAGATCGTCCCGTACCGGCCCGGCCTGTAGATTGCCGAACAGCGACGGGTACTCCCGGCGAAACGCCGCCATCACTTGTTCAAAGGGAAACTCGGCGAACGAGCCGTGGCTGCGGACGTACTCCATGTGTTTGCGATTCTCGGCGTCGAAAGGATGGAAGATCGAGTCGTGGCGACCGTCGAACTCGAGCGGGAGCACGCTGAAGCGCTGGCACAGACCGAGGTTGAACGCCGGAGTCGCCTTCACCCAGCGGCCCTCGAGAAACAGCTCCGTGTACCCGTGATAGACGAACAGATCGCTGCCCATGGTCTCGCGAAGCTTGGGGGACGTCAGGTGATTGCGCACGTCCGCGAACCCGAGACGGCTCGGCACGCCGATGGCGCGCGCCGTGGCGCCGAGCAGAATCGCCTTCTGGATGCAGTAGGCCGCGGGCAGCCGAGCAACCACGCTGGCACGGTACTGCTCGGGGTCCGTTGCCATCACATAAGGGTCGTAACGAATGCCGTCGCGGATGGCATAGTAGAGCGCGACCGCCTTGTCGATTTCACGCGTGGCGGTGCCGGTCGCCCGCGATGCGAAGTCGCGCACGGGTTCGGAATCGCTCTCGAGAAACCGCGTCGGTCTCAGAAACGGCTCGAATTCGTTCATCCTCCGAACATCCCCCATGCACGCGCGCGACTCAACCGGAGCTGCGTCGGCGGTGGCAGCGCAAAGCCAGGGGGATGCTCGGTCCGGTCGCTTTTCGAAAGCGAGCGATCTCTCCATGTTCAGCTCCGTGTAAGGGACTCGGCGAACAGACGTCCCTCCGCGACCCGCACGACGGGACCCGTCATGCGTACGCGAAACGCATCATCGACCTCGACCGCCAGTCGCCCGCCCGGCATGTGTACCGTCACTTGGCCGTCGCAGAGGCCGAGCCGCTTGATCACCGCCGCGGCCGCGCAGCTGCTGCTCCCCGAAGCCAGCGTATAGCCGGCGCCGCGCTCCCAGATCTCGAGCTTCAGGTTCGCGCGGTCGAGCACTTCGGCGAACTGCACGTTCGTGCGGTTCGGAAAGCGAGAATCGCGCTCGATGAGAGGGCCGAGCGCCCTCGCCTCCTCGTCGTTCGCATGCTCCCGCAAGATCACGCAGTGGGGGTTGCCGATGGTCGCGGCGGAAAACGTCACGGACTGGTCGCCGACGCGAAGCGTCTCTCCGAGCACTTCGCGACGTGGCCCGGCTACCGGGATCTCGGCACTGTCGAAGCTCACTCGACCCATGTCGACGATCACGGACTCGCCTCGAACTCGGCACGTGACGTTGCCACCTTCGGTCGAAACCACGAAGGATGCCTCGCCGACGAGACCGCGGTCCCACAGGTAGCGCGCGAATATGCGCAGGCCGTTACCGCTCTTTTCCGCCTTCGAGCCGTCCGGGTTGAAGATGTCGACGGCATGCCCTTCGCCCTCCATTCGAACCAGCAGGCCGTCCGAGCCGACCCCGCGGTGGCGATCACAGACTCGGCGCACCACCGCGGGATCGAGCGAGGGCCATTCCGACGCCTCGAGCACTAGATAGTCGTTGCCGAGCGCATGGTACTTCGCGAAGCGCATCGTCCGGCCATCAGGATAGCCCGTGCTTGGCAAACCAATCACGGAGCCGATTCCATCCGTCCACGGCGGCCTCCTGCCGATAGGAGGGACGGTAGTCGGCGTGGAATCCATGGGGAGCATCGGGATAAACGACGATCTCACACCGCTTCTTGGCGTGCTCAAGCGCCTTGCGCATCCGCTCCACGGCATCGAGCGGGATCCCTTGATCCGCTCCGCCGTAGAGACCGAGCACCGGTGCTTGGAGCGAAGCCGCGACGTCGATCGGGTTCTTCGGATGCAGGTCGTCGGTGGCGCCTTCCAACCGTCCGTACCAAGCCACGCCGGCCGCGAGCCGTGGATTGTGTGCGGCGTACAGCCACACGATGCGCCCCCCCCAGCAGAATCCGGTGACGCCGAGCCGGGTGGCATCGCCCTCGGCGCTGTGCCCCGCCCACGCGGCGGTGGCATCGAGATCGCTCATCACCTGACGGTCGGGGACCTTCGATACGACCCGGCTCATGATCTCCTGGATGTCGGACATCTTCGAGACGTCGCCCTGTCGAGCGTAGAGTTCCGGAGCAACCGCCAGATAGCCGAGCTTGGCGAGCCGGCGACAGACGTCGCGGATGTGCTCGTGCACCCCGAAGATCTCCTGCACGACCAGCACCACCGGCGCCTTCTTCGCCCCTTGCGGTCGCGCGCGATACGCGGGAATCTCGCCGTCCGCGACCGGGATCTTTACCTCGCCCGCCTCGAGCCCTTGCGCATCGGTCATGATCGTCTCCCCCTGCACCGGCCGCACCGCCAGCGCGAAGCCGGTGGCAAGCGTGGTGACAACGAATTGTCGCCGCGTGAAGTCCGTCTTCCTACCGAAGCTCCGCAGGTCATCGTGCATGCGTGCCCTTCCGATGCCGTGGAACTAGCATTGCCGGCGCCGTGAATCGACGCCGGATCCTCGCCCTGGTCGCCGCGGTTGTCCATACTGAGCGGTGGTGTCCGAGCTCACGGTCACGATCGAGTCCCTCGCCTACGGAATCTTCGGGGTGGCGCGCACGGAGGCCGGCGTTGTGCTGGTGCCGGGCACGGCCCCCGGCGACGTCGCCCGTGTGCGCGTCGTCGCCAGCAAGCGAGACCATCGCGAGGCGGAGCTGCTGGACGTCTTGAGGCCGTCGCCCGAGCGGCGTACGCCCCCTTGCCCTTACGTACCGGAGTGCGGCGGGTGCAGTTGGCAGCACGTCAGCCATCGAGCACAGCTCGCGGCCAAGGAACGCATCGTACGCGACGCGCTCGTGCGCATCGGCGGCCTCGATCCCACGACGCTCGACATCCGTCCCATCATCCCCTGCGACGAATGGGCGTATCGGCATCGGTTGAGCCTGCGCGTCGGCGGCGAGCAGCGACTCGGGTTCTACCAGCACCGCTCTCACCGGCTGGTCGAGGTCGCCGCGTGCCGGATCGCCGACGCGGCCGTGAATCTGCACCTCGCCGCGGCCCGTGACTGGCTCCGCGGCGCGTCCACGGAGGTGCGCCGGCTGGAGATCGCGTCGGCGCGCGACGCGCGGGTTGCCTTCGTCGGGAACGCGGAAGGCTCCTTCCGTCACGACGAGGCGTACCACGAAAAGTTCCTGCGCGAGCACCCGACCGTAAGCGGCATCGTGCTCTTCGGCAAAGGATGGCGGCGGGTCTTCGGCAAGCCGCTCGTCGACCTGGAGCTCGAGGACGGCCTCGTTCTGGAGACGCGGGGCGGGTTCACGCAGGTGAACCCCGCGGGAAACCGCCGGCTCGTCGAAACCGTTATGAAGCTCGCCGCCCCGGCATCCTCCGATCGCGTCCTCGATCTCTATTGCGGAGCCGGAAACTTCACGCTGCCGTGCGCGCGCCGCGGGGCCACCGTGCTCGGCGTGGAGAGCGACCCCGCGAGCGCCTCGCAAGCGCGGCATAACGCCGACCGCGCCGGCCTCGCCAATTGCCGCTTCATCCAGCAAGACGCTTCGGCCGCCGCACATAGCTTGGCGGCCGCCGGCGAGCACTATTCGCTCGTCGTCCTCGACCCACCCCGCTCGGGCGCTCCCGACGTGGTGGATCACTTGCCGGTGCTGGTCGCCGGCCGAATGATCTACGTGTCGTGCAATCCGGCTACGCTGGCGCGCGATCTACGCCGCCTCACGGCGCACGGCTTCGAAATCGGCCCCGTGCAGCCGATCGACCTGTTTGCGCAGACTCACCACGTCGAGACGGTGGTCCGCCTCGATCGCAAGCCGCCGAACGAACGCGTCTCGTCCGGCGGCTAGCAGCCCGTCAGTCCGCCTGCTTTCGCAGGAAGGTCGGGATGTCGTATTGCGAGTCGGCCCCTGCCGCATCGCCCGCTTGCTCACCCTCGGTGCGGGGCACAAAGCGCGGATTCTCTCCGTCCTCGATGGTGCCGAGGCGCACGACGCGCCGGCCGCCTTCCTTGGGTAGCTCGCGCACTACCCCGGCCCGACGAGGATCCGGACGCTCCGCCTCGCGCTCCACGGGGCGGATGGGCTCGCGAGCGCGATCGATGCTGCCGAACCCGGTGGCGATCACGGTGATGCGCACTTCGTCGCCCATGAGTTCGTCGATCACCGCGCCGAAGATGATGTTGGCGTCGTCGTCGGCCTCTTCCTGGATGAGCGTGGCCGCCTCGTTGACCTCGTGCAGCGAGAGCGTCGAACCGCCGGTGATGTTGATGAGCACGCCACGGGCTCCCTTGATCGACACGTCCTCGAGAAGCGGGCTCGAGATCGCGTGCTGCGCGGCTTCGACGGCGCGATTCTCTCCGGAAGACATGGCCGCACCCATCATCGCCATGCCCATCTCGCTCATGATCGTGCGCACGTCCGCGAAATCGAGGTTGATGAGGCCGTGCACGGTGATGAGATCCGAGATGCCGCGCACCGCCTGCAGCAGCACGTCGTCGGCCTTCTTGAAGGTCTCGAGGATCGGCATGTTGCGGCCGGCGATCGACAACAGGCGCTGGTTCGGGATCGCGATCAGCGTGTCCACGCTGTCCTTCAGCTCGCGCATGCCGTCTTCGGCCTGCTTCATCCGCTTCTTGCCCTCGAACAGGAACGGCTTCGTGACGACCCCGACCGTCAGCGCTCCGAGCTCCTTGGCGAGCCGCGCCACCACGGGCGCTCCGCCCGTGCCGGTCCCACCGCCCATGCCGGCGGTGATGAACACCATGTCCGCTCCCGTGAGGTGCTCGCGGATCCGCTCCATGTCCTCCTCGGCCGCCTTGCGGCCAACCTGAGGATTGGCGCCCGCACCGAGGCCCTTGGTGATCTTCTCACCGAGCTGCACCTTGATCGGCGACAGGTTCGAGCGCAGCGCCTGCGCGTCGGTGTTCGCCACAATGAATTCCACGCCGGGCAGGCCGGCGCTGATCATCGTGTTCACGGCGTTCCCGCCGCCACCGCCGACGCCGACCACCTTGATCCGCGCCCCCAGCTCCAAACTCTCTTCCAACTCGATCATTGTTCCACCTCCTGAAAATGTTGATCCCGTCACCCCGCCCCACACACTCGCCACCCGAGCCGCCGGACCATCCGCCGGCTCGTGGTTATCGATTGCTAGAGTCGTTGCGCTCAGAAAATCTCCCGAAACAGCTCGTTCACCCGGTGCCGAATGCGGCTCCACAGGCGCCCGTTGTGCTGACCGTTGGCCGCCGAGCGGCGCAGACCGTAGAGGACGAGGCCGACGCCGGTCGCGTACATCGGGCTCGACACGACATCCACCAAGCCCCCGACCGAGAGCGGCACGCCGAGGCGGACGGGCAAGTGGAAGACCTGCTCGGCGAGCTCGGTCACGCCTTCGAGCACCGTGGAGCCACCCGTTACCACCACTCCCGAAGCGAGGATGTCCTCGTAGCCCGAGCGGGTCACCTCGCGAGCCACCAGCGCGAAGATCTCCTCGACTCGCGGCTCGATGATCTCGGCCAGGATCTGCCGCGACAGGACGCGCGGGGTGCGTCCGCCGACGCTCGGAACCTCGATCGTCTCGGCGCGCGCCACCAGGTTCGACAGCGCACAGCCGAAGCGCTGCTTGATCTTTTCCGCGTCCGCGAACGGCGTGCGCAGGCCTGTGGCGATGTCGTTGGTCAGATGGTTCCCGCCGATCGGCAACACCGCCGTGTGCTTCACCGCGCCGTTGTGAAACACCATGATGTCGGTGGTGCCGCCGCCGATGTCGACGAGCGCGACGCCCAGCTCGCGCTCCTCGGGCGTGACCACCGCCTCCGCGGCGGCGAGCGGCTCGAGCACGAGATCCGAAACGTGAAGGCCACTTCGGTCGCAGCACTTGACCACGTTCTGCGTCGAGGTCACCGACGCGGTGATGATGTGCACCTTGGACTCGAGCCGCACGCCGGCCATGCCGATCGGCTGCTTGATGCCGTCCTGATCGTCGACGACGAACTCCTGAGGCAGCACGTGCACCACTTGCCGATCCATCGGCAGGGCGACTGCGCGCGCCGCGTCGAGCACGCGCTCGACGTCGCCGCCGCTCACCTCCGTGGCCTTCACCGCGACCACGCCGTGGCTGTTGAAGCCCTTCACGTGCGCGCCGGCGATGCCGGTGTAGACGCTGTGGATCTCGCAGCCGGCCATCAGCTCGGCTTCTTCGACGGCCTTGCGGATCGACTCCACGGTAGCGTCGATGTTGACGACGACGCCTTTGCGCAGCCCGCGCGAGGGGGCGGTGCCGATGCCGACGATCTCGACGCCGTTTTCGCCGATCTCGGCAACCACTGCCGAAATCTTGTAGGTGCCGATGTCGAGGCCGACGATGAGGGGGGAACGTTTCGCCATGACTAGATCGCCGCCCGATTCGCGCGGCGCGCGCTTGCGCGCCGCAGCTTGAGGACCGCTTCGCCCGGCAGCGAGAGGTCGATGGCCGCCAGCTGCGCCTCGCGGCCGCGCCACAGTCCGAGCACGGCCGACAATCGCGCGAAGTCGTCGGCGCAGGCCTGCGAGGAGAAGCGCACCGCCAGCGGCATGCCGGAGACGAACGCCACGAGGTCGTCGCCGTCTGGACGGATCTCGGAGATCGCGGCCCACGGAGCATGCTGGCGCCAGAGCTCCGCCAGACCCGCGGCGATGCGCAGGCGCTTCGCTATCGTCGCCGAGGTCGGCGGCTTGCCGGCTAGGCCTGTGATGTACGGAAGGCCGTCGAGTGCCTCACCCTCGACGGGGGGGAACACCTCTCCGTCCTGCGCGACGAGCAAGGGGCGGTCGGCGAGCAGGATGGCCACCGGGCTGCGCTCCTCGACCCGAATGCGGACCTGCGCGGGGAGGGTCCGCTCGACATGGGCTTCACGAATGCGGGAATGCGCCAGTAGCCGTCGCTCGGCGTCCGCCTCGTGAACGCTCCAAGCGCTCGCACCCAGTGCGAGACCAGCCCACGCCAGCAAGGTTTTGGCGTCCAGCGCTCCATGTGCCTCGACGTCGATCTCACGAAGCGCGAAGTAGGGATGAGCTTCCACCCATGCGACGACCCGGACCGGGGGGGGGCCGCGCCCCCCCCCCC
>JBEVNX010000118.1:0-10193 GCA_040507895.1 Binatia bacterium | reverse complement strand
TTCGGGATCCACGACGTGCATGCCGCTCTCGCGCAGCCGTTCGATGTTCCGCTGCACGATGCGGTTGTTCAGCATGTTCACGTTCATGGCCGGCGCGACGACGATCGGCGCCCGTGTCGCGAGTGCCACCGTGGTGAGCAGGTCGTCCGCGATGCCGTGAGCGAGCTTGGCGATGACGTTTGCGGTTGCGGGCGCGACCACCATCGCCTGCGCGGAATCCGCGAGGCGAATGTGGCCGATCTCCGATTCTTGCGTGAGGTCGAAGGTGTCCGTCGATACCGGATTTCCGGAAAGCGTCTGGAGAGTGAGCGGGGTGATGAACTGCTGCGCCGCTCGCGTGAGGATCACGAGGACCTTGGCGCCCTCCTTGACGAGCCCACGCACCAGCTCGGCCCCTTTGTAGCAAGCGATACCGCCACAGAGGCCGAGCACCACGGTTTTTGCGTTCAGCGTGGGCATCTAGTGCTCGTTCGATTCACCACCCGTTGCGATCGACGCCTCGGCGCGGAGCTCGCTGAGTGTGACGTTCTCCTTGAGGAAAAAGTATAGACCAAGCAACACGGTGCTGGCGAACTGCACGACGTGGACGAGCACCGAGTAGCTAAAGGCGAGACTCTTGCCGACCCCGTAGACCGCAAGCCCGACCGCGCACCCCACCTGGAACATGCCGATGAATCCCGGGCCTCCAGGAATGGCGACTGCGATGGCAACCATCGTGGTCAGCGAAAGCGCGCCCCGGATCCACGGAACTGGCAAATCGAGGGCGGAGAGACCGAAACCGAAGCTGACCGCCAGCGTCAGCCACACGGCGAGCGAGTATACAACAGCGAGTGCGATTGCGGTCCCGCTTCTCAAGCTGCCGAGCCCGTCCGCGAATTGATGGACGGCGCGCACGAACGGCCCGGACACCGTTTGTGGAAACGGAGTGAGAGCCTTGTCGAGCGCGCCGACCGTCGCACGCGGGAACCGGACCAGCAGAACGAGCACCACGAGAAAGGCGATGAACGTGGCCAAGAATACCCAACCATAGCGTCGCCACTCCGCGGGTAGAGGCAACGTGAGCGTGGCCACCCCGAAGAACAAGAGTAGCGTCGCCATGTCGAAGAGGCGTTCGACGGCCACCGTAGCCATCACCGGCGCGAGCTTGAGCTGCTCCTTGCGGGCGAGCAACCACGGCCGCAGCACCTCTCCGGCGCGAAGCGGCAGAAGCATGTTCGCCGCGAAACCCATCGCCGTGGCGGAGAAGAGCGATTCGCGACGCACTGGAGCGAGAGGTTTCACGAGCACGCCCCAGCGCAGCGCGCGGAAGTAGAGCGAGACGATCGCCATGAGGAAGATCGGCGCGACGTGCCCGAGCCGGGCCGAACCGAGCGCGCTCGAAGTCTCCGTCCACGACACGCCGCGCACGGCGATCCACAGGAAGAGCGCAGAGAGCGCGAGGCTGGCCGCGATGCGGAGCGAATGCTTCAAGCCGTAGGCTGCCGGAGCGTACCGGTGTTGATCAGCCAGGTCCCTCGCCGCGAATAAAGCGCTCGACCTCGTCGCGCGCGACGTCGTCCGAAACCTGCCGGGGCGGGTGCTTCATGAAGTACGAAGATACGCCGAGAAGCGGTCCGCCAAGGCCCCGATCGCGTGCCAGCTTGCAGCAACGGATCGCGTCGATGGCGACGCCCGCCGAGTTCGGGCTGTCCTCCACCGAGAGACGCGCCTCGAGCTCGATCTTGGCTCCTCCGAAGCCCCTCCCCTCGATGCGGAGGAAACAAATCTTGTTGTCCTTCTGCCACGGAACGTAGTCGCTCGGCCCGATGTGGACGTTCTGGCTGTCCATGCGTTCCGGCAGGTTCGATTGGACCGCCTCGGTCTTAGAAACCTTTTTGAAACCGAGCCGCTCGCGGTTGAGCATGTTCAGAAAGTCAGTATTGCCGCCGGTGTTGAGCTGGTACATGCGCTCGAGCTGGATACCGCGGTCTGCGAAGAGCTTGGCGAGATTGCGGTGGACGATGGTGGCGCCGAGCTGCGACTTGATGTCGTCACCGACGACCGGGATCTTCTTCCTCGCGAACTCTTCGGCCCACTGCGGGTTCGAGACGATGAAGGTCGGCATGCAATTGATGAAGCTCACACCTTCGTCGAGGCACGCGTGAGCATAGTGCTCGGCCGCCTTCTGGCTGCCGACCGGCAAATAGCTGACCACCACGTCGGGCTTGGTGGCGCGCAAGACCTGAGCGACGTCGACGGGGGGCGCCGGAGACGGACAAAACCGTTGCTCGGGCGGGTACTGCAGCATGTGCTCGGAGAAGCCGTCGAGGAGCGGTCCCATCTCCACACGCAGCTTATAGGCGGGCAACTTCGGGTAGAGCTGCTGCGTACAGTTGGGCTGGGCTAGGGCAGCGACTTCGAGCGGCTTGCCCACCTTGCGCTCGTCGATGTCGAAAGCGCACACCACCTGGATGTCCCCCGGCCGGTAGCCGGCGAGATCGAGATGCATGAGGCCGCTCGTGGTCGCCTGCTTCGGACCCTCGCCGTCCCGGTAGTACTCGATGCCCTGAAGGAGGCTCGAGGCGCAGTTTCCTACACCTACGATGCCGAGACGGACTCTAGGCATGACCCGACCAACCCCTGTTTGGATAAAACATAGTTAAAGACCGAGGTTATAGGGGACGAGTCTTTCCTTGTAAAGTAAAGCGCCGCCCGACGCCCGTGACTACGCGGCTTCGAGTAACGCTCGGTCGATCGACCGAGCGAGGGCTTCGAACTGCTTGGTGACCGGATGGTCCGGTTTCCACACCACGATCGGTCGGCCCGCGTCGCCCCCCTCACGCACGTCCGGGACCAGGGCGAGCTGGGCGAGCAGCGGCACGCCGAACTGCTTGGCCAGAGCCTCTCCGCCGCCAGATCCGAAGATCGCGTCGTGCTCGCCGCAGTCAGCACAGACGTATTCGCTCATGTTCTCGACGACCCCGAGCACCGGTACCTGCACCTGGCGAAACATCGCGATACCGCGCTCGACGTCGGCGAGGGCCACTTCTTGCGGCGTGGTGACGATCACGGCTCCGGAAATCGGCACCTGCTGGGCGAGCGTCAACGCTGCGTCGCCCGTTCCCGGAGGCATGTCGACGACGAGATAGTCGCGCTCGCCCCAATCGACGTCTCGCAGGAACTGACGAACCAGCCCCATGACCATAGGGCCGCGCCAGATGACTGGCGAGCTGTCGTCGAGGAAGAACCCCATCGACATGACGTCGACGCCATAGCGCTCAACCGGCGCGATCCGACTGCCCGTCGCGCGCGGCCGAGCCTCGATGCCCATCATGAGTGGCGCCGATGGCCCGTAGACGTCCGCATCCATCAGCGCCACCTTCGCACCGCCGCGCTGAAGGGCGACGGCCAGATTCACCGCGACCGTCGATTTGCCAACGCCGCCTTTGGCGCTCGACACGGCGACGATGTGTCGCACGCCGGGAATCCCCGCCTGTTGCTCAGCGCCCGCAGGGGCTCGGGCGTGAACGTGTGTGTGCTCGTGCCCCGCCGGAGCCGTCTGGATGGAGACCGATCGCACCCCAGCGACGGACCCAACCGACTCGCGGACTTGCTCTGCAATCGACTCCGCGACCTCGCGGCGCGCGCTCGCCGGCACCAGCGTCACGGTCGCCTCGCCGCCCTCGACGCGCACCTCCCGAACCAGGCCGTATCGCAAGATGCTGTGCCGGTAGCCGGGGAACGCGACACGATCGAGGCGCGAACGGATCTCCTCTTCGATGGACATCGGCGCGACTGGTACCGCGCGATCGCGGAAAACACAAATCACTCTACGGTGCCTGCGAGCCGCCGCGGACGCTTCGTTGACATTGCACACCCTTTGGCCGATATCTCGGCAATTCCACGGACCCCGCGGTGAAGAGCGCGTCGAAAACCTCGGTCGCGGAGAACGGCGCCGGCGACCTGCTCGCCGCGGACATGGCCGCGGTGGAAACGGCGATTCAAGAGGCGATTCGCTCGTGCGAGCCGCGTCTCACCGAAATCGCCAGCTATCTCATCGGCGCCGGCGGCAAGCGCGTTCGACCGCTGGTGGCGATGTCCGTCTTCCGCGCCTGCGGCGGAGAGGACTCGCGCGACATGATCGATCTCGGCGCCGCGCTCGAGCTGATCCACTCCGCCACGCTCCTCCACGACGACATCATCGACGCGGGTGAGATCCGACGCGGCCGTGCCTCGGCCTATCGGAAGTTCGGCTCCGCCGACACGCTGGTGGCCGGCGATTTTCTCTTTTCGAAGGCCTTCCAGATCTGCGGCCGCTTCGAGGAAACGATCGTTCGCTGGGCTTCCGAAGCGTGCGTCGCGCTCACCGAAGGCGAGATCATGCAGGCGCGCCTGCGCCGCAACGCCTCCGTATCGGTCCCCGACTACGAGGAGATCATCCGGCGCAAGACGGCCTGCCTGTTCAGCGCCGGAGCGCGGATCGCCGCTCGCCTGGCAGGAGCCGAGCGGCCGCGAATCGAGGTGCTGGCACACTGCGGCGAATCGATCGGCATGGCGTTCCAGCTCGTCGACGATTTGCTCGACGTCATTGGCGATCCGTTGCGGACCGGCAAGCCAGTCGGCATCGACCTGCGCGACGGCAATCCGTCGCTGCCGATCGTGCTCGCGCTGCCAAGGAGCCCGGCCTTGGTGGCGGTCTGGCGGCGAGACGATCCCACCGACGCGGACGTCAGCGCGGGGCTCGCCGAGATCGTGTCGAGCGGCGTCATCGAGCGCGTGCGCGAGGAGGCGATCGCTTACACCGACGCGGCGGCGGAGTCACTTGCGTCACTTCCGCACACGCCGTACCGTGATCTCCTCGAGACGTTGATCGCCGAGCTGCGCGATCGAGCGTATTGAGGAGTCACATGCCGAAAGATCGTTTCGGACGAGAGATCGATTACCTCCGCATCTCGCTGACCGACCGCTGCAACCTTCGTTGCGTATACTGCATGCCGCTGAGCGGCTTGTCGTTCGCCCCTTCCGCGGAGCTTCTCTCGGCGAGCGAGATCGAGCTGGTGGCGCGTGGCGCGATCGCGGCAGGATTTCGACGGGTACGGCTGACCGGTGGCGAGCCGACGCTGCGCGCGGATCTCGTCGAGATCGTCGGTCGACTCTCCGCGGTCCCCGGCTTGGGCGACATCGCCATGACCACCAACGGCATCCTGCTGCCGAAGCTGGCCGCCGAGCTGAAGCGCGCGGGCCTCAGTCGCGTGAACATCCATCTCGACACGCTGAATCCCGATCGCGTGCGGCAGATCATGCGCTGGGGCGATCTCGCGCGGATCTGGCAGGGCATCGAGGCCGCCGAGCACGCCGGGCTTATCCCGATCAAGCTGAACACCGTCGTCGCCCGCGGCTACAACGATGCGGACGTCGTCGAGCTCGCGGCACTGACGGCGACGCGCGCCTGGCACGTTCGCTTCATCGAGCTGATGCCGCTCGGCACCGACGAGGCCGCCGCGACGGCGCGGGAGCGTTACGTCTCCAACGTCGAAACCCGCCGTCGGATCGAGGAGGCGCTCGGCACGTTGATGCCCCTTCCCACGCAGCATCCCGCCGACGAATCGAGAAACTTCTGTCTTCCCGCCGCGCGTGGAACAGTCGGATTCATCAGCCCGGTGAGTGAGCCGTATTGCGGCAGTTGCAATCGCATGCGGCTCACCGCGGACGGCAAGTTTCACCTCTGCCTGCTGAACGACGACGAGCTCGACGTGAAGCGCGCGATCCGCTCCGGCGGCGGAATCGAAGCGGTTCGTGAGATCTTGCTCCGCGCCGTGACTGCAAAGCCGATGGGCCACTTGCTTCCTCGCGGGCGCTCCACCGAGAACCGCGACATGTATCAAATCGGCGGCTGAATCCCGCTCAGTGAGCCTTCTCGAAGAGAGCGCGCACCTCTGGCGGCAGCCGCACGACTCGCCCGGCTCGATCGACGCAGGCATGCACCGTATAGCCGTCGGCGATCGGTAGCCCCTCGGCGGTCACGCGGTAGTCGAAGCGTAGGCTGGCCCCGCGTACGTCGACCGCTTCGATGTCGACGCTGAGCAGCATGTCGAAGCGGGCAAGCCCGCGGTAGCGGCATCCGCCTTCCCGTACGGGAAAGAAGATCCCCGCGCTCTCGAACTCCTGATACGGCCGGCCGAGCTGGCGCAGGAGCTCGGTGCGCGCTTCCTCGAACCACAGGTAGATGCGCGAGTGATGTGCGGCCTGGAACTGGTCGGTGTCCGCGTAGCGAACGCGCCGTTGGTAGGCGAAGACGGCCATCGCCGCCGTTCCTAACCGACGCCTGGCGCCTTGGCAACGTGAACGACGCATTGCCTCGGCATCCACCATTGCTTACGATTCGCGCCGCATGGAGGAGTCGAGCCTCGAGACTGCGCAACGGATCTTCGGCGACGACCTTCTCGGCCCGGAGGAGATTTGCGCCGCGCTCGGCGCCGGTCCGCGCGTTCTCGAGCGCGCGCATGCCGACGTCTCATTCGTCAGAGTTCCGTTTCCGCCCGATTGGCTCAGGCGCGCCGCCGACCAAGGCATGATCCTGACGCTGCGCCTTGCCCGCGTCGGCGACGCACCCTTGACCCTCGGCGGGCTCGCGACCCATTTCCCTCAGGGAGCGGACCCTGCGCCGGCTGATGCCTGGTTCGAGCGCGAGCCCTTCGCCCGGGAAACTTGCCGCCCTGGCTGGGCGCTGTTCGAGAAGCGCCCCTTCGCGGCGAGCCGAAATCTGACGTACGCGCAACAGACCGAAGCGCTGGCCGAGCGCGCCGCATGGTTTCGAATGCCGCTGCGCCGCAGGACTGCTGTGGAGATCGTCTACGATACGCTGCTTCATGCGGCGATTCACGGCGAGCGTTTGCTCGTCGACGAATGGGATTGGTCTTCGAGCGCCACGGCGGATGGCGCGTTCGTCACCGCGGGCCAATTCGACGAGCGGGGCTTGCACCTGCTCCGATACTCGGAAGCCGTACGGTTCGACGGCCTCGGCATCTGCGCAACGGTCGACCCGGTTGCAAAAGCACGTGCCACGGTCGGCTTCGCCGGGTCGGGAACCGTCTAGGGCTGAGCATTGCGTCGGTGTGCGGGAGGGAGAATCCATGTACTTCGTCACCTTGAAGCGAGCCGGCTACGTGCTGTTCTCGACGACGCCCAGCGGCCGCGTCGCCGTAGGCCTCACCGAGAACCCGCAGCGGGTCCACCTTCTCTTCCAGCAAGCAGGTCAGTGGAGCGTGGCGCGCGAGTGGCCCGTCGAGGAGTATTCGCACACCGACGTCATGCTCGCGCTGGGCAAGGTCGACGAGCCCGCGAACCCCGAAGACGTGCTACCGCTCCTTCCACGGCCGCAGTCGCTCCACTGAACGGACCCTTGGGTCCCGTGCGCTTGCTGTGTTAAGGAGCGCCCGATGAGCGGAGCATTGTCTCACCTTCGCGTGGTCGAGCTCGGATCCGGTCTGGCTTCTGCTTACACGGCGAAGCTCCTCGGCGACCTCGGTGCGGACGTCGTCAAGATCGAGCCGCCGTCCGGCGATTCGACACGCAGGCTCGGGCCGTTCCCGGCAGGACGCGTCGATCCCGAGACGAGCGGCCTGTTTCTCTACTTGAACGCCAACAAGCGTGGGATCGTCCTGGACCTCGATGACGCCGCCGATCGCGCTCGCTTCGCGAAGCTCGTCGATCGCGCCGACTTGCTCGTTCACGACGTCGCCCCCGCCCAGCTCGGGCGCTGCGGTCTGGAACCGCAGGAGGTGACGCGCGGCAGGCCCCGCCTCGTGGCGACGGCCATCTCGCCGTTCGGGGTGTCCGGGCCCTACCGCGACTACCGAGCCTACGATCTCAACCTGTGGAACGCCGGCGGCATTGCCTGTTTGAACGGAGGCGGCCCGGGAACCGACGATCTCCCTCCGCTGCGCACCTTCGGACACCAGGCACTGTTCCAAGTCGGGCTCAATGCGGCCGTTGCCTCGCTCGGTGCGATCTTCGCACGCGAGACGACCGGAGCCGGGCAACACGTCGAGGTCTCCGCGCAGGAATCCCTCGTGACGATCCTCGAGCTGACCTACCCTTTCTGGCCATACTGTCAGATGAAGGCGACGCGCCTCGGCAACAAACCGATCCAGCCGCTCGACTTCTTCGAGTGCAAAGACGGGTGGGTGTTTCTCTGCGCTGTCGAGGAGCATCAATGGAAGACGTTCGTCGAGACGATGGGGAGCCCGGAGTGGGCGGGGCTGGACATCTTCGGCGACCGCTTGCAGCGCGCCGCCAACTGGGATGCGCTGAAGCCGATGATCGCGACTTGGATGGCCGAACAGACGGTGCAAGAGCTCTATCGGCTGTTGCAGCGTCGGCGCGTGCCGATCGCGCCGGTCTCGACGATGGGCGATCTCTGGTCCTCGAAGCATTTGAATGCGCGCGGCTTCTTCGTTTCGTTCGACCACCCGCGAGCCGGCGCGTGCCGTGCGCCCGGGGCCCCTTACCTGCTCTCGCGGACTCCCTGGACGCTGCGGCGGCCGGCCCCGCTCCTCGGCGAGCACACTGCCGAGGTCCTGCGAGAGCTGGTGTGAGGACCGATCGATGAGTAAACCACTCGCCGGCATCCGGGTCGCCGACTTCAGCTGGGTTTGGGCCGGCCCGTTCTGCACGTTGCAGCTCGCGCATCTCGGCGCGGAGGTGATCCGCGTCGAGTGTCGCGATCGTCCGTGCGTGACGCGCTTGATCCCGCCCTTCGCGGACTTCGAGACTGGTCTGAACCGCAGCGGATACTTCAATCAATACAATCAAGGAAAGCGTTCGCTGACGCTCAACTTGAAGCATCCGCGTGCGCTCGAGGTCGCCCGTCGGCTGATTTCGCGAAGCGACGTCGTCGCCGAGAACTTCGCCAACGGAGTCATGGAGCGCATGGGTCTCGGCTACGAGGAGGTGCGCAAGCTGCGCCCCGACGCCATCATGGTGTCGATCTCCGGCTACGGCCGCAGCGGTCCGGAGCGAGACTTCGTGTCCTACGGCCCGGCCACCGTGCCTCTGGCGGGCTTTTCCTCGGTCACCGGCTACAAGGGCGGCCCCCCGATGCACGTCGGCATCTCGTACGGCGACCCGACCGCGGGCCTGCACGGCGCAGTCGCGGTACTCGCCGCGCTCTGCCATCGGCAGCAGACCGGCGAAGGGCAATTCATCGACGTATCGCTCTGGGAGGCTTCGGCCACACTGCTCCCCGAAGCGCTCCTCGAATACGAGATGAACGGAACAGAGCCACCGCGCGACGGCAATCGCAATCCCCACATGGCGCCGCACGGAGTGTTTCGTTCGGAAGGGCAGGATCGCTGGGTCTCGATCGCGGTCGGCAGCGACGACGAATGGCGCTCGCTTGCCGCGGTCGTCGGCGACGCTGAGCTGTCGAGCCCGCGATTCCGCACCCTGGCCGACCGCAAGCGCAACGAGGACGATCTCGAGCAGCGGCTGACGCGCTGGACTACGACCGTCTCGCCCGAGGAGGCGACTCGCCGGCTGCAAGCGGCAGGCGTCGCCGCGTTTCCGACGATGACCAATCAGGATGTCGCCGAGGACCCGCACCTGAACGGCCGTGGATTTTTCGTCGATTTGCCGCATCCCGAAGTCGGCAAGCGGCACCATGCGGGCGTTCCCTGGAAGCTCTCAGCCACGCCCTGCGAAGTCGCCGCGCCCGCGCCGTGCCTCGGACAGCATAACCGCGAGGTGCTCACGGACGTGCTCGGCTACTCCGGCGCCGAGATTGAAGCGCTCACGGCCGCCGGCGCGCTCGGTTGAAGGGACGCGCGAGCGCTATTCGCGGCGGGCAAAGAGAAAAGCCGGAAGCTCTCGAAGCGCGCGGCGTTTCTCGGCCCCACCGGTGATCAGCACGACGGCGGTGAGCAGCAGGTAGATCGCGGAAAGCGCATAGCGGGCGGTGGCGTCCGTCAGCAATAGCTGACAGGCGAACAACACGAGCAGCAAGGCCGCCTCGCGGACGCTGAAGCGGAGATCGGCGATCACCGTCACGGCATAGATCGATTGTGCCGTGGTCAGCAGCATCTCCTCGATCTGTCGCTCGTCGAGCGGCATCGCGAGGGGACTACCCGCGGAGATGCTGTAGACGATCGGCAGCATGCCGACCAGCAGTGTCCATTGATTGACTGCCGAGGAAACGAGCGCGCCGATGCCCGCTG
>JBEVNX010000166.1:0-8014 GCA_040507895.1 Binatia bacterium | reverse complement strand
TACCGGGAATCCCGTCTAGTGGGGGGGCTGGAGGGCGTTGCCGTTGCCGCTGTGCGGCGGGCTCGCGGGGGGGCGCGGCGAGCTCCGCGGCGTGACGATCAGCACGTACCTCACGCCCTTCTCCTGGGACGATCCCGCGATCCTCGAGAGCTTTCGCATCCGCACGTTTTACGCCGGGCCCTACGAGCGCGCCGCGGTGCTCGCGGGCCGCTTCGAGTACGTGCCGATCGCGCAGTGGCGGATGGGTTGCCTGCCTCCCGGCTTCGGCGATCGCGTCGACGTGGCGATGATTCCCATCTCGCCGCCCGACGCCCGCGGCTACTGCTCCTTCGGCACCGGCGCGTGGTTCAGTCCGACCGTCATCCGGCACGTCGACCAGCTGATCGGCGAGGTGCACCCGGAGTTCATCCGCACGGGCGGCGACAACTGCGTGCACGTCTCGCGCTTCGCCCGCCTGGCCGAGATTGAAGACAGGCCGCCCGCGCCGCCGATCCCGCCGCGCACGGAGGAGACCGAGATCGCCGCGCAGGTGATCTGCACGCTGGTCGCGGCCGAGATCGTCAAGGACCGGGCGACCCTGCAGATCGGCATCGGCGACGTCTCCGCGGCGCTGCTGGCCTTCCTCGGAGACAAGCACGATCTCGGCATTCACACCGAGCTCTGCCCGGGCGGCATCGTTGACTTGGTGCGCCAAGGGGTCGTCACCGGAAAGTACAAGTCGCTCCACCCCGGCAAGGTGGTGGCCTCGGCGCTCGCGCAGATGCCCGAGGAGGATCTCGACTTCATCCACGAGAACCCCGCTTTCGAGCTCTACGACTTCACGTACACCGATGATCTGCGCAATCTCCTGCAGCTCGAGAACTTCACCGCGATCAACAACGCGCTCTTCGTCGACTTGACCGGCAACGTCTGCTCCGAGACTCGAGGCGCGGAGGTCTTCAGCGGCCCGGGCGGTCAGCCCGCATTCGCGGTCAGCGCCTCGACTTCGAGTGGCGGCTCCGTGATCGTGCTGCCGTCCTCGCAGCTCCGTCCCGACGGCCGGGTGCCTCGCGTCGTCGCCGAGCTGCCGCTCGGCTCGACGCCGACCGTTCATCGCGGCTTCGTCGACGCTGTGGTCACCGAGCAGGGTGTGGCCCGGTTGCGTGGCAAGGGCTTGCGCGAGCGGGTCGGCGAGATGCTCGCGGTTGCCCATCCCGACTTCCGCGCGGAGCTTCGCAAGGACGCCCGGCGGCTCTACGCCGCGGCGGCGCTCTGAGTCGATTCGAGGTCGCGGCGCGAGACGCCTACTCCGCGGCGACGCGCGGAGGACTCTCGAGGCTTGCCATCAAGCGCAGCAGCTTGTCGCGATTGAGCGGCTTCACGAGGTGCTCGTTGAAGCCGGACTCGAGCGCGCGGCGGCGGTCGAGGGGCTGACCGTAGCCGGTCAAGGCGACGAGGAAGACGGCGTCGGTCGAATCGGCCGCGCGGATCTCGCGCGCCACCTCGTAGCCGTCGAGCCCTGGAAGACCGATGTCGACGAGCGCGATCTCCGGCGGATCCGCCAGCGCGAGCTCGACGGCCTCGTCGCCGTTGCGAGCCACGGCGACCCGGTGCCCAGATGCTTCGAGCAGGAGCCGGAGGGATTCGCGGGAATCGGAGTGATCCTCGGCGATGAGCACCCGGCGGGGGATGGCGCGCGCCGCTTCGGGCACCGTCTCGGTGGCCGGGGCTTCGCTCGTGGGCTTGGCGGGGATGCGCACCCGGAACTCGCTTCCGATCCCGACTCCGGCGCTCTCCGCCTCGACGGATCCGCCGTGCATCTCGGCGAGGCGGCGCACCAGCGTGAGACCGATGCCGAGGCCTCCCCGCGGCCGGTCGAGCGACTGCTTGCCCTGCACGAAGAGATCGAAGATGCGCGGCAGCAGCTCGGGCTCGATGCCCTGCCCGTTGTCGCGCACTCGCAGCTGCGCCTCTTCGCCGACAAGCTCGACGGCGATCTCGACCTCGCCGCCCTCCGGCGTGTACTTGATGGCGTTCTCCACGAGGTTGGTGACGATCTGCTCGAGGCGCACCGGATCGCCGTCGACGAATACCGGCTCGCCCTGGAAGTGCACGAAGTGGCGCGACGCCCGGCCCCCGGCGCGCAGCGACTCGAGGGTCTGGCCGACGAGCTCCCGGAGATCGACGACGCGGGTGCGCAGCCTGACTTTGCCGGAAATCAGCCGCGTGACGTCGAGCAGATCGTCGACGAGCTGCGCGAGCGTGTCCGTCTGGCGCGCGATGATCGAGCAGAGCATGGCCCCGGCGCCGTCGCCGCTGCGCTCCTGCGACATCTCGAGCGCCTCAACGCTGTTGCGGATCGCGCCGATCGGATTGCGCAGCTCGTGGCCGAGCATCGCCAGAAACTCGTCCTTCGCCCGGCTCGCGGCCTCCGCCGCTGCCCGCGCGCGGCGCTCGGCGTCGTAGAGCTCGGCGTTCTCCAGAGCCACCGCCGCGTGCGCGGCGATGCCGGAGACGATCCGCTCCTCGCGCTTGGTGAAGACGCCCGGTTCGGAGTGCGAGAGCGCGATGCCGCCGAGGATGCGTCCGCCGCGCGACACGACCGGCACCGCGAGATAGCTGGCCACCGCCGAACCGGTGAACTGACCCTCGAGGCCGGCAGGTCCACCGCTGGCGCGGACGTCGTCGATGCGCAGCGGACCGTCGCTCGAGAACAGCCGCGTCGGGAAGCGCGTCGGCCGCGGTGCGCCGAGCCCGAGGGCGTCGTGCGAGACGGTGTTGGACGTGTAGCTTCGGTACCCTTCTCCCTCGCGGCCGTGGAAGAAGAACGTGCCCATCTGCGCATCGGCGAGCTTGGTCGCCGCGTCGGTGAGCTCCTGGATCAATCGATCGATGTCGAGCATGCCGGAGAAGGTCGGCGAGAGACGGTTGACGGTCTCGAGCGCCGAGCTCTTCTCGCGATGACGCTCGTCGGAGCGGCGGCGGTCGACGAACTGGCCGACCTGGTTCCCGACCGACGCGAGGAGCTTGCCGAGCGCCTCGTCGGGCGGGCGCACGTCGCGGCTCCAGAGCTCGATCACGCCGAGGAATTCATCGCGGACGCGGATCGGGAAGCCAACCGCGCCGTGGAGGCCGTCGCGCTCCGCCTCGACGCCGCGGGCGAACGATGCTTCCTTCGCGACGTCCTCGATCCAAGCGGGGCCGCCGCTTCCCCACACCCGTCCGGGCAGCTCCTCGCCCCTCGAGAACGTGCGGCCGCGCGTCGCCGCGGCAAACGTCGCGGCGAGATCGGGCGCCGCTTGCCACACGTCCATCGCGCGCAGCACGCCGAGCTCGCGATCGAGCGTCCAGGCGGCGCCGAAGTCCCAGTCGAGCTTTGCGCCAAGCGCGCCGAGCAAGTGCGGCAGCGCGCCGTGCAGCGATTGCGACTCGCCGAGCACGCGGGCGATCTCGTTCTGCGCGGCGAGCCGGCGCTCGGTCTCCTTGCGCTCGGTGACGTCAATCATGACGCCGCGGTGCCAGCGACGGGCGCCGTCAACCTCCTCCGCGTAGAGGCGCGCGCGGAGCCACCGCACCGAGCCGTCGACCTTGACCGCGCGGAACTCGAACTCACAGTCGCGGCCCCGGTCCGCTGCGGCAAGCAGCTCGACGGCCGCCCGCTCG
The DNA here is from genome assembly GCA_040507895.1 of Binatia bacterium. Classification (GTDB taxonomy): domain Bacteria; phylum Desulfobacterota; class Binatia; order JACPRU01; family JACPRU01; genus JBEVNX01. The sequence continues at coordinate 4,372 of JBEVNX010000166.1, read as the reverse complement.
CGATCGCGCGGGTGGACGATCCTCGTCCAGAAGTCGCCGTCAGCGAGCCAGCCCTTCGGCAACTCCGTGAGCAGTTCGCCGGATCCGGGGCTCGCGAACTTGAGCTGACCGCTGTCGGGCTCCGCTTCCCAGACGACGGCCTCGAGATCGCCCAGCAGCTGGAGATAGTGCGCTCGCGATCGCTCGGCCTCGGAGCGGACGGCGGTCTCGCGCAGCAGTCGGCCGTGCATCTCCTCGGTCATGCCGAGCGCGCCCTCTGCGAGGCGCAGCCGCGCGGAGCCGATCCAGGCGATCCCAAGAAGCACGAGCGCCGCGAGCGTCACGAGCAGGGAGATCGCCCCGGTCGAGTCCATCCAACCGTCTCGCTGCCCGATTACCGCGATCAATCCGGCGAGCGCCGGACCGGCTACGGTGAGCGGCAGGAGCTGGCGCATGAGCGCGCTCGACGGCGCATCGCGGGTGAGCAGCGAGAGCGGGCCGGTGTCGAGCCGGACGCACAGAAGCGCGGCTGCCGAGAGGCCGAAGAGACAGACCGCCGTGAGCTCGATCGGCTGCCGCGCGCCGGCGGAACCGCTGGCCGCGTAGAGCGCCTCGAGAACGATCTCCAGGAGCACGAACAGCGCGCCGAGGGCGAAGAAGTCGGAGAGCCGCCGCCGCGGCCAGCTCTGCAGGTCGATCACGGAAGCGGCGGTGCCAAGCATCAAGAGCTCAGCTGCGCTCGGGAGGCTCGTGTCTGAAACGCCGCCGGAGAGAGCTTGCTCGACGAGGGTCCGCGCCCCGACGAGCGCGACGACGGCGCCGAGCGCCTTGCCGAGCCGTCGCCGCAAGAGATCGTCCTCCGAGACCAGCAAGAGCGACGCGGCGAGCAGCAAGAGCGACGCCGCGACTCTCGATCCGAGCGATGCGATCCCCGGCAAGAATCTCAGCCCGAGCAGGTGCTCGAACAACCAGAGAGCGCTCGCCGCGACCAGCAAGCCGGCGGTTCCGCGGACGAACGCCTCCGCCATCTTCGAGCGTATCGTGGAGGGCTCCACGATCGAGGCAGGGGCGTTGCTGACCAAAAGCACCGGCGGCGCGTGTCCAGTAGCACGTTTGACGCACCTCCGCGAGCGCGATCTCCGCAAAACCGAGCGGCGCGGCCCCGGCGCCGGTGCGGAGCGTCGGCTCCGCGGAGACCGCTAGCCTCCCGCGCGCGAGCGCAGCGCCGCCACACCCGCACCGAGGCGCCGCATGCTCTGCTCGACGCGCAGCAGGACCGCGCCCGCCGATGCCAACTTCACGCCTATGAGTATGCCGAGCGCGCGCAGGCCCGAGAGCGGCCAGCCGACCCACATCGACACGCCGAGGGCAATCGAGAGCAGCGCGTCTCCCCACATCCAGCCACGCCCCTCGTTCTCATCGAGGCGCGCCGAGAACAGCAGCGCGGAGATGCCGTCGACGACCATGTAAGCCGCCACCAGCGAAGACACCGCGCCGAGGCTCGATACCGGGTTGAAGACGAGGGCGAGCCCGCAGGCGACGGCCAGGCCTCCGACGACGAGACCCATCGGGCCCTTCCCTTCCAACCAGGCGCGCCACCCGAACACGCCGCGCGCCACACCCGCAAGGGCGACGAGCACCCCCACCAGCATGACCACGGGCGCGCCGGCGATCGCCGGTGCGAGGGCCGAGAGGATTCCCATACCGATCAGCGACAGGCCGAGAACGTGCGTTCCCTGCATGATGCCAGCGACAACCGGACGTGGCTCGCTCATGGAATGCTCCCGTTTGGGTCGGTCGTACGAAACCTCCTAACACCGGGGCGCTCCGAGCAGCAAGCCGCACGGACATGAGTGAACCGAGCCACGACGATCGAGAGGCGCCCCTGGCTTTTTCGCTGATTCGCAGGGACCCGCTCTTCCGGCTGCAGCAGGCGGTCGGTTTGATACTGCGTGACGGAGGGCTAGCGGTCGCCCGGCGGGCGGCGCTGATCGCGGCTTTCACCTGGTTGCCGCTCGTCGCCTGGGCGATCGCCACGGGCCGCGCACTCGGCCATAGCGTCGAGCACTTCGGCGTGCACGTCCGCAGCCTGGTCGCGATCCCGCTCCTGGTGCTCGCCGATGCGACGACCCACACCACGTTGAGCCGCGTCGCTCCCTATTTCATTACCTCGGGTCTCCTCGACGAGTCGACGCGGCTGCGCTACGAAGCGCTGCTTTCAGCGGCCACAGCCCTCGGAGTGCTCGAGCCCTAGAGCGACGCCCGGATCTTGGCTGCGATGGGCTCCAACTGTTCGGGCTTCACCATCGACCGGCCGTGCAGCTTCAGCTCCAGCCCCTCGCTGCGCGGCAGCACGTGAAAGTGGATGTGCGGCACGCTCTGGCCGGCGGCGGCTCCGTTCAGCTGCACCAACATGACTCCGGGGCAGCCGAAGCTCTTCTTCACCGCCTTGGCAACTCGTTGCGTCGTGCGGATCAGTGCGGAAGCACCCTCGGGCGAGAGATCGAGTATGGTTTCCGCCGGCTCCTTGGTGATCACCAGCATATGGCCCTCCACAGACGGCATGATGTCCATGAACGCGAGGGTCGCCTCGTCCTCGTACACCTTCACGCAAGGCAGCTCTTTGCGCAGGATCTTCGCGAAGACGTTGCTCGGATCGTAGGCCATCTTTTTCCTCGGTTTCGATCGAATCGCGCGCCACTTCGCGCGGCTACCTGCGCTCCCCGGAGACCCGATGTCGTGGAGCTTCGGAGTTTTCCCATGCCGGAAGTCGGACTCGAATCGACACGACCTTGCGGCCACCGGATTTTTAGTTCTCTCAACCGTATGGTGCAGTACGGTTGCGCAGGGCGATATGCAAGCGCGACCGCTGTTTCCGGATCCGGCTCACCCATCCCGTAGTACCGTGCCGTCGCGCCGTGGAAAGCGGTTGGCCAAGATTGTCTGGCGACGGTGATATCTGAACCCCAAACCGCAAAGCAGGGGGCAACACGCCCGCGGTCACGACACTGGGCCACAGGATCTTCCCTTTATAGAGATCGGCAACGGCTTGCGTCCTGAAGGTGGGAAGGGCGAGCGCACTGGCAAAGCCCGTTGACTCGGTCGGCCCGCGCGCGCGGCATACCGCACGCCGGGCAGAAACGGCGATCGTTGGAGCCAAGGCTTCGGCGGCAACCGCGTCACCGACGATGCCGCCGAACGCCAAGCACTTCTTCCCGGAGCCCGAACAAGTTTATCTCTTCCTCCGTACCTCGACCCTGACTCCGGGACAAAGCTGCGAAGGAGCGCTGGTGAGCGAAGTATCCGGCGGAAAAGGACCGTGGATTCATTCGACTACCGCTTCGAACGACGGTTCCCGAAAGCGGAGCGACCGGCACTCCTCGCGCGATTTCCGCGAGGAGCTCGGGGGCGCGACTGCCGAGCCCGTAGGCGGCCAAAGCCCTCGCCCGACGAACGATGAACTCGCAGCGCGGCCACGGCTCGGCGAACGAGACCCTCGAGGGCCGCGGCATAACGCCCGGTCTCGCTCCATGCGCGGTCCCGCAGCGAGACATCGACTGCGTCCCGATAGGAGCGAAGCCACCGCGCCAGCGCGAAGCCCCGCCCCTACCCGCCGACCTCCTTCAGGACCTCTTCGGCCTCGCGCACGACGTCGCGAACGATCGCCGCCGCCGGCTTCACGTCGTTCACGAGATTGCAGGACTCGCCAGCGTAGGGCGCGACGTACTCCATGTCGCCCTCGAAATCGATCATCGGATTGCCGACGAAGTAGCGCGGCACGTCGGTCACCACGCCGTCGACGGTCATTCTGCCGACGATCTCGCCTTCCCCTGGGCGCTGGCCCGGCGACGGGCGTCCCCGCCGCCTCCCACTCCTCGATCGCCTTGTTCCGGAGCACGCGGTGCGCTGCGTCGGGCCATCCGACGTCGAAGAGCATCGTGTGGACTGTGTCCTCGGCGCGTGCGCGCACGATCCGTTCCTTGTACTGGCGCGCCGCACGCGATTCCTGGCTGCACAAGAACCGCGTCCCCATCATCACGGCTTCCGCACCGAGCGCGAGCGCGGCGGACGACCCCGCGCCCGTTCGCGATGCCGCCCGCGGCGATCACGGGGAGCGGCTTCACCGCTTCCACGACCGCGGAAGGAGGGCCGCGAGGGAGGTCGTGCCGCGGACGTGCCCGCCCGCCTCGAAGCCCTGCGCGATCACGGCGCTCGCGCCCGCGGCCGCGGCATCCTTCGCCTCGTCGACGGAACCGACCTGGACGAGGCGGGGATGCGGGCCCGTTTGGCCTTGTCGACGTGGGGCCGAGCGTCCCCCCAGAAGAGCATGAGCACAGGAACGCGCTCCTCGACGCAGGTCTCGACCTCGCCACCTGCGACGAACGGCAACAGG
>JBEVNX010000148.1:0-7195 GCA_040507895.1 Binatia bacterium | reverse complement strand
GTTGCCGAAGCGGTCGACGTGGATCACTTGTGCCTCGATGGAGTCGTAGAGCCGGCGCGGCGCGTGCAGTGAAAGCCGCTCGAACGCGTCGAACTGGGAGCCGAGCTAGCCGCAGTCGACTCCGCTGGAGCTGTGTCCCGCCACCGCTGCGAAGACGTCTCGGCCATGAAACGTGTGGCTCGGCGAAGGTAGGAACCAACGGGCACGATCGAGGTGGATGAGCCGGCGAACCGGCGCCTGCTCGGCAGCCAGACTGAGCAACCCATTGTCCGGCCCGATCAGGATGAATCGCTCGGTCTCGATGAGGATCGGGCGGCGCGCGGTGCCGACGCCGGGGTCGACCACCGCCAGATGAATCGTCCCGGCCGGAAAGTGGCCGACGGCGTTGCGCAGCACGAGCGCGGCGCCCGTCACATCCTGCGGCGCGACCTCGTGGCTGAGATCCACGAGGCGCGCGCCGGAACAGATGCCGAGCACCACGCCCTTCATGATGCCCACGAAGCCGTCGCGCTCGCCGAAATCGGTGAGCAACGTGACAATCGGGGCCATCGGCTCCGCCCGCGGCGCCAAGCGAACCTTGCGCGCCGGGCTCACGGATTTTCCATCGCCTCGCGAAGCGCGGCGCATAGCAAAGGGAACATGATCTCGTGATGGCCGGTGAGATGCATGCCGCGCCCGCCTAGCGAGGTGGGCCGCGACACGACGTTCGTGAGCGGGCGATAGTGACGATTGAAGTCCATGTCGAGCGTGAACAGATCGGATACGTCGTGGCCGACGTTGCGCGCGAGCGAAAGCGCCTTCAGGAAGACTTCCGGCAGAATCACGGCGGAGCCGAGGTTCACGAATGCTCCGTTCTGCAGGGCGCCGACCTGCTCGGCCAAAATGCGAAAGTCGCGGAGGCTCGTCTCGCCGATGGCGGCGCCGTCCGCGGAAGGATGCATGTGAACGATGTCCGTGCCGATGGCGACGTGCACCGTCACCGGCACCGCCCCGCGCGCGCCAGCCGCCAAGATGCTGAGCGAAGCATGCGGCAAGCCGTCGGCGAGGATCTTCCTACCCACGGCTTCGCCGAGGCCCATCCCGGCGTCAGCCCCGTCTCGCGCCGCCTCGTTGAGGAAGCGGCCGGTCTCCGCGGCCATGCCGAAGGTGCCGTCGGCCAAGTGGTCGGCGACTTCCTCCGATGTCCCTCCGGCGAGGGCGAGCTCGAAGTCGTGAACGATGCCCGCGCCGTTCATGGCCACCGCCGCCAGCACCCCATGCTCGATGAGATCGACGATCAGCGGCGAAAGCCCGACCTTGATGGGATGAGCTCCCATGCCGAGCACGATCGCGCCGCCATCTCTGCGCCGCCGAGCGAGCTCGCTCGCTGCCGCACGCAGATCGCGCGCCGCGAGGAGATCGGGCAGGCTCGCCAGGAGATCGGTGACCGACGCCCCGGCCGGCAGCGGCCGTCCGAGGGCTTGCGCCACGACCTTGCTCGGCCGCGCGGCCAGCGGATACGTCCGTACGCGAGAAAGATCGATCTCGCGCGACTTCAACCTTCGCTCTTTCTCGGGTCGCGCCCGAACAGCTTGCAGTCGACCAGCTCGCAGATCACGTGACCGACCAGGATGTGCGTCTCCTGGATCCGCGGCGAGAGCCGGCTGGCGGAAACGCAAAGATGATGGTCGACGATCGGTCCGAGCTTGCCGCCGTCCCCGCCGGTGAGTCCGACCGTGATGATGCCGGCCTTCTTGCAAGCCTCGACCGCACGCAGCACGTTCGGCGAGTTCCCGCTCGTCGATAGAGCCACGGCCACGTCGCCTTCGCGACCGATGGCCTTCACCTGCTTTGCGAAGACCTCGCCGTACCCGTAGTCGTTGCCGATGCTGGTGAGAATCGACGTGTCGGTGGTGAGCGCGATGGCCGGAAGCGGAGGTCGCTCGAGGAGGAATCGGTTCACGAACTCCGCCGCGAGGTGCTGCGCGTCGGCGGCGCTGCCGCCATTCCCGAAAAACAGCACCTTGTTGCCGGCGAGCAGGCGCGTGGCGATGACGTCGACGACTCCAGCCAACGCGGCTCGGTACTCCTTGAGAAACTGAGTCTTGGCCGCGATGCTTTCGCGAAACGCGCGGTCGATCGCGGGCAACATCTCATCCGCCATCGGACGCCCCCGGCTGCAGCAGGTCTCCGGCGGCGATGCGGCCTTCGCGCGCGAGCTCCACCGGCGGAAGCTTCTTCGGGGACTCCCCGAGGCGCAGGCGCCTGACGAGCAGCCGGGCGCCGTCGAGCGCGACCTCGGCTCCGTGCTCGCCGATCGCCAAGACGCGGCCGGGCTCGCCGTCCGACGGCGCTCCGAGCCGGCAGTCGTAGAATCGTGCCTTTTCGCCGCGGTGCATCGCCCAGGCCCCCGGTTGCGGGTCGGCGCCGCGGACCAAATCGTAGACCTGGCGCGCCGGCCGCAACCATTCGATGGCGACGTGCGGATCGCGGCACAGCGGATCGTACGTCGCCGAAGACTCGTCCTGGGCGATGCGGGGCGCGCGCCCCTGCGCAATCCGCTCCACGGCCTCCTCCATCGCATCGAGGCCGAGGGGGAAGATCCTTTCGAAATACAGGGAGCCGGTCGTGTCGTCCGGCCCGATTTCGACTTCCTTCTGGAGCAGGATCGGCCCTGTGTCGATGCCGGCGTCAGTCCAGAAAACCGTCAGCCCGCCACGCGTCTCGCCGCGAATGATCTGCCAGTTGATCGCGCTCCCGCCGCGGTAGCGCGGCAGCAAAGAGGGGTGAAAGCAAATCGTCCCCAGACGGGGGATCTCGATGATCCGCTGCGGGACGATGACGGTGACGAAGGCGAGCACGCCGAGATCGGCACGATGCTCGGCGAAGCGGCGGTGCACCTCGTCGCTCTTCATCGATTTCGGCTGGTGGACCGCGATGCCCATGGCTTGGGCCTTGACCTTCAACGAATCGGGCTTCGCGCCGAGCACGTCCGGCGGACAGTAGACCGCGACGATCTCGTGCTGGCGCGCAAGTCTCTCCAGGGTCTTTTCGCCGAACGCCGCCTGGCCGATCAAGACGATGCGCAGTGCCATGAAGCGCGAGTTGTACCGCCCGGCACCAGCGGCGCGCAACGGGGCACGGTCACCGTCCCGTCAGCACTCCGGTGACGCGCGGAGCGCGCAGCGCGGTCCGCCACGCCGCCTCGATCTCCTCGCGGGCGAGCGAGCGCACCACCGCCTCCGCCTCGTCGAGACGCGGAGCGCCGTAAAGTAGCGCCGCCGCATGCGAAGCCGCGCGGTCGACCTTCGCTTCCGAGAGGCGCGCGTAGCGGTAGCGCACCTTACGTCGCGCTCGGGCGATCTCTTCGGCGGCGAATCCCTTGGCGGCGGCCTCGGCGAACACGGCGTCGATAGCGCGGCGCAGCCGATTCTCCGTGCGCCGCTCGGCGACCGCGCCGACAACCAGCGCTGCCCACTGGGCGCCTCCCGGAAGATCGGCCCAGAGATCGTACGAGAGGCCGTGCCTCTCGCGGACCTCGTGGTAAAGCCGACCGTCGGGATCGGTGCCAACGATCTCGAGTGCGAGCCCGAGCGCGAGGAGCTCACGGCGGCGAGCCGGCACCGCGAAGAGCGTCGTCCAGTAGAGCTGAGTCAGCCCCGAGCGACGCAGCCGGATCTCACCGGTGCGGGAGATCCGCGCGCCGCTCGCGACGCACGGCGAACCCGCGGGCAACGATGCGAACTCCTCGGCGAGAACGCGGCGGACGTCGCGCAGCGGCGGATCACCGACGATCGACAGCACTAGGTTTCGCCCGACCAGCCTGCGGCGCAAGAATCCACGTACGTCGCCGGCGGTGATCGACCGCACGCTGCCGAGCGTGCCGCTCGGCGAGAGACGCAGGCCGCCGCGGAAGAAGCGCGCCCAGGTTTCGTCGCAGACGTAGCTGACGGCGTCCTCGCGATGACCTCGGATCTCCTGCGCCACAACCTGTCGCTCGTTTTCGAGACGATCCTCCGGGACCGTGGAGCGTCTGACCTGGTCAGCGAGCAGCGCGAGTGCTTCGGGCGCATCGCCGTTGAGCACCTGGAACGTCACGTTGAGATCCTCGTAGCTCGTGCTGGCGTCGTGATCGCCTCCGAGCTCGGCGGCGCGCTGGTTGATCGCCGTGTGGTCGCGAGTGGTCGTGCCCTGGAAGAGCATGTGCTCCGCGAGATGTGCGATGCCCGGATGGTCGCCGTCGAAGCGCGACCCGGCGCGGGCGGCGAGAACGATTCCGGTGAGCGGGCCCGTCGAGCGTTCGAAGAGGACGCGCAACGAGCCGACGCGAAACGTCTGCACTCGACTCTTCCCCACGGTCGCCGGGATGACACGAATCGCCTGCGGCGGCAAATCGCGGTCAGGAGCGGAACCCGTCGACCGCGGCCAGCAAAGCGGCGACGTCTCTTCGCGTATTGAAGAGGTGGATCGCCACGCGCACGCCGCCGACTCCGGAGCAGTAGCGGGCGCTCGTGAAGATCGCCCGGCGCTCGAGAAAGGCGCGCAACCGCTCGTCGGCCGCCGAGCGCGCGGCGAGCGTGAACGTGACGATGCCGGCTCGAGAACGCGGCTCGCGAGGCGTCCAGACCCGGGCACGGCGCGCGCGGAGCTCGTCGATGAGCTCGCCGCCGAGATCGAGGATGTGAGAATCGACCGCACGGCGTCCCATTTGGTTCCTGTGGCGAAGCGCGGCGGCGAGCCCCGCGGCGCCGAGCCGGTTCGGCGTGCCCTGTGCCTCGAAACGGCGCGCGTTCGCTGCGGGCGGGAGCTCGGGAAGCGGCTTCATGTCGGGGGAGCCGTAGAAGGCACCCCAGCCCGAGCGCGGCTCTTCGAGGCCGAGGATACCGACGCGCCGAATCCGCAGCCCGCGCGCGTGCGCGCGGCGGCGTACGTAGAACAGTCCGCAGCCGAACGGCGCGTTCAGCCACTTGTATCCGCCCGAAGTCAGGAAATCGATGGCGAGCTTGGAACAGTCGAGCGAGATCCCGCCGAGCTGCTGGACGGCGTCGACGACCAGGAAGAACCCGCGCTCTTCGGCGAGCTGAGAGAGGCTCGCGAGATCGAGGAGCTCGCCCGTCACCCATCCGACGGAGCTCGCCAGCACGGCGCGCGTTCGCCGATCGATCGCCGCCCGGTAGTCGTCGACGGTGACCCTCCCCTCACGGTGCGGCACGAAACGGACCTCGACTCCGAGCTCGCGCCGCGCATTCTCGGCCGCGAGCGCGACCTGGGGATATTCGAGATCGCTGACCACGACGTTGTCCCCTCGCCGGAACGGGATCGAATCGACTGCTTGATGCAGCCCCGCCGTGGTGTCGGGGATCAAACCCACTTCATCGACGTCCGCGCGCAACAGGCGCGCGGCTTCGGTCCTGGCCTCGCCGATCCCTTGCTCGAAGCGGTCGACGAAGTGCGCCCAACGCCGACCGCGAGGCCCGGCGGCGAGCCGGCGCCGTTGCGCGTCGACCGCCGTGAGCGCTTCGCCACTGGCGATGCCCATGCTGGCGGAATTCAGGAACACGATGCCCCGCAGTCCGGGAAAGTCGCGCCGCGCCTGCTCCGGGCGAAACTCGCCGCCCTGCCCTCGCGAAGCGCGCGCTGAGCTCTCGGCTTGTCTCACCGTCTGCCTCCAGGCTAGGAGTCCGTCCGGGTAATCCGGACCGAGCAAATGAGCCGAGCGCCAAGCATCGCGTTGGCAAAGTTCCGACGAATAGCCTCTGCGCTATTCCGAGGAATTTTGCGAGCGCGACACGCCGGCGATCGGCTCCTCGGCGACGGGAGGATTACCGGGACGGGCTCCTAGAGCCTTCGAAGGGGACATGCCCCGCGCCGTCAGGACTTTGCTCTGGACCGCGGTCTCGCTCGCCGGCGCAATCGCCGTCGGCGTCATCGCGCTCGCGCGCGGCGAGACCATCGACGCGACCTGGTTCGTCGTCGCGGCGATCGCAGTGTACACGATCGGCTACCGCTTCTATTCGAGCTTTCTCGCGGCCAAGGTGCTCGCCCTCGATGACATGCGCCGCACCCCGGCCGAGCGCATCAACGACGGCCGCGACTTCGTGCCCACCAACCGTTGGGTCGTGTTCGGTCATCACTTTGCGGCCATCGCCGGTCCCGGTCCGCTCATCGGCCCCACCCTGGCCGCGCAGTTCGGCTACCTGCCCGGGACGCTGTGGATTCTGGCTGGCGTCGTGCTCGGCGGCGCGGTGCAGGATTTCTGCGTGCTCTCCTGTTCTCTCCGGAAGGACGCGAAGTCGCTCGGCCAGATGGCGCGGGAAGAGATCGGCCCGGTCGGCGGCTTCGTGGCGATGATCGGCGTGCTGACGATCATGGTGATCCTCATCGCCGTGCTCGGCCTCGTCGTCACGAACGCGCTCAAGAGCAGTCCGTGGGGCACGTTCACTGTGGGCGCGACGATCCCGATTGCGATGGCCATGGGCTGGTACATGCGAGCGTTGCGCCCCGGCGCGGTCGGCGAGGCGACGGTGCTCGGCCTCGTGCTGCTGGCATTGGCGCTCATCGGCGGGCGATGGGTGGACGGTCATCCGATTCTCGGCCCGTGGTTCACGTTCACCGGCACCCAGCTCGCGGCTATGATCATCGCCTACGGTTTCCTCGCTTCGGTGGTGCCCATTTGGTTGCTGCTCGCGCCGCGCGACTACTTGAGCACGTTCGTCAAGATCGGCACGGTGGTCGCCCTCGCCGTGGGGATCGTCGCTCTACGACCTCAAATCGAGCTGCCCGCGCTCACTCGGTTCACTGACGGAACCGGGCCGATTTTCGCCGGCAAGGTCTTTCCGTTCGCGTTCATCACCATCGCGTGCGGCGCGATCTCCGGATTTCACTCGCTGATCTCGTCGGGCACCACGCCGAAGCTACTCACCAACGAGCGAGACGCGCGCATGATCGGCTACGGCGCGATGCTCATGGAATCGTTCGTCGCGATCATGGCGATGATCGCCGCCGCCGCCCTCCAGCCCGGCATCTACTTCGCGATCAACAGCCCGGCAGGCGTCGTCGGCGCCACGCCCGAAGCAGCCACCGCGACGATCAGCAACTGGGGCTTCGTCGTCACGCCCGAACAAATGAGCGCGCTCGCCGCCGACATCGGCGAGAAGAGCATGTTCGCGCGCACCGGCGGCGCGCCGAGCCTCGCGGTCGGCATGGCTCACATCTT
>JBEVNX010000098.1:0-13872 GCA_040507895.1 Binatia bacterium | reverse complement strand
CCATTCCAGAGGTCGTCCTCTCGGAACGGAACCGGCGTGTGCTTCGGATACGCGCAGACGGTTCCCGCGGCGACGAACTTCTCGACCCCGCTGAGCCGAGCCTGCTCCATGACCTCGGTACCCATCATCATGTTTTCGTAGAAGAACCGCCCCGGGTTCTCCCGGTTCGCACCGATTCCACCCACGACCGCCGCCAAGTGGATGACGATCTCCGGTCGCGCGTCCGAGTACATGCGGACGACAGCGTCGCTGCGTCTAAGGTCGTATTCTGCCGAGCGCGGCACGAAGATGTTCCTGCAACCGGCACGCTCGAGCACCTCCACGACGTGGCTCCCGAGAAAGCCGGCACCTCCAGTGACGGTGATCCGCTTGAGTCGAATGTCCGTGTCCACGTCCTATCGCTAGCCGCCGACATGCGACCCGCCACGCCCGACGCCGACCTCGCGCCCAAATATCAGGTCTCCCCGCCATTCGGAATACGCCGACGCCATCCTGTAGAAAACTGCGGAAATCGACGGCGCTGCTAGCTCATCCGACGTAGCGGGTCTCAACTCAGAGAAATTTCTCCCTGGGGCCGGCGCGCGCAAGGCGGAGACCCCTCGGCACGGATGACCCGATCACGTACTGGACGTTCTTACCGACCGCGACCTTCCCGTAGGGCTTGGCCCGCGACGCGACCTCGAACACGTTGGAGAAGACGTAGTTCCTGGCATCGTCGTTGATCATTCGCCACTGGCTCGAGGTGCTGCCGGTGTTTTCGATTTTTGTCGCGCTCGGAGCGGCTCTTCGCGGTCTTCCCGCCTGCCGCGATGCTCCTCTTTGTGCCCGTCCTGTGCTGGAACGTCGCGAATCACCCGTTCAATCTTAGTTTCTATAATTTCTGGGCCGGCGGCCTCAGCTCGGCACAGGCGCGCGGCTTTCCGCAGGCGACCGATTATTGGGGCTCGTCGTACCGCGCCGCGGTGAAGCGGTTAAACGCCGAGGCGCCGGGGCAAGCGCTGCTTTTTGTCGGCGTCGGCCGGCATATTCTTCAACCCGTCGCAGCGCACTGGCTCCTGCCGGACATCGAGCTGCGGAGATTCAAGCAGCTCAGCGCGGCCCTGGCGTCGGGAGAAACACGGCCGATTTACCTGATCTTACATCACGCGCACGGACCGCCATTCGGGGCTGCTTTTCAGGCTTGACGCCGAGCGCCCGCCGCATTGGGAATTTCGCGTCGACAACGCACCGATCCTCAAAACGCTGCGTTTACGGTAAGGCAGGCGCGTTAAGCTGCATAGCAGCGAGGCTTCGTTTTAACGCGGTAACCGCCCCAGCCGGCGCGCCGTCATATCCTTCGACTTTGCTGCCAAAGACTGTCCCGGAAAAACAGCGCACGGCCCCGTCCTCGCCCTTTACCCCGACAAGCGCCGGGGCCGGTGCATCGCCGAAAAGCGGCTTCGAGTATTTCCCGGCAAGTAGGAGCGTCTCGCTGAGCGTTTCCTCGCCCGAGACCACGTCGGGAAGCAAGCGGAGAAGATCTGTTTGTTGCAGCAGCCGCTCGTCAATGTTCCCGGGCTCGATCCCCGGGCCGAAGATCATCAGCGGAACCGCATATGCCGCACACGCCCCGTAGCGCGCCGTCTCTTCGTGCGTCAGCGGATCCATCCGCCGGTGATCGCCGGTGATAATCAGATGGCCGTTCTCAAAAAAGCCATTTGTCGACAGCGACTCCGCAAATTTCACGATCTCCTCTTCGACATACGCCCACACCGCTCTTTCCGTATCCGGCCCGCCGTGCGGATGCTCGTACGGCTCGTGGCTGCTCGTCGTCTCGAGTGCCAGAAAATAGGGTGCGGCGAGCGTCGGCAGAATCTCGAGCGCCTCGGCGTAGAGCACTTCGTCGGCCGGGCTGAGAAAGACCGAGCGTACCGCATGTTGAAAGCGCGCCACATTTTTCATGTCGCGCAGATCCGCGAATCCGAGCGTGGCAAGATAGCTCCGCTCGCCGCGAAAGCCGAGGTCCGAGGAGGCCAGGAACACGCGGCGGTACTCCGGCGGCAGAAATCGCAGCGCGCTGCCGTTTTTTTCGTGAGAACGATAGAGGTCCCAACCCGCGCCGGGGTATTGCAGCGGCGGCACGGCGCCGAAGACGGAGATGATCCCGCCCTCGGTATTGAGATAATTGGCGTAAAAATTCTTGAACAGCGCGCCGCGACTCGAAAGCGCGTCGAGCTTTTCGAGGCGATGGAAAATTCCCGATGTGCGGTGCGAATCCGCCGCCGAAAGCGATTCGATGAGCACGAGAATGACATTTCGTTTCTCGCGCCAGTGCGCCGAGGCGAGCGGCTTGTCCGCGCTGAGGGCTCGAATCTCCTCGGGCGTGAAGCGCGGTGCTTCACTGCCGCGTATTCGCTCGGCGCGAACTTTTACCGGCGTCGAAAAATCGACCAGCTCCGGCCGCGATCGAGAGGTCGGCAGAGCGAGGAGCGCGATCGAGGCGATAAAGAGAAAAAGCGGGAAGGGGAGCTTGATCCGCCCGATGCGGACAAGGCTCATGCAAAGAATCAAGCAGGCGGTAAAGACCGTGAGCCAACGCCCCTCAGTCGTATAGGCCACCTCGGTTGCGTACTGGAGAATCTCCGTAACCTCGACCCGCGTATGAAGCATCGTCACGACCTCGGTGTCGGCGAGATACCAGATAACGACGGTGGCGCTCACGAGGCGAAAGACCAGGCCGGTGATGCCTTTATGTCCGCCGATAAGCGCGAACAGAGTAACGAGTCCGAGGAGCGGCAGATCATTCCAGGCAAGCGCGGCCATCGCGCCTGGAACAAGCGCGCCGTAAAGCGAACGCGAGACCGCCGCGGACTTGATGCCGGTGATGACGATGGCGAGCAGAGGCGGCAGAAGCGGGAAGCGGCGCATGAAAAATACTAGCCCGGACAAAGACTGCGTAAAAAGCAGTTTTTGCCCGGGCCGCGATTCGACGGCCGGGGCCGTTCGAATCTATGCAGCGAGGGCATCGAAAAACCCTGTGCAGATCACGTCGCGGCGCGGAGTGTGTAGCTGTGGTGCACGAACCGAGGCGGTCTAGTACCCGTGCGTCTCCGAAGAGGGTCTGAGCGGCCTTGCTTCAGGCCTCCAGCGCGCGTAGTTCCCCTCGCGGGAGGTGCACATGAACGAAGCCGGCTGTCTCTGCAGGCGAGTCTCCTGGCAGCTGGACTCTCCGCTCGAGCTGATGTCGCATTGTCACTGCTCGCGCTGCCGCAAGAGCCACGGCACACCCTTCGCGACGTACATAGCGGGTCCGGCGGATCGCTTTCGTCTTAGCGGCGCCGAACACGTCGTCCGTTGGGAATCGTCTCCCGGATTCTCGCGCTGCTTCTGCGGCCACTGTGGATCGGTTGTCCCGTCCGACGCTGCGTTCGAAGGTCGCGTCTTCATGCCGGCCGGCAATCTCGCGGTCGACCCAGGCGCGCGTCCGGTCGCTCACATCTTCGTCGGCTCGAAGGCGCCGTGGTACGAGATCCGCGACGACCTCGTGCGGTTCGGCGCGTACCCGGCAGGGTTCGAAGCTCCCATCGTGCCGGATCGGCCTCCACTCGACCCGCCCGGCGCGGTGCGCGGTAGCTGTCTCTGCGGCGGAGTGACGTTCGTCGTGGAGGGCGAGCCCCTCCGCGCCGCCAACTGTCACTGCGGCCGATGCCGCCGCGCCCGTTCCGCTGCTCATGCGGCAAACCTCTTCACATCGGCCGACGGGGTGAGGTTCACCCGTGGCGAAGGAAACCGCGCATCCTACAAGGTTCCCGAGGCGCGGTTCTTCACCCAGGTCTTCTGCCGGACGTGCGGCTCGAAGATGCCACGCATCGACCGCGAAAGGGGAATCGCCGTCGTCCCGATGGGCTCGCTCGACGACGACCCCGGGATCCGGCCGCAGTTTCACATCTTCGTCGGCTCGAAGGCCCCGTGGTTCGAGATCGCCGACGACCTGCCGCAGCATGCCGAGGCGGCGCCGAGCCGCTGACGAATCGGCGGGACGCGAAAGCTCATGTCGCGAAGGGTTAGCTTTCCCTCGCCTCTCTCCTGACGGCCATCATTCCCGGGCCGCGGAGCTCGTCATGTTCCGGGCAGAATCTGTGGATTCGGTTGCCTCCAGAGGGTATGCTCGCGAACTTTGCGCAATATTACGAACCTAGGCGGGCGACGAGCTACGAGGCCGGTAATCTTGAATCGGCTGCGCGCTCTCGTCACGGCTCTCGTGATCCTCGGCTCCGCTCTCGCCGGGTTTGCCGAGGCGGTCACGCTGCCTCCGGGGTTCGGCGACGCCGTCGTGGCGACCGGGATCCCGAATCCGACTGCGATGGCGATCGCGCCCGACGGGCGGATCTTCGTCTGCCAGCAGACCGGGCAGCTTCGCGTGATCAAGAACGGGGCGCTCCTCGTGACCCCGTTCGTAACCGTCCCCACCACGACTACCGGCGAGCGCGGCCTCCTCGGTGTAGCATTCCATCCGAACTTCCCCGCGACGCCCCACGTCTTCGTCTACTACACTGTAGCGACGGCGCCCGTTCACAACCGTTTGAGCCGCTTCACCGCTGCCGGCGATACCGCCGTCGCGGGCAGCGAAGTCGTGCTCGCCAATTTCGAGAACCTGTCGAGCGCGACGAACCACAACGGTGGAGCGATCCACTTCGGGCTCGACGGCAAGCTCTACGTCGGCGTCGGCGAGAACGCGAATTCGGCCAACTCGCAGACCCTCGCCAACCGTCTCGGTAAGATTCTCCGCTACAACCCCGAGGGCACGATTCCCACCGACAACCCGTTCTTCGGCACCGCGACGGGAGCGAACCGCGCGATCTGGGCTCTCGGCCTGCGCAATCCGTTCACGTTCGCCTTCGAGCCGGGGAGCGGGCGCCTGTTCGTGAACGACGTCGGCCAGAACACGACGGAAGAGATCAACGACGGCGAGCCGGGCGCGAACTATGGCTGGCCGACCTGCGAAGGCGCATGCCAGCCGCCGAGAACGTCCTTCGTCGATCCCCTCCATCAGTATTCGCATGCCGACGGATGCGCGATCGCCGGCGGAGCGTTCTATCCCGCGTCGGGGCGGCAGTTCCCGCCGGAGTACGTCGGCTCCTACTTCTTCGCCGACCTCTGCGGCGGCTGGATCCGGCGGCTCGATCCGGCGAACGACAACGCGGTCTCGGATTTCGCCTCCGGTCTCTCCAGCGTCGTCGATCTCCAGGTCGGGCCCGACGGGCTGCTCTACTATCTCGACCGCGGGCTCCGCGGGGTCGCCTCGATCCAGTACGCCAACGCGCCCTCCATCACGCAGCACCCGGCCAACCGCAACGTGCAGGCCGGCAAGACGGCGACGTTCGGCGTCGGCGCCTCGGGCGCGCCGCCGCTCGGGTATCAATGGAAGCGGAACGGCTCGCCGATCGCCAACGCGACCCAACCGACGTACACGACTCCGCCGGCGACCGCCTCGGACAATGGCACGACGTTTCGGGCGCAGGTGAGCAACTCGTTCGGCAGCACGGAGAGCAACTCCGCGATGCTCACCGTCACCTCGAACACCCCGCCAGTGCCGATGATCACGGGGCCGACCTCGGGCTCTCGCTACCGCGCGGCCGGGCGCCTCTCCTTCAGCGGCACGGCGACCGATAAGCAGGACGGGCTGCTTCCAGCGACGGCGTTCTCTTGGACGATCGTCTTTCACCACGCCGACCACACGCATCCGTTCATGGGGCCGATCGACGACGTCAAATCGGGATCGGTCGTGATCTCGGATCGCGGCGAGACCTCGACGAACGTCTTCTACCGCGTACACCTCACGGTGACGGATTCGGCCGGCGCCCGGGCCACGACGTTCGTGGACGTGCGACCCAAGGTCGTGACCCTGACGCTGATCTCGCGGCCGACCGGCCTCCAGCTCACGCTCGACGGCCAGCCGGTGACGGCTCCGGCCTCCTTCGGCAGCGTCGCCGGCATGCGCCGCTCGATCGGGGCGCCATCGCCGCAGACCTCGGGCGGAACGACGCTCGGCTTCAAATCTTGGAGCGACAACCGCCCGCAGACCCACGAGATCGTCACGCCGGGCTTGAACACCACCTACAGGGCGAAGTTCCGGCCATGAGCTCGCAAGCGGCGCCGATCTGCTCACGTCGTAGACGGCGAAGAGCGCGAGTCACCGCCGGCGGTCGAATGGCAGTCGCCCGCACGAGTCGCCGCTCGCTCCGAATCACGTCGACGGCGAAGACGTTCTTTGCATTCCCCTTCTGTGTATTCTCACGGGTCAGTGCCGTCCACACGCTCCGCCCCCTCCCTGCCACGCTCACCTTCGACGAGAAGCTCGAGGGCGCGATCCGGCAGATGGTCGAATCGAACGTCAAGCTCTAGAAGCGGATCGTCGACGACCGTCAGTTCGGCGAGGCGCTCTGCGGCGACCTCTTCGATCTGCGGGACCACCGCCGCGAAGGGCCGGCCCCCCGAGAGAGCGCCCGCTCCTTCACCAGACCCGATTGCCAGGCGCCGCTCTCACGGAGACGGTGCTTGCGGCATCGGTGACAGCTGAGCCCCCGCCGCATGCCCTCACCGACCCAAGCTTCCGCCGTCGACGAGCTGCTGCGCATCGTCGAGCCGCCGCTGCGCTATCTCTCGACCGCGCAGCCGCGCCGCCTCGCGCCGAACGCGCTGCCGACGCGCCGAATCCTCGAGCTGATCGATCGCGCGGAGGCCGAGGGCAAGGGTGACCGCGGTGCGCTCGGGCGACTGCGCGCGCTCCTCGCCGACTTCCCGCTCGACGCCGAGAAGGCGCGCCAGCGGCGGGCGGAGGAAGGACTGCGCGAGGTCGAGCGCCTAAAACACCCGCCCGCTCCCCCTCCCGCGCCGGTCTACGCCGCGAGCGAGGGCGACGTCGCGCCGATACTCGCCCTTCTCTCCGCGCCGGCCCAGTTCCTCAAGGGCGTCGGCCCGAAGCGGGCGGCGGACCTCGCCCGCTTCGGCATCGCTACGGTCGAGGACGTGCTCTACCACCTGCCGTTTCGCTACGAGGATCGCCGCTCGCTCACGCCAATCGCGCAGCTCGTGCCGGGACAGCAGGCTACCGTGGCCGCGGAGATCATCGCCGCTGGCACCTCCTACGCCGGACGGCGCCGGCGGCGCATCCTCGAGGCCAAGGCAAGCGATGGCGGCTCGGTTCTGACGCTCACCTGGTTTCACCAGACCGCGTACTTCGCCGCGAAGCTCAAGGTCGGCACACGAGTGGTGCTGCATGGCAAGCTCGAGATGGGCTACGGCCGCCGGCAGATGATCCACCCGGAGGTCGAGGTGCTCGAAGGCGCCGAGGACGAGCTCGGCCGCGTCGTGCCGATCTACGAGAAGCCGACCGAGATGTCGGTCGGCGCGATGCGGAAAATCGTCGGTGCCGCGCGCGCCGAGGTCGGCAGGCGGATGCCGAGCGTGCTGCCCCGTCCGGTCGTCGATCGTCATCGCCTCATCGACCTCGCCGCCGCGTTTCACGAGCTGCACGAGCCGGAACGTGAGGTCGACGTCGAGGCACTGAACGGGCGCCGCTCGCCGGCCCACCGTTCGATCGTCTTCGACGAGCTCTTCTTTCTCGGGCTCGGCATGATGCTGCGCAAGCGCTCGATTGCCGCGGAGAGCGGCATTGCCTTTCGCCCATCGGGCGGGCTCGCGCGGCGCCTGCGCGAGCGGCTGCCGTTTCGGCTCACCGCGGCTCAGGAACGCGTGCTCGGCGAGATCACTTCCGACATGGCGGCGCCGCATCCAATGAACCGGCTGGTGCAGGGCGACGTCGGCAGCGGCAAAACGATCGTCGCGCTGCTCGCCGCGCTCGGCGCCATCGAGTGCGGCTACCAGACGGCACTGATGGTCCCGACGGAGATCCTCGCCGAGCAGCATCATGCGACCGTCGGGTCATGGCTCGTGCCGCTCGGTTTGACACCCGTGCTGCTCACCGGAAAGGTGAAGGGCGCGCCGCGCCGACAAATTCTCCAGGCTCTCGCCGGGGGCGAGGCGAAGCTCCTGGTGGGGACTCACGCCATCATCCAGGAGGGAGTGAGCTTCGCGCGGCTCGGCCTCGGCGTCATCGACGAGCAGCACCGCTTCGGCGTGTTGCAGCGAAAGGCGCTGAGGGGCCTCGGCGACAATCCCGACATCCTGCTGATGACGGCCACGCCGATCCCTCGCACGCTCGCCATGACGCTCTACGGCGACCTCGATCTCTCGTTCCTCGACGAGCTGCCGCCTGGCCGCAAGCCGATCGAGTCGCGCGTCGTGCGCGAGCGTGACCGCGAGCGGATCTACGAGCGCGTGCGCAAGGAGCTCGACCTCGGCCGCCAGGCGTATCTCGTGTTTCCGCTCGTCGAAGACAGTGAGGCGAGCGATCTGCGCAGCGCCAAGGCGATGGCGCAAGACCTCGCCATCGGCGCGTTTCGCGGCTACCGCGTGGGCTTGCTACACGGACAGATGAAGAGCGACGAGAAGGACGCGGTGATGCGCCGCTTCCAGGCGGGCGACCATCAGGTGCTGGTCGCGACGACCGTCATCGAGGTGGGCATCGATGTGCCGAACGCGACGGTGATGGTCGTCGATCACGCCGAGCAGTTCGGCCTCGCCCAGCTCCACCAGCTGCGGGGCCGCGTCGGCCGGGGTGCGGAGCGGTCGTTCTGCGTCCTCGTCTCGACGGGGCGAGCGGGCCCGCAAGGCTTCGAGCGCTTGAAGCTCCTCGAGCGCGAGACCAGCGGGGCGCGCATCGCCGAGGCCGATCTCGAGACCCGTGGGCCGGGCGATCTGCTCGGTCTTCGCCAGGCAGGGCTGCCCGACTTCCGGGCCGCGAACCTGGTGCGCGACGTGCGCATCCTCGAGGAAGCGCGCCGCGAGGCGGAGGCTCACCTCGCGGCGGATCCAGGCCTCCACACTGGCGGCGTGCGCGAGGTGCTGGAGCACCGCTGGCGCGGCCGGCTCGGCCTCGCACAGGTGGGCTAGAAGCCCGTCGGCCGGCTCGAAAACGCCGTTGTCCCGGAGGCATCGAGCGTGATCACGGCGTTGAGCTTCGGGTTCAGGCGCTCGACGCGCGTGAGAAATATCTCGAGCAACTCGCGGCTGCCGACCTCGCGTCGCCGAATCGCGGCGGCGAGGTCGAGGGCGGGTTGGAAAGGCGATGTCGCGCACGGACGGCGTGTATCCGGTTCGCTTGACCCTCTGCGAGGGTGTGCGTAAGCGTCGCCGGCCGTGATTTCGTCTCTCTGCGTGTTCTGCGGCTCGTCGAGCCGCGTCGCTGCCGTCTACCGGCAGTCGGCCGCCGAGCTTGGCACCGCCGTCGCCCGCCGCGGGCTGCGACTCGTCTACGGCGGCGGGCGGATCGGCCTGATGGGGGTGCTGGCGGATGGCGCGCTCGCCGCGGGCGGCGAGGTCGTCGGCGTGATCCCGGAGTTCCTGCGAGGCCTCGAGGTCGCGCACACGGGTCTCAGCGAGCTCCGCGTGGTGCCGACCATCCACGACCGTAAGCGCGTGATGTTCGAGCTCGCCGACGCATTCGTAGTCTTGCCTGGGGGGATCGGCACGCTCGACGAGACAATCGAGATCGTCAGCTGGAAGCAGCTCCGCCTGCACGACAAGCCGCTGGTGCTGATCGACGTCGGAGGCTTCTGGAAGCGGCTCCGCGCGCTCGTCGACCACATCGTCGCCGAAGGCTTCGCGGATCCCGAGCACGCCGGGATGTTGACGTGGGTGAGCTCGATCGACGAGGCGCTCGAAGCACTCGGTCATGCGCCGCCGGCACGCGTGAGCGCCGACGCGAAGTGGACGTGAAGCGCGAAGGGCGAGACGCTCCGACTGTGGTTACGTCTCATCGCGAAGAAGCTAGCCAAGTCGCCCGCGCCGCTCGAGCGGAGCAGCTCGACGATCCGACCTGCCGTCGGCTCGGTGGCGAGGCTCGACAGCACCCCGGAAGCGAGCAGCGCCGCGGCGGCGCCGATCTGCAGCCCTCCGCGCCGGGAGCGGAGCGAGCCAATGCCGCATGAGAACGATGAGCGCCGTGATGGAGGTGGAGACGCCGAGCGGCCAGACGATCAAGCGCTGCCGCGTCAGAGCGGCGGCGAAGTCCGTCGCGGCCTGCGCGGCGCCGTCCGCCGGCAGGCCCGGCGCGAGCCACCAAGCAGCGCGAGTGCGGCACAAAGCATCGCGCCGAGCGCGATCGGCAGGCGGTCGAGCGTCACGAGGGCCTCGGCGGCTCAATTGACATTGCCTGGGGCGTCCATCAACAATCGTTGGAATCCATGGAATTCCCGCGAATCAAGCGCCTTCCTCCGTACGTACTAGCCGAGGTGGTCGAGCTCAAGCACCGCGCCCGCGTGGCCGGCGAAGACATCATCGACCTCGGCATGGGCAACCCCGACGGGGCGACCCCGCCGCACATCGTACAAAAGCTCGTCGAAGCGGCGAGCAAGGCTCCCAACCATCGATACTCGCTGTCGAAAGGCCTCCCGAAGCTCCGTCTGGCGATGGCCAACTGGTACCGCCGGCGCTTCGGCGTCGAGCTCGATCCGGACACCGAGATCGTGGCGACGATCGGCGCGAAGGAAGGCTTGTCGCACATGGCCTTGGCGCTACTCGGCCCCGGGGACATGGTCATCTGTCCCAGTCCGGCCTACGCCATCCACCCCTATTCGGCGATCATCGCCGGTGCGGACTTGCGCACGCCGCCGATGCTGCCGGTCGACGAGCTGCTCTCGCGTCTTGAGAGCACGGTGCGAGAGTGCTGGCCGAAGCCGAAACTGCTGACGCTTTCGTTCCCCAACAATCCGACCACGGCCGTCGTCGAGCGCCCATTCTTCGAGCGCGCCGTCGAGTTCGCGCGCGAGGCTGGCATGTTGGTGATCCACGACTTCGCTTACGCGGACCTGACGTTCGATGGCTACGAGCCGCCGAGCTTCCTGCAGGTGAAGGGCGCCAAGGAGATCGGAGTCGAGTTCTTCACGCTGTCCAAGAGCTACAACATGCCGGGCTGGCGCGTGGGCTTCGCGGTCGGGAATCGCGAGATGGTGGGCGCGCTGGCGCGCCTCAAGAGCTACACCGACTACGGCATCTTCGCGCCGATCCAGGTGGCGGCGATTCACGCGCTCAACGGGCCGCAGGAGTGCGTGGCCGACATCCGCCGCACCTATCAACGCCGCCGCGATGTGCTGTGCGACGGCTTGACGCGCGCCGGCTGGGCGATCGAGCGGCCGAAGGCGACGATGTTCGTGTGGGCCCGCATCCCCGAGGAGTTTCGCGCGCTCGGCTCGATCGAGTTCTCGAAGATGCTGCTGCGCGAAGCGAAGGTGGCGGTCTCGCCCGGGATCGGGTTCGGCGAGTTCGGCGACGAGTACGTCCGATTCTCGCTGATCGAAAACGAGCATCGAACCCGTCAGGCGGTGCGCGGCATTCGCCGCGCGCTCGGCGGTGTGCGCATCGGCGAAAGCAAGATCGCAGCCGCGCAATGACCGCGTCGCCGCGACGCGTGGCGGAACGCTGACGGCAGCTCGACGGAGGTTCGCCCATGGAGATCGACACCATGATTCCGCTCGACGACTGGCGAGCCATCCCCGAGACGGCGCGCCGCGCCGAAGCGCTCGGCTTCGGCGGCGTGATGGCGCCCGAGATCCAGTACGATCCCTTCATTCCGCTCGCCTTCGCCGCCACCGCAACCGAGCGCGTACGGCTCGGCACGGCGGTGGCGATCGCGTTTCCGCGCAGCCCGATGATGGTCGCCAATCTGAGCTACGATCTGGCGCGCAACTCGCGCGGGCGATTCGTGCTGGGCCTCGGCACTCAGGTGAAGGGCCACAACGAACGGCGCTTCAGCGTCCGCTGGGAGTCGCCCGGCCCGCGCCTCAGGGAGTACGTCGAGGCGCTGCGCGCGATCTGGCGGTGCTGGGAGAAGAAGGAGCCGCTCCGCTACGAGGGCAGGTTCTACCAGTTCACGTTGATGACGCCGGAGTTCTCTCCGCCGCCGACGGGGCTCGCGCCGATCCCGGTGACCATCGCGGCCGTCCAGCCTTACATGCTGCGGCTCTCGGGCGAGGTGTGCGACGGAGTGCGGCTCCACGGCTTCTGCACCAAGCGCTATCTCGAGGCCGTGTGCTTGCCTGCGATCGAGGAGGGCCTGCGGCGAGCCGGGCGCGAGCGCGCGCGATTCGAGATCTGGGGCGGGGGATTCGTCGCCACCGGCAAGGACGCCGACGAGGTGCGCCGTGCGGTGGAAGAGACGCGCTACCGCATCGCGTTCTACGGATCGACGCGCACCTATTCGGGCGTTCTGTCGCTCCACGGCTGGGACGAGCAGGCGGCGAAGCTTCACGAGCTCTCCAAGCGCGGCCGCTGGGACGAGATGGCGAAGGTGGTGAGCGACGAGATGGTCGAGACGTTCGCGGCGGTGGCACCATACGACGGCCTCGTCGGCGCGCTGCGGGAGCGCTTCGGCGGCCTCTCGGATCGCGTCTTCTTGAGCTTCCCGCGAGCCACGCCCGACGGCCTCGCCCGTGAGCTCTTGAGCGACATCCGCCGCATCCCGGCGCGCTTCGCCGGCTGGAGCTGATGGCGGGCGACATCGCGATCGGCTTGCTCGGGCTCGGCACGGTCGGGACCGGCGTCGCCAAGCTCATCGAGCGCAATCAAGCGACGATCCGCAAACGACTCGGTTGCGGCTTGCGAATCGCCGCGGCCGCCGTGCGCGATCCCCGCCGGCGACGCGACGTCTCGCTCGGGCGCGGGCGAATCGTCTCCGACGCGCGGCGCTTGATCGCCGATCCGTCGATCGACATCGTCGTCGAGCTGATCGGCGGCGTGGAACCGGCGAAGAGCCTGCTGCTTGGCGCGATCGCCGCCGGCAAGGACGTCGTCACCGCCAACAAGGCGCTTCTCGCAACGCACGGCAGGGAGGTGTTCGAGGCCGCGGAGCGGGCCTCGGTGCGGCTCGGCTTCGAGGCCAGCGTGGCGGGCGGCATCCCGATCATCCGCGTGCTGCGCCAGGCGCTGGCGGGGGATCGCAACCGGGCGATCTACGGCATCGTCAACGGCACTTGCAACTCGATCCTCACAGCCATGACCGATCGGGGCGCGGAGTTCCAGGAGGCGCTCGCCGAGGCGCAGGCCGCTGGCTTGGCGGAGGCCGACCCGTCCCTCGACGTCGACGGCACGGACGCGGCGCAGAAGCTCTCGCTCTTGGTGGCGCTCGCCTTCGGCGCCCGTTGCCCGCTCGACTCGATTCACGCCGAGGGCATCCGCCGGCTTGGCCAGCTCGATGTCGCTTTCGCGGGCGAGCTCGGCTACGTGATCAAGCTTCTCGCCATAGCCAAGGACGACGGCAAGGCGATTGAGGCGCGCGTGCATCCGACGATGATCCCGCGGGGGAGCCTGCTCTCCGACGTGCGTGGCGCGTTCAACGCCGTGCACGTGCAGGGCGAGGCGCTCGGCCCGACGCTCTACGTCGGCGAAGGCGCCGGCATGCTACCGACGGCCACGGCCGTGCTCGGCGACATCGTCGAGGTGGCGCACGCGAGGATCCACGGGGGCGGCGAAGCGCTGTTGCCGCTCGGCATGCCCTGGAAGAAGCTCCGCCGCGCGCACGTCCGCCCGATCGGCGCGCTCGAATGCGAGTACTACCTGCGGTTCCTGGTCTTCGACCGACCGGGCGTACTCGGCCGGATCGCGGGCATCCTCGGCCGCCACCAGATCTCGATCGCCTCGGTCATCCAGAAGGACCGCAAGCGCGGCACCTCGGTGCCGATCGTCATCCGCACGCACGACGCGCGCGAGCGGAACCTGCGCGGCGCCTTAGCCGAGATCGGCCGCCTGCCCGTGGTGAGCGGCAAGCCGGTATTC
>JBEVNX010000077.1:0-9521 GCA_040507895.1 Binatia bacterium | reverse complement strand
CGCTTTTTCGTTCCCTGCGGTTGACACCGACCGCCCGGCCGCCGCAGGCTGTGGCCGCGCATGGATCGGAACCTCGCGCTGGAAGTGGTCCGGGTCACCGAAGCCGCCGCGCTAGCGGCGGCTCGGTTGGTGGGCCGAGGGGACGAGGTGGCGGCGGATCTCGACGCCGCGCGCGCCATTCAGCGGGCGTTCCGGGCGATCCCGGTGACGGGACGCGTCGTCGTCGGCGAGGGACAGGAGGAGGACGGGGTGCCGCTCTACGAGGGCGAGCGGCTCGGTGGCGGCGGCGAGGAGATCTCGATCGCGGTCGATGCCATCGACGGCACAATCGCCTGCGCCACCGGCGCGGCCAATGCGCTGTCGGTGGTGGCGATCTCGGACGACCCGGCTGGCGGGTTCTTGCGCTGCCCACGCACATACATGGACAAGATCGTCGTGGGACCGGAGGGCCGCGACGTGGTGGATCTCGACCGCTCTCCGAGCGACAACCTGAAGTCGCTTGCCGACGCGCGCGGCGTTTACGTCGAGGATTTGATTGTGGCGATCCTCGACCGCCCGCGCCACGAGAAGCTCATCGCCGAGGTGCGCAAGGCCGGCGCGCGCATCCGCTTGATCTCGGACGGCGAGGTCTCGGCGGCGCTGGCGACGTCGCGTCCGGAGAGCGGCGTCGATCTCTCGATGGGCGTGGGCAGCGCGTCCGCGGCGCTGCTCGCCGCCGCAGGCCTCAGCGGCTTTGGCGGCATGCTGCAAGCTCGCTTCCTTCCGTCGAACGCCGAGGAGGCGAATTTGCTGGTCGCGGCCGGCATCAAGGACGCGGGACGCAAGTATTCGCTCGGCGACCTCGTGCACGGCAGTGTGATGTTCGCGGCGACCGGCGTGACGACCGGCGACTTTCTTCAGGGGGTGCGGTTCTTCCGCGGCGGCGCCACGACGAATTCCGTGGTGATGCGGTCGAAGACGCGAACCGTGCGGCGCATCGAGGCGACGCATCGGTTCGACTTCAAGCCGGAATACTAGCGATCTGCGGCCGTCGGAACGGCTGCGGAAGCGGAGCTGAGGTCGTCGGCTCACCGCCTGAGCGCCGCTCGACGCTTTCGCGATGGCGTGATAGCGGCGGCCTCGCAGGAGGCCTGCATGTCTTACGAGAACATCCGCTTCGAGGCCACCGACGGCATCGGCACGCTCACCGTCGACCGGCAACCGGCGCTGAACGCGCTGAATCCGGCTACGCTCCGTGAGATGCTCCGCTGCCTCCGCGAGGTGCGCCGCCAGAGAGGCCTGCGCGCGCTGATTCTCACGGGCGCGGGCGAGAAGGCGTTCGTCGCCGGTGCCGACATCGCCGCCATGAGCAAGATGAGCGTCGTCGAGGCCAAGGAGATGGCGCGCCTCGGACAGCGGCTGACCTCGGCGCTTGAGGATCTGCCGCTTCCGGTGATTGCGGCGGTGAACGGGTTCGCCCTGGGCGGAGGCATGGAGCTCGTCATGGCGTGCGATCTCGTCGTTGCTTCGGAGAAGGCGCGCTTCGGACAGCCCGAGATCAATCTCGGCATCATTCCCGGATTCGGCGGAACGCAACGCCTCGCGCGGACGATCGGCGCGCCGCGCGCGCGACTGATGATCTACGGCGGCGACATGATCGACGCCGAGACCGCCCGGCAATGGGGGCTTGTGAACCGGGTCGTCAAGCCGGAGGCGCTGCTCGCCGAGGCCACCCAGCTCGCCGCAGCGCTGGCGGCCAAGCCGAAGGTCGCGCTCGCGCAAGCGAAGATGGCGATCCAGCACGGCCTCGACCTCGATCTCGAGAACGGCTTGCGCCTCGAAGCCGAAGCCTTCGCGGTGACGTTCTCGACGGAAGACCACACCGAGGGAATGGCGGCGTTTCTCGGCAAGCGCTCCGGGAAATTCAGCGGCCGATAAGCCCCTGCGTAGCCTCGTCGATCGCCGATTCACACGAAGCTTTTCAAAGCCTTTCGTTCCGGCTAGTTTCGCCGACAGGCGTTCGTCTTCTCAGGGAAATCGTCCATGACCAAGCGCGAGTGGTTGCAGAAGAACTATCCGACGAAGGAGCGGCTCGGCCGCTTCTCCACGGTCTCCGACATGGAAGTCGATCCGATCTACATGCCGGACGATCTCCCCCCGGCCACAGAGATCGGCGAGCCTGGCGAGTATCCGTTTACCCGCGGCCCGTATCCGACCATGTACCGGACGAAGCTGTGGAGCATGCGGCAGTTCGCCGGCTTCGGCAGCCCGGAGGACACCAACAAGCGGTTCAAGTACTTGCTGTCGCATGGCCAGACCGGCTTATCGACCGCCTTCGACATGCCGACTCTCATGGGCTACGACGCCGATCATCCTCGCGCGCTCGGCGAAGTCGGGCGGGAGGGCGTGTCGGTGTCGACGCTCGAGGACATGGAGCGCCTCTTCGACGGCATCCCGCTCGACGAGGTCACGACCTCGATGACGGTCAACTGTTCCGCGTCGGCGATCTTGGCCATGTACTTCGCGGTGGCCGAGAAGCAGGGCGTGCCGCTCGAGAGAGTCGGCGGCACGATCCAGAACGACATGCTGAAGGAATTCATCGCGCAGCGCGAATGGATCAGCCCGCCGGAACCATCGGTGCGCATCGTCGCCGACATGATCGAGTACACCTGGAAGCACGCCCCGCGCTGGCACGCGGTGTCGATCTCCGGCTACCACATCCGCGAGGCGGGCTCGACGGCGGTGCAGGAGCTGGCGTTCACGCTCGCCGACGGCATCGGCTACGTCGAGGCCTGCGTGAAGCGCGGGCTGGACGTCGATTCCTTCGCGCCGCGGCTGTCGTTCTTCTTCGACGTGCACAACGACTTCTTCGAGGAAGTCGCCAAGCTACGAGCGGCGCGGCGCCTGTGGGCAAGGATCATGCGCGAGCGGTTCGGCGCGAAGAAGGCGGAATCGTTGCGCCTGCGCATGCACGCGCAAACCGCAGGCGTGAGCCTCACGGCGCAGCAGCCGATGAACAACGTCGTGCGCGTCACCGTGCAAGCGCTCGCGGCCATCCTCGGCGGCGTGCAGAGCCTGCATACCAATTCGATGGACGAGACGCTGGCGCTGCCGTCGGAAGAGGCGGTCATGGTGGCGCTGCGCACTCAGCAGATCCTGGCGGAGGAGAGCGGGGTGGCGAACACCATCGACCCGCTCGCGGGCAGCTACGCGGTGGAGGCGCTCACCAACAAGATCGAGCGCGAGGCCGTCGCCTACATCGAGCGCATCGACGAGATGGGCGGCATCATCGTGGCGATCGAGCAGGGCTACCCGCAGAAGGAGATCAGCGAAGCGGCTTATCGGTTCCAGCGCGCCTTCGATCGCGGCGACAAGGTGATGGTGGGCGCGAACCGGTATCAAGTCCCGGAGGAGCGTCCGATCCCGACCCTGAAGATCGATCCCGAGATGGAGAAGAAGCAGGCCGACCGCGTGCGGGCCTGGAAAAAAGCACGCAACGGCAGCGAAGCGCGCGCAGCCACGCTCCGGGTCCGCGAGGCGTGCGAGAGCGGCGACAACGTGATGCCCCCGATCCTGACGGCCGTGAAAAAGGGTGTCACCGTCGGCGAGATCTCAGACGTGTTCCGTCAGACGTTCGGCGAATACCGCGATCCCGCCTGGGTCTGAGGCGATGAGCGAACGACCGCTGCGGATTCTCGTCGCCAAGCCCGGCCTGGACGGGCACGATCGCGGAGCCAAGATCATCGCGCGCGCGCTGCGCGATGCGGGCTTCGAGGTGATCTACACGGGCCTGCACCAGACTCCCGAGATGATTGTCGAGTCGGCGCTCCAAGAGGACGTCGATGCGATCGGCCTTTCGATCCTTTCCGGCGCTCACCTCACGCTGTTCCCCGCGATCCTCGATCGCATGAAGGCGCGCGGGCTCGACGACGTCGTGGTGTTCGGCGGCGGCATCATCCCGGAAGACGACATTCCCAAGCTCGCCGAGCTCGGCGTGCACGGCATCTTTCGGCCGGGCGCGACGACCGAAGAGATCGTCCAGTGGGTACGCGAGAACGTCCGGCCGCACGCGAGCTGAGGCGCGTCGCCTCGCGCGTCGAGACGAGGCTCTTGCGGTGCTCGATTCCCCCGACGTCCTGATCGTCGGCGCCGGCCCGGCGGGATCCGCCCTCGCGCTGCACCTCGCCGCGCGCGCTCCCGACGTCGCTCGCCGTATGCTGGTGGTCGAGAAACAGCGTCATCCGCGGCACAAGGTGTGCGCCGGCGGCCTGATCCCGCACACGCTCGCGTGCCTGCGCGAGCTCGACGTTCCTCTCGCGGTGCCACACGCCATGATCCAGCGCGCGACGGCGCGAACTCCGAGGGGCGACGTCCAATACGGCGAGCGGGACCTCTGCGCCGTCGTGCGGCGGAGCGAGTTCGATGCGCTGCTCGCCGCCCGTGTGAGGGAGCGCGGCGTGGCGCTCGCCGAAGACGAGAGGGTCGTCGACATCCGCAGAGAAGACGGGGCGCCGCGCGTCTTCACGGAGAGGCGCGAGATCCGCGCGCGGATCGTCGTCGGTGCAGACGGCTCTGGAAGCGTCGTCCGCCGCCGCTTGTTCGAGCCAGGGCAAGAGGCGATCGGTCGCGCCGTGATGTGCGATCTGCCGGCCCATGCGGTTGGCGCCGTGGACGGCGAGCGCTACGTGTTCGACTTTCGCGCCGTGCCGCGCGGGCTCAAGGGATATGTCTGGGAGTTTCCCTGCTGGATCGATGGGAGACTGCACGTCAACCTCGGCGCCTACGCGCTCGATCGCGGCCGGGCCGTCTCGCTGCCGGACCTCGTCCGCGAGCGAGCTTGCGAGCTCGGCGTCGCATCGGCGCGGCTCGAGGCGTTCCCCATCCGCTGGTATCAGCCGAGGCCGTTGATCGCGTCGCTCGACGCGCTGCTCGTCGGTGACGCGGCCGGCTGTGATCCGCTGATGGGAGAGGGCATCTCGTATGCGTTCGAATACGGACGCTTGGCGGCCGAGACCATCGTCATGGCGCTTCGGCGTCGCGACATCGATCTCTCCTCCTATTCGCGTTCCGTGAGTGCTTCGTGGTTCGGTCGCAAGCTCCGACGGTTGAAGGCGGTGGCGAGCCTCTTCTACGGTCCGGGCTCGGCGCTCGGATTCGCCGTCGCGGCTCGCTCGATCCGTCTTCAGAACGTCGGCATCCGCTGGTACAACGGCGTCGGCGACTGGGATCGCATCAGCGGCTGGCAGGCCCTCGGCCGACTGGCGTCGGGAGCTTGGTGAGCCGCCGGCGACGGACGGGATGGCGGGGGAGCTGGTGGCTGTGGTTCCTCGGCGCGTTGGCGGGAGCGGGGGTCGTCTATGTCTTCTTCTCGCGACGCTGCGGCTCGGGGATCATCCCGGTTCCCGGTCGAGCCGTTCGCGAGGAGACGGCGGCGCCCGCGGAGGAGATTCATCCTGCCGAGCGCGAACAGCTCGAGCGAGTGTTGCGGGAGCGTGGGCGCGCGCGTTGACCTAGTGCTCGCGCTCGTTGCGGCCGCGATCGGGGGCTGCGAGCACCCTCAGCCGTTCGACCCCGACGCTCGCGCGGCCGCGGTGATCGCCGAGTGCGGAGACGACTCGAGCTGCGTGCGCGAGCGATGGAGACGTGATCCGCGCGGATGGAACGTCGGGCTGCGTGCCGAAGTGGCAGGGCTAAGGCCGCAGGCGCCTTTGGTCGTAGAGACCGTCCGCGAGATCGTCGTGCCGGAACTGCGTGGCTCGAGCTGCCTCGCCGACGTGACGAGCGCCACGGCCGTCTACTTTCGCACTTGGGTGGTCTCCAAGGCCTCAGCCGAGTATCCGCTCGCGGTCTTTCACTGGCGTAGCTTCGACGAGGCGGCGGCAGGGCACCGGGCCGTGGTGGCCGCGGTCGGTGGTGCGCGCGGCGACGACGAGCGCTTGTGGAGCACGGTCGAGCAGGCTCTGGCGCTCGATCGCGCGTGCGTGCGCTTCCGCGCCAAGCGCGACCGCTGCGAGGTGAAGCGCCCGGCCGGGTGAGCGTGCGGGGTCGATTTCCTCCCGTTGCGCTCGGCGGAGAGCGTGGTTCACGAACCGCGCATCCGGGGCAGAAGCGACGCGACGCGCTCGCGCAGGTGCGCGAAGATCTCTTCGGCGGCTCGTGACTGGTTCAGCGTGTAGAGGTGGATGCCGGGAGCTCCGCGTACGAGCAGCTCCTCGCACTGGGCGGTCGCCCAGTCGATGCCGATGCGCTCGGAGCGGGCGCGGTCGTCGCCCGCGGCGCGGAGCGCCGCCGCCAGATCGTCGGGGATGCTGGCGCCGCAACGCTCGGCCATGCGCTGGATCTGCGGCCAGGACAGCGCCGGCATGATGCCGGGCACGATCCGGCAGCGGATCCCGAGCGTGCGCGCTCGCTCGACGAACGAGAAGTAGTCCGCGTTACGGAAGAAGAGCTGCGTCACCACGAAGTCCGCGCCGCAGTCGACCTTGTGTTTGAGGTGCTCGAGATCGAGCTGCCGGTCGGGGCATTCCTGATGTCCCTCGGGATAGCCGGCGACGCCGATCGAGAAATCCCCGACCGAGCGCGCGATCGTCACGAGCTCCCAGGCGTTGGCCGGGCCGTCGGGCGCCGGCGCGAAGCTCGGCTGATCATGAGGAGGATCGCCGCGCAGCAGCATGAGGTTTTCGATGCCGCGCGCCGCGAGCTCGCGCAGGATGTCGGCGAGCTCGAGGCGGCTGTGGCCGACGCACGTCAGGTGCGCCGCAGCCGTCAGGCCGAGCTCGGTCTGCAGGTCGACGACGACGTCGATGGTGTTCCGCCGCGTCGATCCGCCCGCGCCGTAGGTGACCGAGACGAACGCCGGCTCGAGTGCGCGCAGGCGCTCGGCGGTCTCGAAGAGGCGCGCCACCGCATCCGGCGTGCGAGGCGGGGAGAACTCGAACGAGAAGGTCCGCGGCTCGCGCGCAAGCTTGTCGCGGATTTTCATCGAATGGCGCTCCGATAGAAGGTCCCGACGGCCGAGTCAACCGACCCGCGAACGAGGCGTTTCCCACTCGGCCTTCGGCCGCTACAATCGCCGCGATGAAAACCGCGATCGCAGGGGCGGCTGCGGCCGTCTGGATCGGTGTGGCGAGCGTGTGTGCCGCGGGCGTGTCGACGGAGCGGACGCGCGGCGCGCCGCTGCAGCTGGTTGGTCGTTGTGACTCGTGTTCCAGCCGCTGGGAAGGAGGGAGCATCTACAGCTACTGCGAGCTCTCCGTGTTGCGGCTCATCCGCGGCGTGCCGGGAGCGGACGCCGTGGTCGTGCGGCAGCGGGGCGGTGTGGTCGACGGCGTCGCGCAAAAGGTGTCGCACCTGTCGACGTTTCAGCCGGGCGAGAAGTACCTGCTGTTCCTCGACCACGACGAATCGGGGAGCTGGGCTCCGGTCGCCAAGGGCGTGCACCCGATCGTCGAGGCTCCGGACCTGGAGCAAACCGTCGACGGGCAGTCGCTCGACGAAGTGATCCGCGATCTCGGAGGTGGCCATTGAGAAGGTGCCTCATGGCTTGGGTCCTCGCCGCCTGCCTCTCGACCGCCAGTCCCCTCGCTGCCTTCCAGCTCGAGACCACGGACGATCCGGAGTGCAACGAGGCACCGGGCGTCAACTGTCCGCACCGGGGGACGCCCTTGTCTTGGCGGGCGTTTCCGGTGCCCTTCTCCATCAACTCCGATGCCTCCGGTCTCTCGTTCTCCACCGCGCGCGACGCGATCTCCGCCGCCTTCTCCACCTGGCAGAGCGCCAGCGGCGGTGCCATCACGTTCGAGTTCGCCGGGCAGTCTCACTCGGGCTCCGACGGGCAGGACGGACAGAACACGATCTCCTGGCAAGCGCTCGGAGCGGCCGAAGTGGACATTTTCGGGCAGAGCATCATCACGTTCAGCAGCGGCGACGGAGAGATCTTCGATGTCGACATAGAGCTGGACACCACCTTCCCACTGACGGTTCTGCCAGCCGGAGAGGACAACCCGTCCGATCCGCGCGGGGACCTGCAGGCCGTGGCCACGCACGAGGTCGGCCACCTGGCGGGACTGGCGCACGAGAACACGCTGGGACCCGACGTCGTGATGTTCTTCGAGTATACGAGCGGCAATACCACGCATCGGACGCTCACACCCGACGATCAAGACGGCATCCGGGCGATCTACGCCGGCGGCGGCATGGGTGGCGGCGGGGGCGGGGGCGGCGGCGGGGGCGGTTGCGCGGTCGACCCGAACGCTTCTACGCAGGAGCTGATCCCCGCGGCGGCGCTTCTCGGCGCCCTCGTCGCTCGTGAGATGGCGCGCAGGAGGCGGCGGCTGGGAGAACGCGCCTCTCAGCCGTGATCGCGCGGCGGGTCTATCGACTTCCACAGCGTCTCGGCCCGTTCGCGTAGGACGTTGCGGATCCGTTCGATCAGTGCCTCGTTGCGCTGTACGCGCTGCTCGATCTCGCGGAATTTTTCGAGCGGGAGATGGTCGGCTTCGACCGCGTCGTCGATCGACAGCGAGCGATTGGCTTGCATCGCTTCGAGGACGTGCAGATAGGTCTGGAACTCCGACTCGGTGACGGCGTTGGGGTCGTGTCCCCGAGCTACTTCGGAATCGCCGACGCCGCCCAGCAGGAACTGGAAGACGGGTGGGGTTCCCAATCGGTAGTGCACCCACTCCGTGAGCAGGAAGGTTGCCACGACGACGATCAGCACTCGCAGCATGCCGTCGAGTCGGCTCATGGTTCCGCTCTGCATCGATCAGCTTGAATACCAGAGGGGAAGCACGATACCCATCGGGCGAGAACGAACTCCCGAAGAGGTAGAGAAGAACTCGCTACAGAGAAAACGAAATGGGGCGCGGCGCGCGGCGGCCGGGCCCCGATGCTCGCGTAGAGGCTCTACCAGCGGCGCCCGCCACGCCCGCCGCCGCCACCCCCGCCGCCACCCCCGAAGCCGCCACGGCCGCCGCCACCGCCTTCGCGGCGGCCGCCCTCGGGCCGCGGCCGCGCCTCGTTCACGTTCATGCGACGTCCCTGAAGGTCGGTGCCATTCAACGCGCCGATTGCGGCCTCGGCTTCGTCCTTGCTCGCCATCTCGACGAAGCCAAACCCCTTCGACTGCCCGCTAAACTTGTCTTTGATGATAGTCGCCGAATCGACCTGTCCGTGCGCGGCGAACACTTCGCGCAACTGGTCTTCGGTCACCTGGTAGGACAGGTTCCCCACGTAGATCTTCATGCTCTCTCCCTTTTCTGCTCCGCGCCGACTAGGCGGCGGGCTCGCGGACCAAGACTCTGCCGGTCCGCGGTAGCGGGACGGGGGCCGCGCTCGAGGTCCGGCACCGCGGGCGTGAGCCCTCGCAACGAGCACCGGGTTGTTTTGGGAACTGGATCCTCGTAACCCCGACCTTGACAACTGCCTTCTACCACACCCGCTCGCGAGCCGCCAACCGCGATCGAAGCGGCGAATAACCCTGGCAAACGCCGTGAGACCCCGGGGTTCGTCCCCATCTAGCTGGCCGTGAGGACTCTGAGAAA
>JBEVNX010000060.1:0-10683 GCA_040507895.1 Binatia bacterium | reverse complement strand
ACACGGTGAAGTAGCGAAGCGACGTGGTGCACAGGCCGTAGTTCTTCCAGTAGAGCCAGCACAAATGCTCGGCCGCGAGCTTGGTCACGCCGTAAGGGGAGACCGGCCGAGGCAGGCTCTCCTCGCGCATCGGCAGATCGGTCGTGTCACCGTAGACCGACGAGGACGACGCGTACACGAAGCGGCGCACGCCGGCGTCTCGCGCCGCCTCGAGCAAGCGCTGCGTCGCGATCACGTTGTGTGTGGCGTAGATCTCGAAATCCCGGCCCCAGCTCGCGCGGACCCCGGCCTGCGCGGCCTGATGGAACACCCAGTCGACTTCGGCCAGTAGCGGGACCAGATCGGCGCGAGAGAGATCCTCCTCGATGCCCCGAAACCGCGGCCGCAGGCCGAGCGATCGCAAATTTCGCTCCTTGACCGCTCGCGGGTAGTAGTCGAGGAAGCAGTCGACCCCGACGACGTCGTGCCCAAGCTCGACCAGGCGTTCGGCTAGGTGTGAGCCGACGAATCCC
Organism: Binatia bacterium; assembly: GCA_040507895.1. GTDB lineage: Bacteria > Desulfobacterota > Binatia > JACPRU01 > JACPRU01 > JBEVNX01. The sequence goes on along the minus strand of JBEVNX010000060.1, from coordinate 10,171 downwards.
GCCGCGCCCGTGACCAAGCACTTCATGGACGCCCCGCGGGCTCCCGGGAGAGTTCGGCTCGCCGGCGCTCGATTGCGGCCGCGACGGATTCGACGAGCCGTTCTCCCTCCTCCACGTGCATGGAGACGCGCACGGCGGCGAGCTTGTCCTTCGCAAACGGAAAGCGCTCCAGCTTCACCAAGTCCTTCTCTGTGGTCACCACCAGGTCGAGCCCGCGACTGCGGCTAGCGATCATCTTCCAGTCGTCGAGAGTGTAGTCGTGATGATCCGGGAACTCCAGAAAGTCGTCGAGGCGCGCATCCCAGTCTCGGAGCGTCGCGTAGAAGGTCTGCGGGTCGGCGAGGCCGGCCACGCCGAGCGCCCGGCGGGCGGCCAGTGCCCCCATCGGGAGCTCCCGCCAGACGTCGCCGTCGGGGGTCACCAGGGCGGTGGCGCGGAGCTCTCCGCGATGGACGGGCAAGCCGCCGAGCGCGCGCTCGATCCGGGAATCGAGGCACACGCCCTCCTCTCCTTTGGTCACGAGTACCGCGTGGGCTCGGCGTAGTGCGCCGATCGGCTCGCGCAACCGTCCGGCGGGAAGCAGATGGCTGTCGCCGAAGCCGCCGGCGCGCAGGCACACGAGATCGAAGTCGCGCTGCAGCGCCCAGTGTTGGAAGCCGTCGTCGAGCACGAGCACCTCGGCTAGGAACTCGCGGCAGGCGAGCGCAGCGGCTTCGGCGCGGTCGCGTCCGACGACCACCGGTCCCTCGAAACGGCGTGCCAGCATCGAGCTCTCGTCGCCGACCACGGCAGGATCGCGCGAAGCCGGGGTTTCGCGATTGCGCGCGGTGCCGACGACCGTGGCTCTCGTCGCGCGGCCGCCATAGCCTCTCGAGACGATCGCCACGGCGTAGCCACGCTGGCGCAGGCGCTCGGCGAGCCAAAGCGTCGTCGGCGTCTTGCCGGTACCGCCCACGGCGAGGTTGCCGACCGAGGCGACGGCCACCGGGAGCCTTGCGCGACGCCGCAGATGGAGCTTGTAGCAGACGGCGCGCAGCTCGACCGCGGCGGCAAACAAGCCCGAGATCGGCAGTAGGCCGAGACGGAGGAGCCGCCCCTTCATCCCCTGCCCCTTCCAGGCCCGGCGGATCGCGCGCTCGACGGCCATGTGCATCAAGAAAGGCTCTCGAGCGCCGCGTGATAGCTCTGCTCCGCGATCGGGCTCACGGCGAAGGTCGTGCGCGCCGCCTCGCCCATTCGGCGCGCTAGTGTCGGGTCCGCCAGCAGCGCGGCGAGGCGCTGCTCGAGCTCGTGCGCGTCGTGGACCTCGGCCGCTCCGCCACTCGACTTCAAACGCCCGACGAGCGCCCGAACGCTCGCGATGTGTGGGCCGACCAGCACAGGCACGCCCGCGCGGGCCGGCTCGACGACGTTGTGACCACCGACGGGCGCGAGTGTTCCGCCTACGAACGCAGCGACCGCGCCTCCATAGAGCCCGGCGAGCTCGCCGAGGGTATCGAGCAGCAGGACCGACGGCTCGCCCGACCAGCGCCCGCCGCGAAGGGCACTGCGGCGCGCGAACGCAACCTCGTGGCGCCGGAGCACCTCTTCGACCTCCCCGAGCCGGGCGAGGTGGCGAGGCGCGAGCAGCAGTCGCACGGTCGCGAAGCGCGAGCGCAACGCCACGAATGCACGGGCGCATGCCTCCTCCTCGCCGGCGTGCGTGGAGGCAGCGATCCACAAAGGGGCGTCCGCGGCGATCGTGATCGCCGGAGATGGAGATGGGGATTCTCCGTCGAGCTTGAGGCTGCCCGTCACGCGCACGCGCTCGACCGGCGCACCGAGAGCGCGGATGCGCTCCGCCTCGGCCTCGCTCTGCATGCCGAACAGCGAGACGTTGCCGAGCACGTGGCGCATGAACGGAACGACCCAGCGATAGCGGCGAAACGCCGCGGGAGAGACGCGACCCGACAGCAAGACTGCGGGAACCTGTCGCTGCCGCAGGGCGCGCAGCAGATTCGGCCAGATCTCCGTCTCGGTGAAGACGAACAGCGCGGGGCGGATCGCGTCGAGCGCGCGGGCGACGCAAGCGGGGAAATCCAGCGGGAGCAGCACGGCTCCGTCCGCCTCGGCGACCTCGCGCCCGAGCGCGCGCCCGGCAAGGCTGGTCGCGGAGAGCACGATCCGCCAACCGTCGAGCCCGTCACGGAACAAGCGCAGCAGCGGACGCGCCGCCGACAGCTCTCCCACCGAAGCGTTATGAAGCCAGAGCACCTTGCGACCCCGCAGCGTGTCGACGAGCTCGGGCGAATAGACACCGAGCCGCTCGCGGTGCGCCTGAAAGCGCCGAAGCCGGAGCGCCGGCGCTACCGCCAGGTCAGCGGCGGAAGTGAGCAGATCGTAGAAGACGTACACGCCGTTCAGTCGCTCCTTGCCCGCCGCTCGACCTCCGTGGTCAACCGCGCCAGATCCCGCTCGAGGCGTTCGCGGGCTTGCTCCACCACCCGCTCGTCCGCGTCGCGTCCGACCGACAGCGGCGCCCCGCCGGTATAGTAGACGCGCGTGAAGGGCAACGGCACGATGAAGCGGTCCCAGCTGGCAAACGCATGGCCGTGGCGAGGCGCGCAGGCGACCGGAAAGAGCCTTGCGCCCGTGACCTGTGCGAAGCGAATCGCCCCGGACTTCGCCCGCTGTCTCGGACCGCGCGGCCCGTCCGCGGCGATCGCCAGGTCGTAGCCCTCACGATGAGCCTCGAGCATCTCACGCGCGCTGCCGATGCCACCGCGGGTCGCCGAGCCACGTGCGGCGCGGATTCCATAGGCTCGTGTCGCTCGGGCGACGATCTCGCCGTCGCTGTGCCGACTCACCTCGATGCAGATGCCCCGGCCGCGCCCGCGGTAGCCCGCTTGGATCATTCCCAGCTGGCCGTGCCAGAACGCGACCACCACGCGCTCGTTCTTCTCGAAGGCGTCCAGCAGCTCGCGCGACTCGGCGCCGATGACCACGGGACGCAGCGTCTTCTGCACCACGCCGTACAACAGCCGCGCCGCGAACCCGAGCACGGCGACCCGCATCCGCGCACCCGCCGCTCGCTGGCTCATCCACCGCCCGCCGCCGCCCGCGGCTCGTTGCGGAACTGCAGGTCGTACAGGCGCCGGTATTCGCCGCTGCGGGCGATGAGATCGTCATGTGTGCCCTCCTCGATGATGCGCCCCCGGTCGAGCACGGCGATGCGATCCGCGTGTCGGATCGTGGAGAGGCGATGGGCGATCACCAGCGTCGTACGCCCCGCCATCAACCGCTCGAGCGCCTCCTGGACCAGCCGCTCGGACTCGTTGTCGAGCGCGGACGTGGCTTCGTCGAGGATCAGGATCGGCGCGTTCTTCAAGAGCGCGCGGGCGATCGCCAGCCGCTGGCGCTGCCCGCCGGAGAGCTTCACGCCGAGCTCACCGATGACCGTATCGTACCCTTGCGGGAGCTCTTCGATGAAGCCGTGCGCGTTGGCGGCCCTCGCCGCCGCCTCGATGCGCTCCATCGAGGTCCCGACGTCGCCGTAGGCGATGTTGTTGCGCACGCTGTCGTTGAACAAGAAGGTGAACTGCGTGACGAGGGCCAGCTGCGCTCGGAGCGACGCCAGCGTGAAATCCCGTACGTCATGCCCGTCGATGGTGAGGCGTCCGGACGTCGCGTCGTAGAAACGGGGAATCAAGTCGGCGAGCGTGCTCTTGCCTCCGCCGCTCCGTCCGACTAGCGCCACGGCCTCCCCGCGGCGGATTTCGAGGCGGATCTCGCGAAGCACGGGCTCCGCTTCGTACCGGAACGATACGTTCTCGAAGCGGATGGCATCCGTGAAGCCGCCGAGCACCGCCGCGCCCGACTTCTCGACCACATCGCTGGGCTCATCGAGCATCTCGAAGATACGTCCCGCCGCGGCCAAACCCTGCTGCACGACGTTGTTGGTCTTGGTGAGACCCTTGAAAGGACCGTACAGCAGCAGCATCGCGGTGAGAAACGCCATGAACGAGCCGGGCGTCCGTCCGCCCGCCAGGACGCTCTGGCCTCCCACCCACACGACGCCGGCGATGCCGAAGGAGGCGAGCACCTCCATCATCGGGGTGACGAAGGCTTTGATGCGCGCGGCGCGCATGTAGAGACCGACGAGCCGTGTGCTCTCCTCGTCGAAGCGCCGGATCTCGTAGTCTTCCATGCCGAACGCCTTGACCACGCGATTACCCTGAATCGTCTCCTGAAGGAGCGTGGCCAGCTTGCCGAGCGTGATCTGCCCCTTGCGCGTGAACTTCCGCAGCCGCCGGGACAAGCGCAGCATCGGCACCACGGTGAGCGGGAACGCCACGACGGCGATCATCGCGAGCCGCCAGTCCATCACGAAGGCTACGACGACGAGCACCACCAAGGACGTGAAGTCCTTCATCACGGAGGCGACTGCGTCGGTGAGCGCGCTGCGCAGCAACTCCACGTCGTTCGTCATCCGCGCCAGCAGTGTGCCGGTCGGCGTGCGGTTGTAGAAGGAGAGCGAGAGACGAAGAAAGTGGGCGTTCAACTGGCTGCGCACGTCGGCGATCACGCGCTGCCCGATCCATTCCATGAGGTAGCTCTGGCTGAACGCCATGGCGGCGCGGAACAAGAACACGACGATGATCAATACGGGAAGCATCCGCAGCGCCCATTCCCGCTTGTGGAGAAAGACGTCGTCGAAGACCCCGCGCACGAGGTAGGGCATCACGCCGTTGGTCGAGCTGTAGAGCACCATGCCGACCACCGCGATCGTGAAGCGGGGCCAGACGTAAGGCCGGAGGTAGCGGAGGAGACGGCGGTAGGTCTTCACGCGCGTTCCTTCAGGAGCGCCAGAACCAGCTCGGCGGCGCGATCGGCCGCTCCGGGGGCCCCGAGCGCTTGGCGCACGACGGCGAGGTCCGCTCGCACCGCGCGCTGTCGGGCCGGGTCGGACAAAATCGCCTCGGCTTCGCGCGCAATGTTCGACGCCGACGCTTCCGTCTGGATCAGCTCCGGCACGATCGCGCGCCCGGCGATCAGGTTCGGCATGCCGATCCACGGCACGCGAATCAGGGCGCGTCCGGCCAGGTACGTGAGAGGCGAAGCTCGGTACATGATGATCATCGGACGCTCGAGCAGGGCGACCTCGAGAGTCGCCGTGCCGGAGGCCGTCAAGACGAGATCCGCTGCGGCGATCAGGTTATAGGGGTCATGCTCGATCAAGGGAAGCACCACGCTCCGGCCGGCCAGTAGCGGCGCCACGAGCTCCCGGGAGAGCGTCGGCGCCAGGACGACGGCGAATTGCAGCGGATGGCGCGTCGCGAGTCGCTCCGCCGCGCCCACCATTTCGGGCAACATGCGCTCGACCTCGCTACGCCGGCTGCCCGGCAGCAGCACGACGAGCCGCTTGGCCGGCTCGAGGCCGTGAGCGGCGAGCGTCGCCTCGCGATCGCGGGTCGCGTGCACGCGATCGAGCAGCGGATGACCCACGAACGACACCTTGTCGGAGTTTCCGTAGACCGCAGGCTCGAATGGGAACAGTACCGCGAGGCGATCGACGCGGCGCAGGATCTTCCGGACCCGGCTCCTGCGCCAAGCCCACACCTGCGGGCTCACGTAGTAAAAGACGGGAACGCCCCGGCGCTTGGCCACGGCCCCGAGTGCGAGATTGAACTCGGGGAAATCGATAAGCACGAGCACGTCAGGCGGCCTCTCGACGATCTCGCGGCGCAGCATCCGATAGCTCCGCCACAGCGCGGGCCCCTTCTCGGCCACCTCCGTCAGGCCTAGCGTGGCGATCTCGGCGATGTCGACGAGGGTGGTCATCCCGGCGCCGCGCGCTTCGCGGCCCGCGATGCCGTGGATGGCGATTTGTGGCAAGCGCCGGCGCAAGGCGGCGACCAGCCCGGCTGCGTGGAGATCGCCCGAGGCCTCGCCGGCCACGAGCAGCGCTCGCGCCGGTGCCGGCCGCATCACGGAACTCGACCCCTCTGCCACGCTCACCCCGACCGGCGAAGCTCCTCCTCGACGCACGCGAGAATCTGGTAGGCGAGCTCCACGGCGCGCAGGCCTTCGCGCCCGCTCACCAGCGGTGCCTGCCGCGTCCGAACAGCCTCGACGAACGCTCGGATCTCCTCCGCGAGCGCATCGTCGCCCTCCACCACGCGCTCCTCGACCTCGATCGGCGGGAGCCCGCTCGGCGGCGCCTCGCCGCGACGGCAGATGCGCACGCGCTTCTCTCCGTAGTCGAGCGAGATGTAGGTGTCGGGTTGGAAGATGCGGAGCTTGCGCTCGCGCTTCAGCGACACGCGGCTCGCGGTGACGTTGGCAATCGCTCCGTCCGCGAAGCGAATGCGGGCATTGGCGATGTCCGGCGAGCCGGTGATCACCGGGACCCCCACGGCCTCGACGGCGGCCACCGGGCTCGTCATCATGCTGAGGATCACGTCGAGGTCGTGGATCATGAGGTCGAGCACGACGTCGACGTCGGTGCCGCGCTCGACGAACGGCGCCAGCCGGTGGCACTCGACAAATCGCGGCCGCGTCAGCAAATCGGCGAGCGCGCGGATCGCCGGGTTGAACCGCTCGAGGTGGCCGACCTGCAGGATCCGGCCGCGCTCCTCGGCGATGCGCACGAGTTCGCGGGCTTCGTCGAGCGTGGCGGCGATCGGCTTTTCGACCAGCACGTCGATGCCGGCCTCGAGAAGCCGCGCACCGACGTCGCGATGGAACGGCGTCGGCACCGCCACGCTCGCGCAATCGACGGCCCCGCGGAGCTCCGACACGTCGCGATAGACACGACAGCCGAAACGCGCGCCGGCCTCGGCGGCCCGGGCGGGATCGCTGTCCACCACGCCGGCGAGGTCCACGTCCGGAGCAGCCGCGTACTTCTCCGCATGGAAGCAACCGAGGTAGCCGACGCCGACGACCGCCGCCCGGATCGTCATTCCGCGCGCTCCGCGAGTGTCGCCTCGCTGACGCCGACGACCACGATGCCGGCACGGTCCGCGCGCTCGACGAGCTCGTCACGGTCGAGCAGGATCGTCCGCTCCGCCTCGAGTGCGAGCACGTGCGCGCGGGTGGCCGCCATGGTTTCGATCGTGCGCGGGCCGACTGCGGGGACGTCGAAGCGGAGATCCTGCCCGGGCTTGGACACCTTGACCACCACCACTTCGCCGTGGCCGAGCTCCGCGCCACGCCGGATGCAAGGATCCGTGCCCTCCATGCCCTCGACCGCCAGCGCGACGCCGCCCTTGATCACCACGCTCTGGCCGACGTCGAAGCGCCCTACTTCCTTGGCGAGACGAAATCCGTACGCGATGTCCGACCATTGCCGCCGGCGAGGGGAATGCCGGCCGAGCACGCCGTCGTGGACGACGATGCTCGACAAGAACGTGGTGGACGGGACGATCGCGATCCCGTCGCTTTCGAACTCGGCGGCGACGGCGCGCAACAAGGCGTCGTCGCGGAAGCTGCGCATGCGCGCCAGGAACATGGCGCCGCGAAGATCCGGCAGCCCGCCGCGGAACACGCTCGCTTTCGACAACCCGCCGGCCATCACCGCGCGGCGCACCCCGCCGTCGCGAAACGCGCGGATCATCTTACCGAGTTCGCCGACGCGCACCCAGGTGACCGCGTCGGCGACCCCGTCGATCGCCTCGTCGGTCTCGCCGCGGTGCGCGACGGCGACCACACGGACGCCCTCTCGCTTCGCGATCTCGGCAAAGATCAGCGGAAAGCGCCCGTTGCCGGCGATGAGCCCGATGGTCTCCGTCACGATTCGGGGTCGGCGTCGTCTCCCGCCTCGCCGCGCAACCGACAAAGGCCGCGCTTCGAACTCTCCACGAACGTGAAGAGGTGCTCGACTGCCGTGCTCGGCGCCGACTCCTCCCGTATCTTGCAGATCGCTTCCTTGGTAGTCAGCCCAGAGCGGAAGAGCATGCGATAGGCGACACGGAGGGCGCGCAGTTCGTCGCCCGCGAACGCTCGGCGCCTCAGACCTTCGATGTTCAGCCCGACCAACCCCGCTCGGTCCCCCTGGACCACGCAGAAGGGCGGCACGTCCTGGACCACGATCGCACCGGCGGCGAGCAGCGAGGATTCGCCGAGCCTCACGAACTGGTGAACCCCCGCAAGGCCACCGACGATGACGAAGTCCTCCACGCTGACATGCCCGGCAAGCGTTGCGCAGTTGGCGAGCACCACGCGGTCTCCGATGCGGCAGTCGTGCGCGACGTGCGAGAAGTTCATGAACAGGTTGCGGTTGCCGATCTGGGTCGTGCCGCCGCCGCCCTCGGTGCCGATGTGCAGGGTGGCGAACTCGCGGATCTGGTTCTCGTCGCCGATCACCAGCCGCGTGGGCTCGCCGCGATACTTGAGGTCCTGCGGGATCGCACCGATGGCGGCGAACTGAAAGATGCGGTTGTTCCGGCCGATCGTCGTCCGCCCTTCGATCACGGCGTGTGCACCGACCTTCGTGCCGACGCCGATCTCGACGTGGGGGCCGATCACCGCGTAGGGGGCCACCTCGACCCCATCGGCGAGCTTGGCGCCCGGCGCCACCACCGCGGTCGGATGGATGCAGCTCGTCACAGCCCCATCTCCGCGACGTCGACCTCCATGGTCAAGAATTCCCCCTCCGCGACGATCTTGCCGTCGACCACCCCTCGTCCCCGGAGCTTCCACAGCGGCCGATGCTTGTTCACGAGCTCGACCTCGAGCCGGAGCTGATCCCCCGGCACCACCGGCCGGCGAAAACGCACGCGCTCCAGGCCGACTAGGATGACCCCGCGCCCTTCCGGGACGCCGTCGGTCGAGCAGCAGGCCAGGAGCCCGCCGGCCTGCACCAACGCCTCGCAAATCAGCACGCCCGGCATGATCGGGCGGCCCGGGAAGTGTCCTGCGAAGAAGGGCTCGTTGGAGCTCACGCTCTTGACGGCGACCACGCGCTCGCCGTCCACGAGCTCGACCACGCGATCCACCAGCAAGAACGGATAGCGGTGCGGCAGGCGGCGGACGATGTCGCGGTACTCGAGTACCATCGTTCAGGCGGGCGCCCTCACTTCTTCTTGAAGGCGCCCTCCTTTCGCTTGGTGTTGTACTCCTGGATCACCTGCTCGGTGATGTCGACCGCGCGAGAGTTGTAGAGCACGGCGCCCGTGTTCGAAGCTTCCAGGACCAAGGTGAAGCTCTGCTTGGCGCCCCATTCCGCGATCACCTCCTGGAGCTCGCGCAGGATCTCCCCGGTGAGCTCGTTGTCCCGCTGCTGCAGCTCGGCCTGGGAGTCCTTGTACATGCGCTGGAAGTCCCGCAGGCGCTTCTGGTAGTCGCGCTCGACGTTCTTGCGCTCCTCGTCCTTCAGCACCATGCCCTTCTTTTCGACCTCGCCCTTGATCTTCTCGATGTCGCCCTTTTGCTTCGCCAGCTCGGCCTGAAGCTTGTCGACCTGAGTCTTGAAGTGCTCCTTGGCTGTTTTTCCCGCATCGCACTCGTTGAGTGCGCGCTGCAAGTCGACGGTGCCGAGCTTGAATTCATCGGCCCGCACCGCGGGGACGGCGACCAGCAGGGCCGCGAGAATGACGATCGATCGCTTCATTCCAATCTCCTCTCCAATCATGTGGTCCTAGAGCGGCGCGCCGAACGCGAACTGGAAGACGCTGCTTTGGTCTTGCGGCCTCTTGTTCAGCGGATAGCCGATCTCGAGGCGGAGCGGCCCGACCGGCGAGAGCCAACGAACGCCCCATCCCACCGCGTATTGCAGGTCGCTCAGGTCGAAGCCCTGATCGTGGGCCCAGGCGTTGCCGAGGTCGAAGAACAGGACGCCGCGAAGCCCGATCGATTCGACGATCGGGTAGATGATCTCGTTGTTGTTGATGAGCTGAATGCTACCGCCGACCGGCGACGTATCGACGATTTCCCCCGTGAACGCGTCGAAGACGGGCTCGCGCGGGCCGAGCGAGCGCGCCTCGTAACCGCGCACCGAATTGATGCCGCCGGGGAAGAAGCGCTCGAAGAGCGGGATGTCCTCACCGCTGCGGGCCTCCTGGCCTAGTCCCCAGCCGACGCGTCCGCCGGTGGAGGCGACGAACGTACCCCACGTCTGGCTTTTGTAGAACGGATAGAAGAAGCGGGTGCGGCCCTCCGCGAGCAGGAAGTTCGTCCCGGCGCCGACGCCGGC
>JBEVNX010000058.1:0-6802 GCA_040507895.1 Binatia bacterium | reverse complement strand
TGTCCGGTCATCTCGTCCGGATCGCTGAGCGAGGCCGTCGCGCGGTAGCCGCAGGCGCTGGCCGACGGAGTGAGCAGATCGAACGAGATACCGGATGCGTCCGCGGTCCCCTGCACGTTGCCGCTGCCGTCGTCCGCCGGGTCTACGTATTGGGCGCGCCACGTGCCGCCGAGACTGCACGACGCCTGGTCGAAGCTGATCGTTAGCCTTCCGCCTCCCGCCTCGTCGTTAGCGATCGTGCCGGACCAGTCGCCGGCGATCGCCGGCGGACTGGTACATGGAGCGCTGCTGCCGCTGCCGCACGCAAAGGCGGCGCAAGCGCAGAGCGCCGCGGCGAGCAGATACGCTGGCCTGTGTCTACCCATGCCCCCGTCTCGACGATCGAATATTTGGACGCGCGGCGACGGCAAATGGTTGCTTGTGCCGGCAGTGCGCCTTGGTATCCATTGACTTTTCCTTGATGCTCCACGTCCGAGGAAACGCAACCCGATGCGGGCGATTTCGACGAGGAAGACCACCACGCTGGTCGCTCTCGTGTTCCTGCTCGGTCACGGCGGGACGGCATTCGCTGCGCCCCGTGACGTGCGGCGATTTCCTCGCCCGGGTGCACCGTCGTACAAGCGCCCGTGGATCGGCGAAGCATGCAAGCAGGAGTTCTCCACTTACTGCTCGAGCCTGCCCAGCAACGCGCGACGTGAAGCGATCGTCGATTGCCTGAAGCAGCACGCCGAGGACCTCTCGCCATCTTGCACCGAGGCCATCTCCGATCGCCCCGAGGGGATGGACACCCCGCCCTCGGGCGGTCGCAATGAAAGACGCCGGCAATACGACGTCGAAGAGGAGTAAGCACGGACAGCGCCGTCGAAAACAGCGGCTGGTCGGCCCTCCTCGACCCTGTCAGAACGAGGCCATGCGGAGGCGCTCCGAAAGGTTCGCGGCCAAGGCGCCGGGCAGGCAAAAAGCGGTGTTCGCGCCCCGCCTACCCATGATAAGCGGGCGGATGCTGTTTCACGAAGCCAGACGCTCAGGAGGTGGTGACCATGGATTCCGAGATCTTCTTTCGTAGCGGCGGGCTGAAATGCGCTGCGGATCTCTATCTGCCCGACGATCTCCGCTCGGGGTCGAAGCGGCCGGGCCTGGTGATCGGCCACGGTTTCTCCGTGGTCAAGGAAGCGCTCGTCGAGCACGGTCGCGCGTTCGCTCGCGCCGGGTTCGTGACGCTGGCGATCGACTACCGGACTTTCGGCCGCTCGGAGGGAGAGCCGCGCGCTCAACTGTTCCCGATGAGCGAGGCGGAAGACTACCGCAACGCGGTGAGCTACCTGCAGTCACGGCCGGAGGTCGACGCCGACCGCATTGGCATCTGGGGCACGAGCTTCGCGGGCGGGCTGGTGCTGTTCGTCGGCGCGGTCGACCGACGCATCAAGGCCGTGGTCTCGCAAGTGCCGGTCGTCGACGGCTATCGCTGGATGAAGCTCCTGCGCAGCGAGGATCAGTTCCACGAGCTGCTCGTCGCTCTCGAGGAGGACCGCGAGCGCCGTTACAAAGGCGAGAAGAGCCGGCGCATCCCGGTCGGCGGCCGGCCGGGCGAGCTTTGCGGGCTCGCCTCGGATCAGTCGGTCGTCGCGTTCTTCGCGGGCGCCAAGGCGCAGCTCAAGACCTGGGAGGAGACGATGACGCTCGAATCGGTCGAGCGGATCCTCGAGTGGACGCCGATCTCGTTCGTCGATCGCATCACGCCGCGGCCTCTGTTGATCGTCACCACCGCCGGCTACGACGTCGTCCACCCGGCAGCGGCGGTTGCCGAGGCCTACGAGCGAGCGCGCGAGCCGAAGCGGCTCGACTTCCTGCCCTTCGATCAGCTCGGCCTCTACTCGGAGCCGGGGCTTTCGGTGTCCATCCGTCACGCGACCGAGTTCTTCCTCGAGCATCTCGGCGCGACCGAAGCGGAAAAGGTCGAGCGCGAGGCGCGAGCCCCGCAGAGGAGGTGACCATGCCGAGCGCAGTCGACGATCTGTTTTCCCACCGACCTCTCACGGGCGACGCTGGCTGGTTCGACCGCTTCTACATGAACGTCCACTCGGCCGGTGCCGACGTGACGCTGTCGCTCGGCATGGGCCGCTATCCGCAAGCCGGCGTCATCGACGGCTTCGCGATCCTCGTCGAGCCAGGCGGGCAGCGAAACTTCCGCGCTTCGCGTGAGGCGACCGCTGACGAACGACGGCTCGAAGCCGGGCCGCTGTCGGCGGAGATCGGCGAGCCGCTGCGCCGCTGGCGGCTCCGGCTCGGCGAGAACGAAGCCGGCTTCTCCTACGATTTCGAGTTCGATGGCGACATCGCGCCCATCGACGCCGGGCACATGCAGCGGCGCTCGCGCAAGACGGGCGCACTCCTCGACTGGTCTCACTTCGTGCAGGTGGGCCGGGTCCAGGGGCGACTGGTCATCGACGGCACCGTCCGCGAGCTCGCCCCCGATTCGTGGTTCGGTGTTCGCGACCGCTCGTGGGGAATCCGTCCCGGCGCCGGCGCGGAGCCCCCGAAAGAGGCTCCCTCGCCGACCGCGGGGAAGCATGACTGGGTACTCGGGCGGGTCGGCGACCGCGCCGTCTTCTACCTGCTGTCCGGAGGTGGCAGCCGCGGCCCGCACTTCCTGGGCGCCGGCTTGTCCGGGCCGAAGGGCGACGTGAAGGTCACGGCAGTCGAGCGGGTCCTCGACTGGGACGAGCGCGGCCGATTCCGCGGGGCCCGTGCTTCACTCCGCACCGAGAGCGGCGGTGCGATCGAGCTCGCGGCGCGAGCGCCGGCGGCGACCATCTATCTTCGCGGCGGTCTCTACGGCGGCTGGCGCGGCCTCTCTCAGGGCATGCCGCGCGGCTCGCTGGTCTGCGAAGGCGAACGTTGGTCGACGGGCGATCGCGCGCTCTTGGCCGAGGTCGCGGGCTTGAACGATCACCTCTGCCGCCTCGAGTCGGAGAGCGGGAGCGGTCTCGGCATCTACGAAGTCGCCTCCGGCATCTAGTGGCTCGCGCCGACCGAAACGCAAGTGACAGCGGAGTCGGCGAGGATCGTCTCGGTGCGGACTCGTCGCCGGCCACGGCGGCGAGCCTCCCCGACTCCGCTGGGGTTGCGTCCGCTACGGGCCACTAGAGTGGAGTCGTCGGCTCTCGACGGCGAAGCCGTCGCCAAGAACCTCGCGGAGTTCCTGCGCCGGCAGACGGGAAGCGAGGTCGCGGTGAGCGGCCTGCGTCGCTACACCGTGGGGTTCTCGTGGATCACCTACGGGTTCGAGGCCGCATGGCGTGACTCGACCGGCCCTCGGCGCGAAAACCTGATCCTGCGACTCGGTCCGCCCAAGGGCCTGTTCGCGCCGTATCACGCGTTCCCGCAGTTCGCCGCGCTCAAGGCGCTAGAGGGCTCGGCGGTGCCCGTCCCTCGCGCCTACTGGTACAGCGAGGAGCTCGACGCGTTCGGCGCTCCGTTCTTCATCTGCGAGAAGGTCAAGGGCGAAGCTCCCCTACCGTGGGTCGCGGAGGGACGCGAGGCGTTCCCGGCGGCCACGCGCGAGGCGTTGGCCGAGCAGTTCGTGGCGGCGCTCGCGGCGATCCATCGCTTCGAATGGCGCGGCACGCCGCTCGAGACGCTCGGCCGGGGCGTGGACGAAGCGTCGGCCGCGACGCGCGAGATCGCATCCTGGGAGAAGCTCCTCGAGCGCTGGGCGTTCCGGCCGTACCCGATGCTCGAATGGGCGATCTCCTGGCTGAAGGCGCACCGTCCCGTCGCTCCACGCGTCAGCCTGGTGCACGGCGACTACCGCACCGGGAACTTCCTCGAGAGCGAGGGCCGGATCACCGCGATTCTGGACTGGGAGCTCGTACACCTCGGCGATCCGCTCGAGGACCTCGGGTGGGTCTGTATGCGGAGCTTTCGCGGACGCTCGCCCTATATGTGCCATCTCATCGAGCGCCCGCGCTTGTACGAGCGCTACGAGAAGCTGAGCGGCATCCCCGTGTCTCCCGCCGCGGTCACCTTTTACGAGGCGTTCGGTACCTTCAAGCTCGCCGTGATCCACGTCGGCGCGGCTCGCTGCTTCGAGGACGGCCGCTTCAAGGACCTGCGACTGGCGGCGTTAGGCGTTCATCTGCCGCGCCTCATTCTGCAGATCGAGGCGACGATCGAGGGCAAGACATGACGAATTCTCTGGAGCGCATCTTCGACGGCGTCATCGACGCGCTGCAGTCGAGGGTGATCCCGAAAATCCAGGACGAGTCCGCGCGGAGCCAAGCGTACGGCGCGCTCGACATGCTGCGGAACTTGAAGCCGCGCGTCGAGTGGGCGCTCGGGCCGCTGCAGGACGACGTGGCGCAGCAGCTCGCGCTCGTGGCGCGCATCGCGGCGCTCACCGACCGCGCCGTGCCCGCGGCGCCGGCCGCACCCTCCGACACCGCCTTGCCGCCGCGGCCCACGGCAGCCGACGTCGAGCCGATGCGCGATCGCCTCGATCAGTACCTCTGCGAGGTGCTGCGGTGGGCGGACGAGAATCGCGGGAGACTGCCGGATGGCCGAGCCGAGGAGATCGAGGCGGCGATCCGCGACCAGCAGCGCGTTCGGCTGCGGCGAGAGCTGAAGCTCACGGCCCCCCCGCTTTTTGGCGAGATCTCCCGAGGGCAGTGACGGCCATCGGCGGAGTGACCTCCATGAAGATCGGCGTGGTCTTCTCGCAAGCGGACAGCGGCACGGATCCTCTGGGCATCCGGGGCTTCGCGCGCGCCGTCGAGGCCGCCGGCTTCGACCATCTCATGGCCTACGACCACGTGCTCGGCGCGTCGCCCGCGCGGCTCGGACCGGGACCCTTCGGCAGCTTTCCGAGCGCGCCGTACACGTCGGAGCACGTCTTTCACGAGATCCTCGTTCTCTTCGGTCATCTGGCTGCGGCGACCAAGCGGCTTCGCTTCGTCACCAGCGTGCTGCTGCTGCCGCAGCGCGAGACGGCGCTGGCCGCGAAGCAGATCGCCACTCTCGACTTGCTGAGCGGCGGGCGGCTCGACCTCGCGGTCGGGATCGGCTGGAATCGGGCCGAGTACGAGAGCCTTGGCTTCGCCTTCGCCGATCGCAGCCGGCGGCTGGAAGAGCAGATCGACGTGATGCGGCTCCTCTGGACGCGGCCGCTCGTCACGTTCGAGGGGCGTTATCACCGGCTCGATCGAGTCGGCATTAATCCGCTTCCGCCCCGGCCGATCCCGATCTGGATCGGCAGCGGCGCCTCCGAGGCGGCGCTGCGGCGCGTCGTCCGCAAGGCGGACGGCTGGATGCCGTTGCTGCTCCCCGGGCTCGACGCCGACGACGTCACCACCGGGACCAAGCGCTTGAGACGCATCGCCGCGGAAGAGGGACGCGATCCCGCCTCGCTACCGATCCACGGGCGCGTCTATCTCGGTGATGGCTGGCAGCGGGAGGTCGCTCGCGCGGTCGAGCTCGGCTTCGACCGCTTCAGCATCGGCTTCAATCGCATGGCCGATCCCGGCCGCTCGCTCGACGAGCACCTCGAGGCGATCCTCGCCGTCAAGCCGGAGCTCGATCGGCTGGTCGGTTGAGCGAGGACCGGCCGGCCGCGCCTTGACTGCGGCGGCGGGACCCCCGCAAACTGGCTGCGGGGCGCAACGTGAAACGCGACCATCGGCCTCACCCGACGCTTTCTCGCGCATCGGCGCTCGGCCTTCTGGCGGTGACCCTCGCGGCCGACGTCCACGCGATCGACGCTCAAAAATTCCGGGCGCTGCGTAGCGCCGCCTCGGCGATGAAAGTCGCCGCGGCGCGTAACGTGACGTACGATCGCTTCGGCGAACTCGCCCGGCAGCTCGCCGCAGAGCTCCTGGCCGGGCAGGAGATTGCCCAATCCGACGAGGAGCGCGCGCTCCTACTCCTCTATGCGCGAGCCGGCCTGGCGTACGGAGACAGCCTGACGCTGTGGCGGGAGAAGCTCGAAGTGCAGTATACGGATGCCCTAGCGAAGGATGCGCCGAGCGTGCAGCCGCTCGTCTCCCGCTACGAGATCCCCGTCGATGCGCGAGGGACCATCCAGGCCGACGCCGCGATCCACTCCTTGTGGGCAGTGGCCGCGAAGGCGCTCAACAAGGCGGAGCTGTTCTATGCGGGCCGCCTCGACGAATTGGCGGCGGCCGTCGATGCGGAGCGGCGCGGAAGCGCATCCACCCCGGCGAAGAAGGCGAGAGACGACCGGAGCGCGGCCGAGGAGGCGGCGCGCCGCCGCGCGCTGATGGAACAGGTCGCCAAAGAGTTCGACCACGCGGAGCGCGAAGCGCAGCGACCCAAGCCGTATCAGGCCGGGATCGGCAACTGGACGTGCCCCCGCGGCTACGTCGTACGGCAAGGGCGATGCCTCAGCGACGAAGAGATCGCCCGCTTCCCGAAGGTCGAGATCAGCCCCTGAGGCCGCACGCGGCGTTGGTTAAAAGCCCGCCGCCCGCTTCTGTAACGAGCAAGTCTTCCCGACCTCGAGATCGAGCACGTGAATGAACCGCCCGTAGCCGACGAACGTCACGATGCGCCAGCCGAGGTCGAGGATCTCCGGCTCGGTGAAGTAACGACGCAGCTCGTCGAAGAGCTCGGTCGATGCCGACCGATGGTCACCGGCGAGAATCTCGGCGTAGTGGATGGCCGCCTTCTCGCGATCCGTCAGCAGCTTGCTCTCTCGATACTGCGGGATCTCCGCGATCAGCTCTTCGGTGACGCCTTGTTGCCCTGCCAGGGCAAACCGGGCGCCCATTCAAAGAGCGCAGCCGTT
>JBEVNX010000017.1:0-22434 GCA_040507895.1 Binatia bacterium | reverse complement strand
GTCGACGCTACTTGCGAATCAGCAACGATTCTTCCGGGCGGCGTCCGAGCGCAAGGCGGCGGACCCAGTCGAGCGCGATCTGCGAGGCGAGCAAGCGAATCCAATCGCGCGTGCCCCAGAGCTGATACTTGCGCGCGACCGAGACGCCCGCGGCGGCGAGGCCCACGTACGCGGTGCCGATCGGCGTTTCGGGCGTGCCGCCGTCCGGCCCCGCGATCCCGGTGACCGAGACGGCAACGTCCGTTCCGCACGCGCCACGAGCGCCGGCGGCCATCTCCTTCACCGTCTCCTCGCTCACGGCGCCGTCCCGCTCGAGCGTTTCGCGCCGCACGCCGAGCATCGACTCCTTCGTCGCGAGCGTGTAGGCGACGAACCCGCCGCCGAACACCTGCGAGCTGCCAGGCACGTTCGTCAGCCGTTCGGCCACCAATCCCCCAGTCATCGATTCCGCGGTGGCCAGCGTCCAGCCACGCGCACGCAACAGGTCCGTGACCACTCCCTCCATGGTCGCGGCGCCCTCGCCGAACACGTAGTCCGCGATGCGAGCGCGTACCTTCTCGCCGAGGTGGGCGAGCGCCTCGTCCACGTCCCCGGGCAGGCCGTGCGCGGTGACCCGCACGCTGATCTGCGGAAACGCGGCACGAAACGAGAGCCGGCCCTCGCCAGGGGCGATCGCTCCTTTCATCATTTCGTCCAGCGCCGATTCGCTAGCGCCGAACGTCTGGAAGCTGCGGCTGCGATAGACCCGCCCGCTCTGGTCTAGGCTCCGGACCCATGGCAGTACCGTGTTTTCCATCATCGGCTTCATCTCGCGCGGCACCCCGGGCATGACCACGATGAAGCGTCGCTGGCCGCGCCAGTCCACCTCGACCCGGTATCCGGGCGCGGTGCCGAGCGGATTCGCTAGGATGACGGCGCCCTCCGGAAAGTGCGCTTGACGCAGATTGTTTTCGGGCATGGTGCGCCCGATGGAGCGGAACAACGCGCGGATGTGCTCGGCGGATCCCTCGTCGAAAAACACCTTGCGGCCCAGTACCGCCGCGACCGTTTCGGTGGTGAGGTCGTCCGCCGTCGGCCCGAGGCCTCCGGTCGCGATCACCAGGTCGGCGCGATCGAGGCCACTGGTGAACGCCCAGCGAATCCGCTCTGCGTCGTCGCCGACGGTGATTACCGCCACGAGATCGACTCCGATCTCGAACAGCTTGTCGGCGAGGAAATTCGAGTTGGTGTCTACGGTGAGGCCGGAAGTGAGCTCGTCGCCCGTGGAAAGGATGATGGCCTTCTCGATCACGATTCCCCCGGGTCCGATCTTAGGGGCATGCCCGCACGCAGGCAAGCGAGCATCCCCCGTTTGACAAGGCGACGCGGTTTCGGCGATTCCACCAAGAGTGACGAGCCGGGCGAGCCATCGACGCAAGCCCGGAGGAGCTTCGAAATCGGTCTCCGAGCGCGCGACGCCCGCGACCTGGCGGGCCGCGATCGCGGAGATCGCGACCCGCGCAGAGCCTGCCGCGCGCCTGCTGACACCCGGCGCGCCCTCGGGCTCGCTTGCGGTCGTTCCCGGCGCTTACAATCCGCCGACGCGAGGCCACGTCGCTCTCGCACGGAGCGCGCGACGCCACGGCTTCGAAAACGTGCTCTTCTCGCTCGGCACCGTGACGCTCGACAAGCCCCAATCAGGCCTGCGGCTGGAGGAGCGCCTTCACCTTCTCGCCCAGATCGCGGCGACGGAGCCGGGTTGCGGCGTGGTGCTGGTGAACCGCGGCCTCTACGCAGAGCAGGCCGAGGCCTTGCATCGCTCGTTCCCCGAGATCGAACGGCTGGCTTTCGTGGTCGGCATGGACAAGGTCGAGCAGATTTTCGATGAGCGCTACTACCTCGATCGCGATCGCGCGCTCGGCGCGCTGTTCGAGCGCGCCGGGCTGCTGGTGGCGGGCCGCGGATCTCTCGATCGCGCCGCGCTGCAGCGACTTCTCGAGAAGCCGCCCGCGCGCTCCTTCGCCCGCCGCATCGAATGGCTCGATCTCGACCCCGAGGTACGGGACGTCTCGGCTACCGCCGTTCGCGAGCGGCTCGCGCGCGGCGATCGGGCTTCCGATTGGTTGCCGCCACCGGTCGAGCGCTATCTGCGCAGGCGAGGCTCGATCTTCGGCAAATGACGGATACGTGGGCCGGGAGTCACAACGTGACACCGCCGAGCCACGCGAGCACGCGCAGCGCGAGGTTCGCGTAGAGGCCCGAGATCACGTCGTCGAGCACGACTCCCGGGCCACCCGGCACCTCGCGATCGAAATAGCTCGCCGGCCAGAGCTTGGCGACGTCGAAGGCTCGGAACAGCAGGAAGCTCGCGGCGATGACGCCGAGGGACGGTCGCAGGAAGAGCGTCGCCGCGATGTAGCCGGCGACCTCGTCGATCGTGATCTTGCCGCTGTCCTTCTCGCCGAAGAGAGCCTCCGCTTCGCCGGCAATGACGATCGCCGCCGCGACCAGGCCGCAAAACGTGACCAGATAGAGCCCGAGCGATCGCTCGCGAAGGGAGTCGAAGGCCGGGTATAGAGCCACGCCGGCGAGCGTGCCGACCGTACCGGACGCGATGGGCGCGAAGCCCAAGTAGGCCCCGGTCGCGAAGAAGACGAGCAGGCGGCGTCTCACGACGACGCGCCTATAACGCAAAACGCCACGCCGGGGATACTCGCCTGCCCGACGCGCTTTTGTTAGGTTCGGCCGCGCGACGCGGAGGGCGCTCGATGCAGTCGAAAAGCCGACATCTCAACCGACCGAAGATCGAGCCCAAGCGGATCACCGCAGGCATATCACTCGTCGACCTCGTCGATGGCACGCTGCTCGCCTACAACGGCGCGCGGCTTCGGGAGGCGTGCCAACTCTTCGCTCGCAAGATGCTCGCCGACGACGTGACGGTCGGCATGAGCCTCACGGGCGCGCTCACGCCGGCGGGCCTCGGCATGTCGGCGCTGATCCCCTTGATCGAAGCCGGCTTCGTCGACTGGATCGTTTCGACGGGCGCCAACCTCTATCACGACACGCACTTTGGCATCGGGCTCGATCTTCACCAAGGGACGTGGCAGGCGAACGACGTCGAGCTCCGCGAGGAAGGGGTCGTCCGCATCTACGACATCTTCTTCGACTACAGTGTCTTGCTCGAGACCGATGCATTCTTCCGCGAGGTGATCGCCGCCCCCGAGTTCCAGCGGCCGATGGGTACGGCGGAGTTTCACCATCGCATCGGACGCTACGTGAGCGAGCGCGAGCGCCTGCTCCAGCAGCGCCGGAAGTCGCTGTTGTCGGCGGCGTACGAGTACGGCGTGCCGATCTACACGTCTTCGCCCGGCGACAGCTCGATCGGCATGAACGTAGCCGCCTTGGCGCTCACCGGGAATCAGCTCGTGCTCGACCCGAACGTCGACGTCAACGAGACCGCGGCGATCGTCTACGACACCAAGCGGCACGGCCGCCGCAGTGGAGTGGTGATGCTGGGGGGCGGCTCACCCAAGAACTTCGTGCTGCAGACCGAGCCGCAGATCCAAGAAGTGCTCGGCATCGCCGAGAGAGGCCACGACTATTTCCTGCAGATCACCGACGCTCGACCCGACACGGGCGGGCTCTCCGGCGCCACCCCCGGCGAAGCCGTGTCTTGGGGGAAGGTGGATCCCGAAAAGCTGCCCGATTCCGTCGTGTGCTACGCGGACACGACGATTGCGCTGCCGATTCTCGCGGCCTACGCGCTCTCCACGCGGCCGGCTCTGAAGCCGAAGCGGCTCTACGACCGGCGCGAAGAGATCCTCGAGTCCCTCGCCGTCGAGTACCGGAAGGTGTTGCGGAAGGCGCCGTGACGGAGCTCGACCTCGCGATCGGGGCAGCTCGCGAAGCCGGAGGGATCGTGCGCTCCCTCTACGGAACCGGCTTGCCGGCGGTCGAGAAAGGCGACCGCGGCGATAGTCCCCTCACTGCGGCGGACACGCGCGCCAACGAGGCGCTTCGCCGCGCGATCCGCCGCGCGTTTCCCCACGATGGCTGGCTTTCCGAGGAATCCCGCGACACCGCGGACCGGCTCGCCAAGCGAAGGGTGTGGATCGTCGACCCGCTCGACGGCACCAAGGAGTTCATGCGGACGATTCCCGAGCTCGCCGTCTGCGTCGCGCTCGTCGAGGACGGCGTGCCGATCGTCGGCGTGACCTACAACCCGATCCGAGAGGAGATGTTCGCGGCGGCTCGCGGGGTCGGCGCGACGTGCAACGGCACGCCGATTCGCGTCAGCGAGGTCGCCGAGCTGACGCGCGCCATGTTGCTCGCGAGCCGTTCGGAGACCGAGCGCGGCGAATGGGACGGCTTCCGCGGACGCTTCCGCATCGACGTGTGCGGCTCGGTGGCGTACAAGCTCTCACTCATCGCGACGGGCCAAGCGGACGCGACGTTCTCGCTGACGCCGAAGAACGAGTGGGACGTCTGCTCGTCCGCCTGCATCGTCGAATGCGCCGGAGGCCGGGTGACCGATCTGGCGGGGCGGCCGCTGCGCTACAACCGCGCGAATCCCAAGCTCACGGGCGTGATCGCCTCCAACGGCCTTCTCCACGAACCGCTTCTCGAACTCGTTCGGCGCTGAGCACGCTTGCCGGGCGCGTCGCAATCCGATGTGATGAAGCGCCGTAGAGGACCGACGTCGATGCTGACCGCAGCGGCCATTCAGATGTCTTCGGGCTCGGACAAGCGAGCCAATCTCGATCGTGCCGACGCGCTGGTCCGGATCGCTGCGAGCCGTGGTGCGGGGCTCATCGTGCTGCCGGAAGTGTTCAGCTGGCGGGGCGCACGCGGCGCGGAGGCCGAGAACGCCGACTCGATCCCCGGTCCAACGACGGAACGGCTGTCCGCGCTGGCCCGCGAGCTGGTGATCCATCTGCAGGCGGGATCGCTCACCGAGCGCATCGAGGGCGATCGGCGTTGCTACAACACCGCGCTGCTGTTCGCACCGAACGGCGATCTCGTCGCGCAATATCGCAAGATCCATCTGTTCGACGTCGAGATCCCCGGACAAGTGTCCGCACGGGAGTCCGAGGCGCGTAAGCCGGGTACCGACGTCGTGGTGGCGCGAACCGCGATCGGCGCGATCGGTCTCTCCGTCTGCTACGATCTGCGGTTCCCGGAGCTCTACCGACGGCTGGTCAAGGCCGGCGCCGAGATCCTCTCCATTCCCTCGGCATTCACGTTCCCGACGGGCGCCGCGCATTGGGAGCCGCTGGTTCGCGCGCGAGCCATCGAGAATCAGTGCTACGTCGTCGCGCCCGATCAATATGGCACCAGCCCGAACGGGTACCGTGATTACGGCGGGTCGATCATCGTCGATCCCTGGGGCACCGTCGTCGCGAGGGCGAGCGAAGGCGAGACCGTGATTTTGGCGGAGATCGACCTCGACTACTTGCGCCGGGTGCGAAAGGAGCTCCCTTCCCTCACGCACGCACGGCTCGCGACGTAGAGCCATTCTTCCGGTGACTCCGCCGGCCGAAACGCACGAGCGGTCGAGCGATTGGCTACCGGCGCTGCGAGCGCCGGGTTGAAGGCGAGGAAGCCGACGCTTTGCCTTCTAGATGTTGCTTCCGGACACGTTGTTTAGGGACTGGGGTTGAAGATCACCCGGGATCCTCATCATGAGAACGGGGTTGTCGAAGACTCCAGAACTCCAGAGGACGACCCCGGGTGAGAATGCATTGCAGCCCGCAACACCAGCTATGAACAACGGCGGGGGGCTTCCGCTAGTCTCAATAGAGTTACTCCACCGTGATCGTGATGTCCGTGTTCCAGGTGATGTCAACTTGGTCGCCAACCTTCACCTGATCGAGCACCTTTGGATCCACGACGTGCCGGCTGTATTTCCATCCCTTCGGACCGACGTAGGTGATCGACGACGTGCTCTTGTCGATGGCGGAGATGCTCGCGGTCATCGTCCTCTCCACAGATGACGTGCCCCCAGGCCGAGCTTCCTGCCCCATCGTGGAGGTCCCTTTAGCGGTATCAACGGCCGCCTCGCCCGGGGGCTTCAGTCGCACCATGACGTCGTTGTTATACGTCACCGACACCTTGTCCCCGACCTTGAGTTCGGAAAAGCGCTTCGCGCTCTCGGGCACGAGAATCGACACGAACTTGCCATCGGCCGTCTTGACGGTCACGGCGCGATTCGCTTGATCGATCGCCTCCACGGTACCGGCAACCTTGATGGTCTGTTGGAGCTCTTTGACCTGCGCCCAGCTGGGCAAGGAAAGAGCCAATACCAATCCGGATGCTCCGAGAATCGCCGAGACTCGCTTCATCATTCTTTCTCCTTTTCGGCTACCCTATCTGCGTGGTTGCAGGGTTCGCGACCGCGTACTACTTTCTGCGTGCTATTGCCACTCTTGATGTCTTTGCGAATTTCGTTTCCGCCACCTCATTGGCGGCGAGTACCGCGGTCGCATGCACGGAGTCGGGTGGGAGTTCGTACACGTGGCCAATCGACGATACCCGCGCTTAGCCTACGCCGAGATCCTGAAGGATCTCGCGAAGCTCGAATCGGGGTCGCCGTGGCGGCCGGCGCGCTCATCGCGATCGCCTTCGCCTGCGGGGGCGGAGGCGGGGGTGGCGGGGGGGCGGCGGCGGCAGCGGGTCGTCGAGCACGATTCAAGGAAACGTCTCGAGCGCGTCCACGTCGGCCGTGTCGGCGGAGCGACGGACCCGGCTCGCCCGGTTGGGTGGATACCTCATCGGACTCGCCCGGCCGGCCTTCGCGGCGTCGAGCGTGAGTGGAGTGCAGGTCCGTGCGAGCGGGGTCGGCGGTTCCAGCGCCACCGACCTCACGAACGATGCCGGCGCTTTCACCCTCGGCGGCTCACCGACCGGCAACGTCACCGTAGTCTTCAGCCGCGATCGATGTCAGGGAGAGGTCATCTTTCCGGACGTCACCAACAATTCGCTGCTGACGATGGAAGACGTGACCTTCGACTGCACGGGGGCGCGACCGGCGAAGGTCTCGGAAACGTTCCGCGGGGTGATCGGCAACGTGCCCGGCTCGCACCAGGGGAACCTCACCGTTTGCGTCTTCTCCGGAGACACACGACGAACCCGGGTGGTCAAGCTGAAGGACGCCGTGGTCGAAGACTCGAACGGGACGCCCACGAGTTTCGAGGATCTCGCAGACGGTCAGCTCATCGAAGCGTTCGGCGATCGCGAAGGGCTCGGCAGCTCCTCCGCGCTCGATGCCGAGACCGTGAAGATCCTCGGAGCGGGCAACCCCGACGACTGCGCGGCACCGAGCACGCCGGCGCCCAGCGCGACCGAGACTCCCTCCGCCGAGGGAACACCGGAGGCGACGCCCTCCCCGACTCCGTGAGCTCGGCGCGACGACCTCGAGAACGATCGGTCACCGTGAAGCGCCGCAGGGCGTCGCGACACCCTCGGCTTCGTCGCTAGTCTTCACCGCGAGCTTTGCTGCGGAGCCCCGCCCCGCCCCGCTCCATCTCCATCACGATCTCGCGTGCCGCCGCCTGGGGGTCCCTCGCGTCGCGGATCGGCTTGCCGACGACGATGTAGTCTGCGCCCGCCACGATCGCCTGCTCCGGGGTCAGCACGCGCTTCTGATCGTCCCATGCGGTCCTCGCGGAGCGCACGCCGGGCGTGACGATCAGAAACCCGCGGCCGCAGTCCTTGCGAATGCGCGCGATCTCGAGCGGCGAGGCGACGACGCCGTCCATCGAGGCTTCACGGGCCAGCTTGGCGAGCCGCACCACCTGGCTCTCGACCCCCGCTTGCACGCCGAGCCGGCGAAGATCGTCGCGCGTGAGGCTGGTCAATACGGTGACGGCGAGGATTTTCGGCCGGCGCAGCTGCTCGTTGCGGCAAATGCGGTTCACCTCGGTGACCGTTTGCTGCATCATGGCCAAGCTTCCCGACGCATGCAGGTCGAACATGCGCGCGCCCATGCGCGTCGCCTCCGCCGCCGCCTTGGCCACCGTTCGCGGAATGTCGTGGAACTTGAGATCGAGGAAGACTTCGCCGCCCTTCTCGCGAACCATGCGCACCACCGGAGGCCCGGCGTGGAGGAAGAGCTGCTTGCCGATCTTGAAGAGCCCCACTTCGCGCACCAGCGAGCGCACGAGCTGCTCCGCCTCGCGCAGCGACCCGACGTCGAGCGCGAAGA
This sequence comes from Binatia bacterium, assembly GCA_040507895.1. Taxonomy (GTDB): domain Bacteria; phylum Desulfobacterota; class Binatia; order JACPRU01; family JACPRU01; genus JBEVNX01. The sequence goes on along the minus strand of JBEVNX010000017.1, from coordinate 14,252 downwards.
TCAAGCGACTCTTCGCTCCCCCCTGCCGCAGACCGGTGAAGGGCCAGCTCAAGCTCACCGCGCGCGTCCGATCTCGTCGGCGATTCGCGCGGCGGCTTCCTCCGCGGGAATCTCCACGGCCTTGTCCGCGCGTCGTGTCTTCAGCTCGACGTTGCCCCGCGCGAGCGCTTTCGGGCCGACGGTGACGCGAAGCGGAACGCCGATCAGATCGGCGTCCTTGAATTTCACGCCCGGGCGCTCGTCGCGATCGTCGATGAGCGCATCGATCCCCCGGCCGCGAAGCTCGCCATAGATTCGCTCGGCCGTCGATCGGACGGTCTCCTCCGCCTGGTTCACCGGCACGACGATCGCGGAGAACGGTGCCAGAGGCATCGGCCAGATGATCCCGTTCGCATCGTGGTTCTGCTCGATCGCCGCAGCCACCGTCCGCGTGATGCCGATGCCATAGGTTCCCATCTCGATCGGCTGCTCCGCGCCGCCGGCATCGAGAAACGTCGCGCGCATCGCCTCACTGTACTTGCGGCCGAGGTAGAAGACTTGCCCGACCTCGATTCCGCGTCGGATCTCGAAGCGACCCTCGCCGCAGCGGGCGCAGCGGTCGCCGTCCGCCACTGCGACGAGGTCGGTGAGCTCGACGGCGGGCGCGTCGCGCTCGAGATCGAAGCCGACGTAGTGTCGGTCGGCCTCGTTCGCGCCGGTGACTGCATCGCGGATGCCGCGGAGCCACGAATCCGCGACGACGCGAGCCTTCAAGCCGATCGGGCCAGCGAAGCCGATCGGCGCGCCGGTCGCGCGCTCGACGATGCGCTCCTCCGCCATGGCTACGGCACTGGCTCCGAGCGCGTTCTTGAGCTTGGCTTCGGACAGAGCCCGGTCGCCGCGCACCAGCGCGACCACGGGATCGCCGGCGTCGGTGACATAGACGAGCGTTTTCACGAAGCGCTCCGCAGGGACGCCGAGGAACGCGCTCACCTCCTCGACCGTACGCTGCCCCGGCGTCGAGACCTTCTCGAGAGCCCGACCCGACGACGTCGTTGGCGGCTCTGCCCGTGCTGCGGCGAGCTCGACGTTCGCCGCGTAACCACAGCGCGGACAGCTGGCGACGGCATCCTCGCCGGATTCGGCGAGCACCTGGAACTCGTGCGACCGCGAACCGCCGATGGCGCCGGTGTCGGCTTCCACCGGGCGAAACTCGAGCCCGCAACGCTCGAAAATCCGGGAGTAAGCCTGGAACATGTTGTCGTACTCACGCCGGCAATCCTCCTCCGAGGCGTGGAACGAGTAGCCGTCCTTCATGAGGAACTCGCGCCCGCGCATGAGACCGAAGCGCGGTCGCACCTCGTCGCGGAACTTCACTTGGATTTGATACAGGTTGAGCGGCAGCTGTCGATACGATCGAATCTCGCGCCGGACGATGTCCGTCACCACCTCCTCGTGCGTCGGTCCGAAGCAGAAGTCCCGCTCGTGGCGATCCTTGAAGCGCAACAGCTCGGGTCCGTAGCGCTGCCACCTCCCACTCTCTTGCCAAAGCTCGGCAGGACACACCGCGGGCATCAGGATCTCTTGCGCTCCCGCGCGGTTCATCTCGTCGCGCACGATCGCTTCCACGCGCCGCACGGCGCGTAGACCGAGGGGCAGCAAGTCGTAGATGCCGCGCGCCACTTGGCGGATCATGCCCGCACGAACGAGGAGCTTGTGGCTCACGACCTCGGCATCGGCGGGGTCCTCCTTGAGAGTCGGCGCGAGGAACTGGCTGAGCTTCATGGTTTCGGTGCTCGATCCGCGGGTCAGGATGATCTGGAACTCCGCGCGCCGGCGCTTCGCCGCCGCGAACCGGCGCCCGGAGCGGGCGACGGAGGCCCCCTATAGCTTAGAACCACGCGCTCGGTAAGCACGTGCGGGCTCGCGAGCTTGACGCTCGCAGTGCCGGATCGTATCGAGGCGCGATGAATTTCGGGTTCAGCGAAGAGCAGGAGATGCTGCGGGAAAGCGCGCGGAAATTTCTCGAAGCCCAATGTCCGACCTCGTCCGTGCGAAAGATGATGGAGGATGAAGTCGGCCACTCCGACGAGCTCTGGAAGAAGCTCGCGGAGATGGGCTGGCTCGGACTGCTCGTTCCGCAAAAGCTCGGCGGCATGGGCGGAAGCTTTCTCGACGCGACAGTCATCCTCGAGGAGATGGGCAAGGCGTTGTTCCCTGGACCGTTCCTGTCCAGCGTGCTGTTCGGCGCCGTCGCGGTCGCAGGCGGAGGCACCACCGCTCAGAAAAAGGAGATCCTGCCGAGCGTCGCCGACGGCTCGCGGATCCTGACGGTCGCCTGCGGGGAAGACCCGCGACGCGATGAGGCCGATGTTCGGCTCGAGGCCAAGCGTCGGCGCGGAGAGTTCGTCTTGTGCGGCGAGAAGCGCTTCGTGCTCGAAGCTTCCGTCGCCGATTGGATCATCGTCGCGGCGCGCACCGCGAGAGTGAAGGGCGATCCGCGACGGGGCATCACGCTCTTCCTCGTCGAGCGCGGGGCACCCGGCCTATCGATTGCGCCACTGCCGACGGTCGACAAGACACGGCGTCAAGCCAACGTCTCCTTCGACGGCGTCTCGGTGCCCGCGAAGCGCATGCTCGGGCGGCTCGGCGAAGGCTGGCCGATTCTCGCGCGCTCCCTGGAAGTCGCCACCACCGCGATCTCGGTGGAGACCGTCGGCGTCGCGCAGCGGGCTCTGGAGCTCGCGGTCGAGTATGCGCGAGAGCGCACTCAGTTCGGCAAGCCGATCGGCAGCTTCCAAGCCGTCAAGCACAAGTGCGTCGACATGATGGTTGCCGTCGAAAACGCGCGCTCACTCGCTTACTACGCGGCTTGGGCGGTCGAGGAGCGCCATCGCGACTGCGCCAAGGCGGTGGCCATGGCGAAGGCCTACACGAGCGAGATGGGCAAGAGCGTCACCGCCGAGGCGATCCAGATTCACGGCGGGATCGGCTTCACCTGGGAGCACGACATCCATCTCTACTACCGTCGTGCCCTCGCGAACGAAGCGACGTTCGGGGCGGCACCGCTTCATCGTGAAGCGGTTGCACGACAACTCAACCTCTAGCGATCGAGCAGATCAAGCGAGGGCCTTACGGCCCTTTTTCACGACGACGACTTCCTGGCCGTTGACGCGGACTGTTCGGCGGTCGGTGGCGGTCGGCATGGCGGACATCTCGCGCGATCGACCGATCGGCTTCTGGGCGCGCTTCTCGCGCCATCGCTTCAATTCTCTTTCCAAATCTTTGAGCATTGGAACTCCTTTGCAGACTTGAGCGAAAGTTCGGTGAGCGCACCCGAGCGGTAGCCCGCGACGGTCGCCTTCAGTTCTGGACGAATGCTTCGAGAGATTTGACGCGCGAGGGGTTCCGCAGCTTGCGCAGCGCCTTTGCCTCGATCTGCCGGATGCGCTCGCGAGTGACCGCGAAACGCTGTCCCACTTCCTCGAGGGTGTAGTCGGTCTTCTCGCCGATCCCGAAGCGCATGCGTAGGATCTGCTCCTCGCGCGGCGTCAGAGTGGCGAGAACCTTGCGGGTCTGCTCTTCGAGGTTCAGGTACATGGCGGCGTCCGCGGGGGAAAGACTCTGGCGGTCTTCGACGAAATCCCCGAGGCTGGATTCTTCGTCGTCGCCGATCGGCGTCTCGAGCGAAACTGGCTCCTTGACGATCTTCAGGACCTTGCGAATCTTGTCCGCCGGCATTTCCATCTGCTTGGCGATCTCGTCAGGCGTGGGCTCGCGCCCGAGCTGCTGCACGAGGTAACGCGACGTGCGCAGCACCTTGTTGATCGTCTCGATCATGTGCACCGGGATGCGAATCGTGCGGGCCTGATCGGCGATCGCGCGGGAGACGGACTGGCGGATCCACCACGTCGCATACGTCGAGAACTTGTATCCCCGCTGGTATTCGAACTTGTCGACGGCGCGCATCAAGCCGATGTTTCCTTCCTGAATCAAATCTAGAAACCCGAGACCTCGGTTGGTGTAGCGCTTGGCGATAGAAACCACGAGCCTCAGGTTCGCCTCGATGAGTCGCCGCTTGCCTTCTTGGGCCTTGTGCTCGCCCTGGAGGATGCGCTGCAGCGAGTGGAACATCGAATCGCGCGACATGCCGATCTCGACTTCGACCTCGGAGACCCGCTTCTTTCCGGCGCGCATCACGTCAACCAGCCGGGTTAGCTCTTCGGCTGGCATCTTGAAGGAAGTCGCCGTCGCACGATTGGCCCGCTTCTCGCCGGTCCGCAACCGGGGTCCGACTCGCAGCAACTCGGCGACCGTCTTGCCGCTGCGCGTCTCGAAGGCGCGGACCGCTTGCTCGTGGCCACGGATCAGATCGGTGGCTTCCTTCAACTTGTCGACGATCGCCGAGATGTGGCGTTCGCCGAGCTCAAGCGCAACGAGCCCGGCCTTGGTCTTTTCCTGTAGGCCCTTGAGCTTCTTGTCGCGCTTGGCGCTCTCCTTGGCGCTCTTCTTCCCCGTCGCGGTCTTCTCGCGCTCCAGGGCGTAGCGCCTGAGTGGCCCGACCGACTTCAGGAACGCCTGCACGCGGCGCTCTTCCTTTTCGGGAGAGTCGACCTCGTCGTCCTCCTCGAAGAGGACTTGACGAGCCTCGACCTCGCCGCTCTTGAGCTTCTCCGCCATGGTCGTGACGTAGTGGAGGGTCAGCGGTAGGGAGAACACTTCGTCGGCCACCTGCATCTTGCCGGCTTCGATCTCCTTGGCGATCGCGACCTCTTCCTCGCGCGACAGGAGCGGCACGCCGCCCATCTCCTGCAAATACATCCGCACCGGATCCGAGGTGTCCCCGAAGGAGCGCTCTTCGGGCTCCGGCGTCTCGACTTCGGGCTCGGCGGGCTCCGCTTCGGCCTCCGCTTCGGCGACGAAGGTCTCTTCCTCCATGGATTCGACGACCTCGATGTCCATGTCGCCGAGCATCGACATCACGCTGTCGAGCTCCTCCGGCGTCGAGCCCTCCCGCGGCACGGCCTCGTTGACTTCCGTGTAGGTGAGGTAGCCGCGCTCCTTACCGAGATCGATCAGCTTGCGGATCTTCTTCGGGTCTTGCTTGCGGTCGGCGGCGCCGGGCGTGGCCGCGACCTTCGTGGGGGGGTGCTGCTTCGCGCCGGGCGACGACGCAGCGCTGCGCGAGGGAGCCTGTTTCGCCATCAATCCCTTCCTTGAAGGCACGACCATCCCTTTACCTTAAGGGCGCTTCCCCGGAGTGCATCACGCGAGTTACAGCCGCGATCAACGGGAAGTCGTCTGAACCAGTGAGTAAGTCCTCAGGAGATGACCGAGGGCGTCGCGAACGGCCCGGCGAGGAATCTACGTCTCACTCCTGGACGTGTCAAGCCATCGTCGGCGCACCTCACGCTCGTTTTCGCGACTCTTCTCGCTGGCGAAGCTCGACACGGCGGATCTTTCCGCTCACCGTCTTCGGAAGCTCGTCGACGAACTCGACCTCTCGCGGATACTTGTACGGAGCAGTGATCTGCTTCACATGGTCTTGGATTTGCTTCGCCAGCTCCTCCGAGGCGCCGTGTCCGGGCTTCAGCTTGATGAACGCTTTGACGACGCTGCCGCGTATCGCATCGGGGCTCGCGACTACGGCGGACTCGAGCACCGCCGGATGGGTGAGCAGCGTGCTCTCGACCTCAAAGGGTCCGATGCGGTAGCCGGCCGAGATGATCACATCGTCCGCGCGCCCGACGAACCAGAAGTAACCTTGCTCGTCGCGATACGCCCGATCCCCCGTCAGATAGTAGTCACCGCGCCAGCAAGCCGAGCTCTCCGTGGGATTCTTCCAGTATTCGAGGAACAGCGACGGCGTGCGACCTTGTAGCGCGACTTCGCCGACCTCGCCGGGGGGAGCTTCGCGGCCAGACTCGTCGACGACCCGCACGTCGTGTCCCGGAGACGGCCTTCCCATCGAACCCGGGCGAACCGGCAGTCCCTGCAGGTTGCCAACCAGCAGGATCGTCTCCGTCTGACCGTAGCCGTCGTGGATGGTCAAGCCGTAGGCGCTCTTCCACTGCGCGATGACCTCTGGATTGAGGGGTTCACCGGCGCCCGCACAGTGCCGGAGCTTCGTCAGATCGTAGCGAGCGAGGTGCTCCTTCACTAGCAACCGGTACTCCGTCGGCGGGGCACAGAACGTCGTGATCCGGTGCTTCTCGAGGAGCCCAAGCTCCTTCTTGGGCTCGAATCGGCCGTTGTACATGAACACGGGGACCCCGAGATTCCACGGTCCGAACAAGACTCCCCAGGCCGCCTTGGCCCATCCCGTGTCGGACGTGGTCCAATGGAGATCGGTGCGCCGCAGATCAAGCCAGCTCTCGGCGGTGATGCGGTGTGCCAGCGTGTACGAGTGCGCGTGTAACACGGCCTTCGGGTCCTTCGTCGTTCCCGACGTGTAGAAACAGATCGCCGGCTCGGTCGATCGCGTGCGCACACGATCGAGCGACCGAGACGCGCTGTGCAGGGAATCGTGAAATCCGGTCCAGCCCCGCGAGGCCTCGCCGACCGCGATGCGCACCCGCAGCGACGGACAATCACTGGCTACGCTCTCCACGACATCTCGGTTGTTCGCCGTGGTGATGATCGCCTTGGCTTCGCTGTGATTGGCTCGGTAGGCGATGTCTTTGGCGCGTAGCTGCGCCGTACAGGGGATGACCAGAGCTCCGAGGCGCAGCGCGGCGAGGAATGCCATCTGCCACTCCGGAATGCGCGGCAGCATGATCATCACCGGGTCGCCCCGCCCGACTCCCAGCGCCCGCAGTACGTTGGCGAACCGCCGGCTCTGTTCGGCGATGTCCCAGAACGAGTAGCGTGCTTCCTCGCCGGCCTCGTTCTCCCACACCAACGCGAGCCGACCGCGGTCCTCGGCGTAGCCGTCGATCACGTCCCAAGCGAAGTTGAATTCGTCGGGCACCTGCCAGCGGAATTGCGCGACCCGGTCTTCGTAGAGCATGCGAGGACGTGAAGAGGTTTGCGCCGATACGCCGGTCACACTAGACATCGTCGCGAGGACTAGCAACAGAGCTTCGCGCGAGATCACCGCGACACGCGTCACACCTCCTTCGCTCTGGCGCACCAAGGAACGCCGTTTGCGTTAAGTCGTCGCACACTCGAGCGCTGGCATGGGTGCGACGAATCGATCGATCGCACGATGCCCGGCGGGATGCCGACTCCCGTGTCGTTCGACCTGCCGGAGTCGTACTTTTTCGACACGTTGGACCCCGCCGAGCGACAATTTTTGGCCACTCGACGGAAAGTGTCGCGCTTTCGTATCTTTCGGAAGCCGGTCGCTCGCCGGCAATCTTTTGCTAACTAGCTGCTCGCGTGGGGAAAACTGGACACAATTTGCTCAGTCGAAAAACTGGCAGAATTATTGCTCTCGGAATCCTGCAGTGGTGATGGCCCGAAAGGCCGTGGTCAGGAGAAATCGATGATGGCCGACAATCTTCCCGAATCCGTAGATCCGGCAGCATTCGCGAGCCTCGAGCCGGATCTCGTTCTCCCGGAGCAATTCTTCGCGGAGCAGCAACCCAACTGGTCGGGGGAGCTTTCGCTGCTCTGGACCGTCTTCTCGGACGGTATCGAGACGTTTCGAAAAGAGGTCATTCTGGGTCGTGAACAGGGCGAGATCTATCTTGAGACGCTTGAGTGGGTCGAGGCGACGGGACTGGAGTCGATCTTCTCCTTCGACCGCCTCTGCGAGTTGTTCAACCTCAACCCCGTGAAGGTGCGCCGCTCCCTTCTCGCCTGGAGGGATCAACAACGGTCGTTGGCGGCTAGGTCGCGGGCAGCGTAGCGCTCGTCGCCCCGAACGAACGCGGTCGCACAACGGGGCGGGAGACCCTACGGGGGCCCGCTGACTTCGTCGATTGCCGCGCGACGCGCCGGGCATGCCGCGTGCGGTGCGACGGCGTCTTTCAGCTCGATCATCCAGGCGCGCCGGCCTGCTTGCCGCATGCGTCGGATCCCAAGCCTTGACCGGCCGCTCAGCATTTCCATCGCAGAGATCGCTTCTCCGTAACCACCGACTGTCCCTGCAATTTCGGACGGCCCTCCTCTGTGGGTCGTCGATCGCATCCGCCCTTCGCCGAACCGCTTCTGCCGCCCGGTTTTTGACGCGGCGCGATAAGCACGACTAATAATGCAAAAAAGAGTTTTTCATTAGCTTTTCCGCAACCAGCGAGGATATTCTCCGCGCCACAGATCGCCGGTGTCTCGCGGTGATCGACTCAGGGGTTGGGGATGTTGGTCGGTGTAATCGAGGGAGAACGCAGATGCGTCAGTCGGTAGTGAGTCTGTTCGAGCCGGATACGTTACTTCCGTCGCAGTTTTTCGCGCATTTCCGGGGGCGAGGCTCGGCCACGCGAGGTGAGAAGCGCCTGATGCTCGCGGTCCTCGAGGATGCCGTCGATTGCTATCAGAAGTTCGCGTTCGCACGTGAGACGAGGGGCCGCGAGCTTTTTGCCGAGGCCGAAGAGTGGCTGTTCTCCTCCGACAACGCCTGGGTATTCGCGTACGAGAACGTCTGCCACACGCTGGAGCTCAACGCCGACTATCTGCGACGCGGGCTCCAAGAGTGGCGCCAGCGCGCTCGATCGGACGGGGGACGGGCACCGGTACCGGCGCCGAGCATCGAGGAAGAGCGCCGCATCGCCGTCTGAACGGCGGCATCGATTCCGGCGAGCTCGAGGGCTGCGAGGTGACTCGCAGCCCTCTTCGTTTTCTGCGTCTTGCTGGGTGCCGCGAAATCGATCAAAGAGGAGCCCGGGTGGGGGAGTGGGCGTGGACGACGGGCTGAACCCCGAGCAGCGAAGCGCCGTCGAGCACGGCGATGGGGCGTTGCTGGTCCTCGCCGGCGCGGGCAGCGGAAAGACCCGGGTTCTCACTCACCGGATCGCACACCTGCTCGGGACGGGGCGCGCGCGGGCGGACGAGATCGTCGCCGTCACCTTCACCAACAAGGCGGCGCGCGAGATGCGACACCGCCTCGCGGCGACCGCCGACAGGGACTTGTGGGTCGGCACCTTCCATTCCATTTGCTCCCGCTTGTTGCGCCGGCACATCGCGTCGCTCGGACTCGGCTACACGTCGAACTTCTCGATCCTCGACGACGCCGATCAGCTCGGCTTGCTGACCGCGACGCTCGAAGGGAAATCCCCGTCGCTGCCTCCGCAAGCGATCCTCGCTCGCATCGATCGAGCGAAGAACGAGGCCCAGTCCCCCGTCGAGATGCTCGCGTCCGCGGCCAGCGTGCAGGACACCGCCGCAGCGGAAGCCTACGCCCTGTACCAGGAAGCGCTGCGGCGCAGCAACGCGCTGGACTTCGGAGATCTCATTCTCCTCGGCCTGGCGCTCCTCGATCGCGCCCCGGACGTGGCACGGCGCTATCGGGAACGCCTTCGTTACGTTCTTGTCGACGAGTATCAGGACACCAATCGGGCCCAGTATTTGTGGCTGCGCGCCCTCACGGCGATCCACCGCAACCTGTTCGCCGTGGGCGACGAAGACCAATCCATCTATGGATGGCGCGGTGCTGACATCCGCAACATCCTCGACTTCGAAAGCGACTACGCGGACGCGCGGGTGATCCGCCTCGAGCAGAACTACCGCTCCACGCAAAGCATCCTCGCGGCCGCGGCAGCCGTGATCCGCCACAACCGTGCACGGAGAGGGAAGACGCTGTGGACCGCGAATCCTCGTGGCGTGCGGCCAGTGCTTCATCACGCGCCGGACGAACGCGCCGAAGCGCGATTCGTAGTGCAGGAGATCGCCCGCGCTTCGCGACGGCGCGCGTTGGGGGACTTCGTGGTCTTCTATCGAACCAACGCGCAGTCACGAGTCTTCGAGGAAGAATGCTTGCGCGCGGGAATCCCCTACTCGCTGGTCGGTGGCACGAAATTCTACTCGCGCAAGGAGATCAAGGATCTCCTTGCGTACCTCCGCGTCGTGGCAAACCCACGAGACGAGTGGAGCCTGCTGCGCATCCTCAACGTTCCGGCGCGCGGAATCGGTGCGACGACGGTCGAGAAGCTTCGCGGCGCCGCGCGCGGCGAGGGTCGCGCGCTGTTCGAGGTCTTGTCCGATCCTTCCCCTGTGCTCCCGGCGACCGTGCACCGCAAGATCGCCGGTTTCGCAAACCTGCTGGCCGAGTTGCGCGATCGCGCTGCGGGCTCGATCGGCGTGCTCGTCGAGGAGATCTTCCGCCGCACCGGCTACCTCGACGTCGTCCACGCTCGCGCAGGCTCCGACTCGGAGTCCCGACTCGAGGATCTGCGTGAGTTCGTCACCGTCGCGCAAGAGGCGGACGCCGAAGGCCGGTCGCTCGGCGAGTTCTTGGAACAGGTGGCGCTGGTGGCCGACGCGGACGGTCTCGTCGATGCCAACGATCGCATCACCCTGATGACCTTGCACACCTCGAAGGGCCTCGAGTTTCCCATCGTCTTCCTCGTCGGCATGGAGGAAGGGTTGTTTCCGCACCGTCGGTCGCTCACCGACGACCCCGCCGTCGAGGAGGAGCGCCGGCTTTGCTACGTCGGCATGACTCGAGCGCGCGAGCAGCTCCTCTTGACGCGGGCACGGCGCCGCCACGTCCTCGGGGCGGAGACCGAGAACCTACCCTCACGATTCTTGCGCGAGATTCCTGCGGAGCTGCTCGAAGTACGGTCGGCCGGCGGATCGGAAGAGTTGCTGTGGGACGATCTCGAACCAGGCGAGCCAGCCCGCCGGCGCGTCATCGATTACAGCGAAGCGCAGCTTCCCGCGCCTAGGCATCCCTCGGAGCGGCGGACGTCGATCGCGCGCTCACGGGTGCCGTGCGCTTCGTTCCCGGTCGGCACCCGCGTCCGTCATCCCACTCTGGGCGAGGGGGTGGTTCGCGCCAGCGAAGGAGCCGGCGACCGGGAAAAGGTCACCGTCATGTTCGGCGGGTTCGGGCTCCGCAAGCTCGCCGCCTCCGTTGCGCGCCTGGAAGCCCTGTAGCCTGCGATCAGTAGCGGCAGAAGTTTGGCAAGGACATGGTCGCGGTGGGCGACGATGGCTCCCGCCGCTCGAGAACGGCCATCGCCGTCTACTTCGTCCACGATGACGACGGTGGCGGCGCCGGCGGCGGGGGCGGTGGTGATATCGACGTGGACGTCGAACCCGACGGTGTAATCGTGGTCCCGCTTGCCGAGCTGGATACGTACGCGCCGGAACAGGTGAGCCCTTCGAGCGGGGTACAGATCAGCGACCGCAGCTCCTCCGTGCCGTGCGGGCGGTGTCCGAAGATCAACTCGGTCGTATCGTTCAGCGACACGAGCCAGTGCAACGGACGATATATTGCATATTCGAGGCCGACACCCACCGGATGGAGGATGTAGGCCGCGGTTCGCAGCGGATGGGATTCCGAGTCGTCGTACTCGTCGCCGGGAAAGGCCAGCGCCGATCCGGACAATGCGAGCACAGCCACTAGGCTCAGGCAGGCGATCGATCGCTTCATCGGAATCCTCCTCTTACTCGACCCAGCTCGTGCCAGGACTCTAGCAGCCTCCCGTTTCGTCGGCAATGATTTCGCGGGTGGCCCGGCGGTCCCGCCCGCGCCGGTAGATACGCGCCCCGTCCTCGATCCGTGTCGGCGCCGGGACCGGCTTACGGACCTCGGCGAGCGCCCGGAGGGGCGAGATCTTCACCGTGCGCCGGCTGCGCCTTGCGGGGACCAGCTTGCCTCCGCGGACCATCCCGATCGCCGTAGTGCAAAAATCGCCTCTCAACAAGGGTGTTTTCTTGCCCGTCAGCCGCGCCAGCCGATCCAACTGAGCTGACGGCCGCTGCCCGCGGCGGCGCGAAACGAGTACAGGACGTCGGTCCGGCAAGCTGTACAAGGCCCGACGCTGTGAACGCGGGAAATTCCGAGATCGGCGAGCTCGGCGGCGAGAAACGTGCGCAGATCGAGGTAGAGCTCCCGGGCTTGGGTGCGAAACCCCACCGCACCGAGCTTCTCGCCGGCGCGCTCGACGAATCGACTGCGAACCTCTTCGCCGACCGCATAGCAGCAGCCTCCGATCGCGGGGCCGAGCGCCGCTTCCATGCGCGTCGGGGGAACGCACCAGCGACTCTCGATGAGAGCGAGCGCGGCGGGGACGATGCCGGCCGCCGTGCCCCGCCATCCACAATGGAGAGCCGCGGCGATCCGCTCATCGGAGGCGACGAGATGAACGGGAACGCAGTCGGCCGTCCAGACTCCCACCAACGAACTCGGCGACTCCGCGACCAACCCGTCCCCGGACGTCTCACCGTCTACGACCTCGCCCGCGGCGTATACCTCTCGACCGTGAACCTGGCGAAGCGTGGTCACCGCGTGATCGGGGAGCTCAAGTCGATCGCCGAAGCGCTGCTCGAGGCCCGAAATCGAACTCCAGCGCGCCACGCTCCACGCCATCGCGCCGTCACATCGCCACGGGTATCAACTGCACGCCGGAGTGGTGCAGCAGCTCGTCGAGCGTCGCGAGCTTGTAGGGCTTCTCGTAGAGGATCCGCTTGATGCCCGTGTTGATCAGCACCTTGAAGCAATGGATGCACGGGGTATGCGTGATGTAGATGTCGGCGTCGCGAATCGTGGCGCCGTTCTTCGCCGCCTGCGCGATGGCGTTGATTTCCCCATGGATGCAGCGAAAGCAGTTCTCCTCGATCTCGCCGCTCGGGGTGCGCGACTCGTAGATCAGGCAGCCGACGTCGAGGCAGTGCGGCAGGCCCGCCGGAGCGCCGTTGTAGCCGGTGGCGAGAATGTTCTTGTCGCGGACGATCACCGCGCCGACCTTCGCCCGGTTGCAGGTGGAGCGATCCGCCACCTGCCGTGTGATCAGCATGAAGTACTGGTCCCAGGTCGGGCGTCCGTTCATCCGTCCCCCCGGCTCAGCGGCCCATCCAGACGGTCGCTGGGATGAGCTCTTCGGGCCTTGGCCCGTTGCCTCCTTCGAGCGGTGTGATGGGCACGGGGATGAAGGTTGCCACGAACAACACCAGCGTCAACCAACCGGCCGCGCGGCGCGCCGGATCGAGGTGCGTGGTCGCATCGAGCGTCGGCGGATGGTCGAGCCCGACGACCAGCATCAAGACGGCCCAGAGAAACCACCCAGACCAGCCGAGAAAACCCGCGCCCACCGTGAAGAGCAGGAATGCGCGAGCGATCCAGCGATGCCGCCTGCCGAACATCGCGTACACTACGTGGCCGCCGTCGAGCTGCCCGACCGGAAGCAGGTTGAGCACCGTGACCAGGAATCCGAACCACCCCGCGAGCGCCACAGGGTGGAGGATGACGTCGAATCCATAGGGGATCGGCCCGACGACCAGGCTCGTCAGTAGCTTGAAGAGCAGAGAATCGCCGAACTGGAGCCCGCTGAAGCTCGGCGGGATCGCATGCAGCTCGGAATGGTACAGCCCGTACACGACCGCCGGAACCGCGACGGCGAACCCCGCCCAAGGGCCGGCGGCGCCGATGTCGAACAGCACTCGGCGGTTCTGTGGCGGCGATTGCATGCGGATGAACGCGCCGAACGTACCCGTCAGCAGCGGCGGCCCGGGTACGAAGAACGGCAACGTGACCGAGACGCCGTGGAAGCGCGCGAGCAGGTAGTGTCCCATCTCGTGAGCCAGCAGGATCGACATCAACGTGATCGAGAATGGCAATCCGCGCGCCCAGTGCGTCCCGATCTCCGCGGGGGGAACATCGGCATTGAGAGATCCGGCGATCGTGGTGGTCACCAACGTGATCGCGAACAGCAGCAGATTCACGACCGGCAGACCGCGTCGTCCTCGGACCCCCGCAGGGCCCGGAGCTTGCGAGACTGGCGGCGCCTCGACCGCAGGCGGCCAACTCTCGACCGGCCTCATCGGCGGAGCTTCAGCTGCACTCGGTCGCCGATCCGCGAGCGCAGATGGCGCGCCGCCGAGCCGTTGCGGATGGCGATTTCGAGATGCCCCCAGCTGTTCCACAGCGCGACCGGCTTTCCTACACGCACCACGGAGTAGTGGGGCGAGATCTCAGAGATCTGGACGCCGCCGACGCTGATCGACACCCCGGCCGCGAACGGGGTCGCGAACTCGTCGTGTCGCAGATTGCACGTGAGGTTGCCGAAGCGGTCGACGTGGATCACTTGTGCCTCGATCGAGTCGTCGAGCCGGCGCGGCGCCGGCAGTGAAAGCCGCTCGAACGCGTCGAACTGGGAGCCGAGATCGCCGCA
>JBEVNX010000013.1:0-26083 GCA_040507895.1 Binatia bacterium | reverse complement strand
AGGGGTGATATAGCTGCGTGGCTCATCCTCCGCGGTGCGTGTGCTCACGCAGCGCGCGTCTCGCCGAGGGCGGCGAGCAGCGACTCCACGGCTCCTCGTGGATCCGCGGCGCTCATGATCTCGCGGACTACGGCGACGCCGTGAGCGCCTGCCTCGATGGCCTGGCGGGCGTTCGCCGCGGTGATGCCGCCGATGGCGAATACGGCGACACCCCGCGTGCTCGCCTCGCGTAGCTGTTCGAGCCCTTGCGGCGGACCGAACGCCGCCTTGGCGGGCGTGGCGTGGACCGGGCCGAAGAGCGCAAAGTCGCAACCCTCCCGCGCGGCGCGCTCGACTTCGGCGCTGGCGTGAGTGGAGCGGCCGATCGACGCTCCGGAGCCGAGCAGTTGGCGTGCAACCTCCGTCGGAAACGAGTCGGCAGGAAGCACGACTCCGTCCGCCCCGGCGGCGAGAGCCACGTCGACGCGGTCGTTCACGAGGAGCTGCGCCCCGACCTCGTGGCAGTCGGCGACGAGCGGCTCGGCGAGCGCGAGCAAGTTGCCGCCATCGAGATCCTTCTCCCGCAGCTGAACGAGTCGCGCGCCGCCCGCAAGCGCCGCGCGCACCACGTCTCGCAGCGGTCGCCCGCGCGTCGCAGCGCGGTCGGTGACGACGAAGAGGCGGCTCGCCAGCCGGTTACTCAATCATCTGCTCGAGCGGGCTCGACGCCGTGGCGTAGAGCTTCTTGCCGATGCGGCCGGCGAGGAACGCCTTGCGTCCGGCCTCCACGGCCTGGCGCATCGCCTCGGCCATCAGCAAGGGATCCTGCGCGCCGGCGATCGCCGTGTTCATCAGCACGGCGTCGCAGCCGAGCTCGAGCGCGATGGCGGCATCCGACGCCGTGCCCACTCCGGCATCGACGATCACCGGCACCTGGCTCTGCTCGAGGATGATCCGCAGGTTGTAAGGGTTGCGGATGCCGAGCCCCGAGCCAATGGGCGCCGCGAGCGGCATCACCGCCGGGCAGCCGATGTCCTCGAGTCGCTTGCAGGCGATCGGATCGTCCATCACGTACGGCAACACGGAAAAGCCGTCCTTCACGAGGATGTGAGCCGCTTCGAGCGTGGCAGGGACGTCGGGGAACAGCGTCTTCGGGTCGCCGATGACCTCGAGCTTGACGAGCTCGCCGATGCCGGCCTCGCGAGCCAGACGGGCCGTGCGGATCGCTTCCTCCGCGGTGTAGCAGCCCGCGGTGTTCGGCAGGATCGTGTATTGCTTGGGGTCGACGTAGTCCAGAAGATTCTCCTGGTTCGGATCCGTCACGTTCACTCGGCGCACCGCGACGGTGACGATCTCGGCTCCGCTGGCCTCGATGGCTCGGCGCGTCTCTTCGAAGCTCTTGTACTTGCCGGTGCCGACGATCAGCCGCGATCGGTATTCTCGCCCGGCGAGCACGAAGGGGTCTTTCAGCATACGTCTATCAACCTCCGCCGACGAACTGTACGATCTCGATGCGATCGCCGTCGCGGATCGGCCGCGACGCATACTCGGCGCGCGGCACGATGTCGTGATTCATCTCGACCGCGATGCGACGGCCGCCGAGACGGAGCTCCGCGAGCAGATCGGAGACGGTCCGACCCTCCGCGAAGAGGCGTTCTTCTCCATTGACGATCACGGTCACGGACCCTTCCGGTAACGCCATTTTCCTTTCTTTACAACCGCGGCCTGCTAGGCGAAAACTCGCCGCCATCGCTCGAACAAGGTAAGGGAGTGTCATGGCCAAGATTCAACGCGCGCTGATTTCGGTGACGGACAAGGCGGGCCTCGTGGACTTCGCCAAGGCTCTCGCGAGCTTCGGCGTGGAGCTGCTCTCCACCGGGGGGACGGCCAAGCTGCTGCGCGACGCGGGGCTCAGGGTCGTGCAGGTGTCGGACTACACCGGCCAGCCCGAGATCCTCGACGGCCGCGTGAAGACGCTACACCCCAAGGTGCACGGCGGCCTCTTGGCGATCCGGGACAACGCCGAGCATCAGAAGCAGCTCGCCGCGCAGGGCTTCGGCCCGATCGACATGGTCGTGGTGAACCTCTACCCGTTCGAAGCCACGGTGGCGAAGCCGCAGGCGACCTTCGCGGACGCGATCGAGAACATCGACATCGGCGGTCCGGCGATGGTCCGCTCGGCGGCGAAGAATCACGCCTTCGTCACCGTGATCGTCGACCCCGCCGACTATGCGAGAGTGTTGGCCGAGATGGGCGCGGCGGGCGGCGCGGTTTCGGCGACCACGAATCGCGAGCTCGCCAAGAAGGTCTTCCGCCTGACCGCCCACTACGATGGCGCGATCGCCGACTACTTGGGATCGATCGACGCGGACGGCGAGCGCGTGCGCTTCGGCGAAACCTTCCACATCGAGCTCGTCAAGGCGCAGGATCTGCGCTACGGAGAGAATCCCCATCAGGAGGCCGCCTTCTATCGCGAGGCCGGCGACCTCGGGCCGGAGCCTTCCGTCGCCAAGGCGGCGCAGCTCCAGGGCAAGGAGCTTTCGTTCAACAACATCGTCGACGCCAATGCCGCGCTCGAGCTGGTGAAGGAGTTCCGTGAGACGGTGGCCGCCGCCATCAAGCACACCAACCCGTGCGGCGTGGCGATCTCCGCAGTCTCGCTGGCCGACGCCTTTCGCAAGTGTCGCGCTTGCGATCCCGTGTCGATCTTCGGCGGCATCGTCGGCACCAACCGCGAGGTCGACGGCGAGACCGCCGAGGAGATGAAGGACATCTTTCTCGAGATCGTTATCGCTCCGTCGTTCAGCGCCGAAGCCAGGCGGATCTTCTCGGCGAAAAAGAACGTTCGGCTGCTCGAAGTCCCGTTCGCCGCGTATCGACCGAGCGGGCTCGACATGAAGAAGGTCGTCGGCGGCATGCTCGTGCAGGACCGCGACCTCGCCGCGCTCGACATGCGCTCGTGCAAGGTGTTGTCGAAGCGTGCCCCGAGCGAGGCGGAGCTGCGAGCTCTCGATTTCGCGTGGAAGGTCTGTAAGCACGCGAAGTCGAACACCATCGTGCTGGCGCGGGAAGACTCGGTGGTCGGCGTCGGCGCTGGGCAGATGAGCCGCGTCGATTCGGCGCGCTTGGCCGTGATGCGCGCGCAGACCCACAAGCTCCCGACCCAAGGGACCGTCGTCGCCTCCGACGCGTTCTTTCCATTTCCCGACGCTCTCGAGGTCTGTGCGGAGGCGGGGGCTACGGCCGTGGCCCATCCGGGCGGAAGCATCCGCGATCAGGAAGTCGTCGATGCCGCCGACAAGCACGGCATGGCGGTGGTGCTGACGGGATACCGCCACTTCCGGCACTGAGATTCGCGGGCGTCCGAAGGGCACGATGAAGATCCTCGTGGTCGGCGGCGGGGGGCGCGAGCATGCGCTCTGCTGGAAGATCCGCCGAAGCCCGCACCTGCGCGAGCTCTACTGCGCACCCGGTAACGGCGGCATCGCGGAGATCGCGCGTTGCGTCGATCTGCCCATCGACGACGTCGAGAGCCTTTGTCGATTCGCAGTCGAGAAAGCGATCGATCTGACCGTGGTCGGACCCGAGCTGCCGCTCACTCTCGGCCTCGTCGATGCGCTCGAACGTCGCGGTCTTCGTGCGTTCGGCCCGCACGCGGAGGGCGCGCAGCTCGAGGGCAGTAAGGCCTTCAGCAAGCGCCTGCTCGAGCAGTGCGGAGTGCCGACGGCGCGCTTCGGCGTATTCTCCGAGGTCGAGCCGGCGCGAGCCTTCGTGCGCGAGGTGCGGCCGGGTGACGGTCGGGTGGTGGTCAAGGCGGACGGCCTCGCGGCGGGAAAGGGCGTGAGCATTTGCGCGACCGAGGCCGAGGCCTTCACGGCCATCGATCAAAGCCTTCGCGAACGCGCTTTCGGCGCGGCCGGGTCGTCGATCGTCATCGAGGAGTTCCTCCAGGGCGAGGAAGCTTCGTTCCTCGCCCTCACCGACGGCGAGACCATCGTCCCGCTCGCCTCCTGCCAAGATCACAAGCGGATCTTCGACGGCGACCGAGGTCCGAACACGGGCGGGATGGGAGCCTACTCGCCGGCGCCGGTGGTGACGCGGACCGTGCATGATCGTGTGATGCGCAAAGTGCTCGAACCCATCGTGGCCGGGCTTCGGGCGCGCGGCATCTGCTACCAGGGCGTGCTCTACGCCGGGCTGATGATCCACGACGGCGAGCCGAGCGTGCTCGAGTTCAACGCGCGCTTCGGCGACCCGGAGTGCCAAGCCCTGCTGGTGCGCCTGAAGAGTGATCTCGTCGAGGCGATGATGGCCGTCGCCGCGCGGCGGTTGGCGGGAGAGCGCTTGAAGTGGGATCCGCGCCCTTCGGTCTGCGTCGTGCTGGCCGCCGAGGGCTATCCGGGCGAGGTCGCCAAGGGCGACGAGATCCGAGGGTTGGAGGCGCTCAGTCGCTGGCGCGACGGCGTCGTCTTCCACGCCGGCACCGCCGAGCGGGATGGCAAGCTCGTCACGACGGGCGGGCGCGTGCTCGGTGTAAGTGCTCTCGGCGATACGTTGTCGCAAGCCATCGCCAACGCCTACGGCGCGGTGGACAAGATCCGGTGGCGGGGTATGCAATACAGGCGGGACATCGGAGCGCGGGCGCTCGGGAGGATCGTAGAACCGTGAAGGCGAAACCCCAGGTGGCGATCTTGATGGGCAGCGACAGCGACTGGGAGACGATGTCGGCGGCCGCCAAGCGGCTCGAGGCGTTCGGCATCGGTTGCGACGTGCACGTGTTGTCCGCGCATCGCACCCCCGAGCGCACCGCGCGATACGCCGCGAGCGCCGCCGAGCGTGGCATCAAGGTCTTCATCTGCGGGGCCGGAGGCGCCGCGCACCTCGCCGGCGCGGTGGCCGCCCAGACGACGCTGCCCGTGATCGGAGTCCCGCTCGACGCCTCGAGCCTGAACGGCCTCGATGCGCTGTTGGCCACCGTGCAGATGCCGAAAGGCGTGCCAGTGGCCACGGTCGCCGTCGGCGCCGCCGGCGCGGAAAACGCTGCGATCCTCGCAGCTCAGGTTCTCGCCCTCGGCGACGCGGAGTTGGCCGGCAAGCTGGCCGCGTTCAAGAAGGAGCTCGAGCAGAAGGCCGTCGCAGCCGACGCCAAGCTGCAAAAGGCGCGCGCGGGTGGATGAGGTCGAGCGCGCCGTCGCCGCGCTCGAGCGGGGCGGACTGATCGTGTATCCGACCGAGACGGTGTACGGCCTCGGTGCCGACGCCACCGGCGCGGCGGCCGTCCACCGTTTGGCCGATCTCAAAGAACGCGACCGTGACAAGCCGGTATCGGTGCTGGTCGCCTCGCGCGCGATGCTCGACGACATCGCCTCGTCGATCTCGCCGGTCGCCGAGCGCCTCATCGTCGCGTTCTGGCCCGGACCGCTGACGATCGCGCTCCAAGCGCGGGCTGGGGTGCTCTCTAGCCTCACGGGGGCAAGCGGCACGATTGCCGCGCGCGTCTCGAGCCACCCGATGGCGCAGACAATCGTCGCCGCCCTCGGTCGGCCACTGACGGCGACGAGCGCGAACCCGGGCGGCTCGACGCCGGCGAGCGACATCGCAGCGGCGCGCGCCTATTTCGGAAGCCGCGTCGACGTCTACGTCGACGGTGGGCCGAGTGCTCACGGCCCGGCCTCCACCATCGTGGATTGCTCCGCCCCGGTGCTACGCCTGCTTCGCGAGGGCGCCATTTCGCTCGATCGCATCGAGGCTGCGGCCGGGGTGCGCCTGCGGCGCGAATGAGGTAAGCGACGCGCGTGGCGATCGTTCGACCATTCCGTGGCTTGCGCTACGATCCGGCAGTGGTTGGCTCGATCGCCTCGGTGGTCGCTCCGCCCTACGATGTCATCGGCAGCGAGGAGCAGGGGCGTCTGTATGATGCCAGCCCCTATAACGTGATCCGGCTCGATCTCTCACGCGACAGCGATCGCTACGGTTCGGCAAGCCGCACGTTTGCGCAGTGGCGGGAGCGAGGCGTACTGGTCCGCGACCGCGAGCCTGCCTTCTACCTGTACGTGCAGCGCCACCGGCTGAAGGGTGGAGAGGAGCACGAGCGCTTCGGCTTCTTCGCGCGCCTTCGTCTCGAAGAGTTCGCTTCCGGAAGAGTGCTGCCGCACGAGAAGACGCTCGCCTCAGCCAAAGCGGACCGTCTGGCCTTGCAGCGCTCGTGCCGCGCGAATCTGAGCTCGATCTTCGGGCTCTACGACTCGCCGGATTTCTCGCTCGCCGCCGTCGCTACGCAGACTCTCGGCACCCCTGCCTGGGCGGATTTCGAAGACGGCGCCGCCGTGCGACATCGCTTCTGGTGTGCGGGGGACGATGGGCTCCGAAAGGCGCTGCAACAGCAGCTCGAGAGCCGCACGATCTACATCGCCGACGGCCACCATCGCTACGAGACCGCGCTGCGTTATCGCGACGAGCTGCGTGCTGAAACCGGCCGGCGAAGCGGGGAGCCTTTCGACTACGTACTGGCGTACCTGGTGAACATGGCCGAGCCTGGGCTCGTCGTCCTGCCCACTCATCGCATGCTGCGCGAGCTATCGATCAAGCCTGCCGAGCTCGTTTCGCGGCTCCGAGACTATTTCCGTATCGAGGAAGTGGCCCGGGCCGCTGGAGCGCGGGGAATCGTCGAGCGCATGCGGCCCGCGGCCGGCGAACGACGGATCGGCGTCGTGCTGCGCGGCGAGCCCTGCTTCTTCGTGCTCGTCGCCCGCGACGGCGAGAACGATGCGCGGCTCTCCGGGTCGACCGCGCTCCGCCGGCTCGACGTCACGCTGCTTCACGGTCTGGTGCTCGAAGGCCCGGGGAGCATTCTCGGACTGGACGCGCACCGAGAAGCCGAAGCGGGGCGATGGACGTACACCAAAGACGAAGAAGAGGCGGTCTCGCGGGTCGAAAGTGGCGAGATGGCGGCGTCGTTTCTGCTCAACGCCACGCGGGTCGACGAAGTGCGCGCCGTGTCGGAGGCGGGCGAGATCATGCCCGAGAAGTCGACCTACTTTTACCCGAAGATCGCCACCGGCCTGGTGTTCAACTCGCTGGAAGACTAGCCGATCCCCATGGGGCCCCGAGTCGTCGCGCTGGCGCCGATGCCACCGGAGAAGGCGGCTTACGCGCTGGCCCGCTACAGCCGCTCGGCGGACGGCATCGAGGCGAGCCTCCGCTGGGTCTTCGCGCACTCGGCGGAGAAGTTCTGGGAGCAGTTCTATTTCGACTACGGTCACGCTTCCATCGCCGACCTCGGCCACGTGGTGGTCTGCTTCGAGAACGTCTCGGAGCTCGCGGCCATCCACGTCGAGGACGAGCGCGTATGGGATGGGCAGGCGAAATCGAGCCGCTACCAGGACTTCGGCAAGCTCGGCTATCACGTGCCGGAAGAGGTCGGCGGAGCCGACGTGGCTGCGTTTCGCGCGGCGGCCGACGGCCTGTTCCGTGCGTACCGGGATCTTCTACCCCCTGTGGAGCGACTGTTGCGCGAGCGCAACCCGCGTCCCGCCGAAATGAAGGAAGCGGTGTACGCCCGCAACCTCGCGGCTCGGGCCTTCGACGTGGTGCGCTACGTGCTGCCGCTCGCCGTTCCGACCAACGTCGGTCAGGTGGTCAGCATCCGCACGCTCGAGAAGCAGATCGGACATCTGCTCGCTGCGCCATACGCCGAGGTGCGCCAGGTCGGGGAGCGCCTGAAGGCCGCCTGCGGCGCGCCGCCGCTCGATCTGTGGAGCGAGCTCGGCGGGGTGGGTGGAGCGCGTGATCCGTTGGCGCCGACCCTCACGCGCTACGCGCGCGCCAACCAGTACTGGCGGGAGGCCTACGACGTGCTCGCCAAGGTCGCGGCTGAGGAGCTGCGACTCGGCGAGCCAGCGCCGGCTCCGCTCGTCGAGCTCGCTCCGGAGCATCCTCTCGAGATCGAGATCGTCGCCACGCTCCTCTATCGCGTCAGTGCGTATCCCTATCGGCAGATCGTCGCGGCCGTTTCCGACTGGAGCGAAGCGAAGCGCAGGTCGGTCATCGACGCGGCGCTTGCCGGCCGCGGTCGCGAGGAGATGCTGCCGGAGCTGCAGTCCGGATACGGCCTCGTCTTCGACGTGCTCATGGACGTCGGCGGCTGGCGCGACATGCATCGCCACCGCCGCTGTCAGCAGGTGCGTCAACCCTTCACCTTCGCGCACGGCTACGACGTACCGGAGCTGCTCATCGATGCGGGCGTCGATGCGGCGTATCGGCGCGCGATGGACGGCGCGGGCGCCGTGGCTGCGCGCTTCCCAGCGGCAGCCGCGGGATACCTCTTGCCGTTCGGCCACCGCATGCGCTGCCTGTTCAAGATGGACTACGCCGAGGTCGAGTACGTGTCGCGCCTGCGCTCCGGCGTGAAGGGGCACTTCTCCTACCGGCGCGTGGCGTGGGAGCTGAAGCAGCAGCTCGCGCACCGCCATCCGTTCCTCGCCGAGCGCATCGACGCCACCCCGCCGTGGGTCGAGGATTCGCTCAAGCGATGAGCGGAGAGCTCGAGCGCGGCGTGACGCTCTTCAACCGCCGCGCCTATTTCGAATCTCACGAGGTGTGGGAAGAGCTCTGGCAGGTGAGCGAGGCGCGCGACAAGGATTTCGTCGGCGCGCTCATCCAGATGGCCGCGGCGCTGCACCTGCGCTTCGAGCGTGGCGGCGGACGAGGCAGCCGCAACCTGCTCGTGCGGGCGCTCACCACGCTCGAGGGGTTTCGACCCGCCCATCAGGGCGTCGACGTGGAGCGGCTTTACGGGGAGCTCGAGACGTACGCCGCGCGGATCGAGGAGCGGAAGGAGTCCGAGGCGGGCTGGCTCGACCGCTGGCTCGCGCCGAAGATTCGTCTGCTCTGAGCGGCTTTTTGGCGCCCTAGGACCCCGCTTCCAGGCTCGCCACGAGCTTCGCGAAAGCGTCGTCCGCCATCGCGCGCATCTCCTCGTCGGTACGGTCCTGCACCGGATGCGAGACGTAGATCGCGGCGGGATCGAATCCGAGCGACTTCGCCTGGCGCGCCGCGCCATCGAGAAACTCCGTGGTGGCGACGAACACGGACGGGACGCCGCGCATCTCGAGATCGACGATGTCGTGCACACTGCACGACGTGCACGACCCTCAATCGGCGAGGGCTTCGATCACCGCATCGCAACGGGTGGCGATCTCGTGGCGGAGGTCGACCGGCGCTGGCTTGGTGAACGTCGGCTTAGCGAAGCGAATCGTAGTAACGCCGCGGGCCCGCAGCAGCTCCTCAAGGCGATCGAGGAACACGTTGCCGCGGGGCTTCGAGATGTCGAGGAGCGCGACGGTCTTGCCGGAAAGCGACGGCAGGCGCGCGACGCGCTTTCGGATCGCCAGTTGCCGCTCGCTGGTCGGATCGAGCAGGATGCGCCGGCCGGCGCCGTTCGTGCTCATGGTCTCACCTCCTTCATCACGGGCTCGCTGCCGCTCGCGCCGCTCACCCAGCCGCCGATCATCATCGAGAAGAGACCCGCGGTACCGCCGCAATGAACGAGCCGTAAGCCGCCCGGGCGGAACTTCGGTAGAGTCGCGGTGGCCAGGTGCGCGGGCACGCCCTCGGCGATGCCGCCGGCGCCACGCACCAGCTCCGTTCCGCGGATCTGCAGCAGCTCGTGGAGGCGAGCTACGACCTTCTCCTTGCTCCAGCCGGCCTGACGGAACACGCGGGCATGCTCGGGCCCGATCGCCAACAGACAGTCGAACGCCATGACGATTTTCGCGTGGTGCAGCGTCCGCAGGCTCGCGGCTAGGCTGCGTGACAGCGATTCTGGATCGCGCGAGAGCTGGTCGACGATCGTTCGCGGCCCTTCGCCAGTGAACAGCACAACGGTGTTCGTGCCGGAAGCGGCGCCGAAATCGCCGGACAGCGGCGGCCACGGCGAACCTTCTTCGTCTTCCGCGAAGCAGAAGGCGATCTTTCCCGGGTTGCCGTGCGTGGCGCGGTCGACCTCGCCAGGACGACCCCCGCCGACGTTTCGCACCACGAGCTGCAGAGCACGGCCGATCGTCAGGTTGGCCCGGTTGCCTTGGCCGAAGACGTTCATTCCGGAATTCATGCCGATGGCGCGCCGGACCGGGCCGTTGACGACGATCACCGGACCAACGGGCATGGTCGTGGCGAGCACGCCGTGAATGTTGAAATGCTCGGTGCACGCGGCCTCGACGGCCGCAAGCACCACGGGAAGGTATTCCGGCTTGCAGCCCGCCATCACGGCGTTGATCCCGACCTTTTCCACGCTGCACTCGACGAGGTCGGGAGGAACGACCGCCACGATCTCGCT
Source organism: Binatia bacterium (assembly GCA_040507895.1). Lineage (GTDB taxonomy): Bacteria > Desulfobacterota > Binatia > JACPRU01 > JACPRU01 > JBEVNX01. The sequence goes on along the minus strand of JBEVNX010000013.1, from coordinate 15,768 downwards.
GGGCCGCCGGGTCGTTCCCTGCAGCATACGCATGACTCGATCTTCGGTCGGCGCCACGAGCGGCAGGCCGTCGCTCCAGCCGCGGGCGAACATCGTCTCGTGCTCGTCTTCCAGCTCGGCGAGCTCGACGCGGCGCGCGTGCAGGCGCGATCCGGCGAAGCGCACCAGTAGCCCGGTCTGTCGATCGGGATCGACGGACAGAGAGCCACAACCCGGCCGCCATTCGGGAAGCTCGAGGCCGAGGCCGCCGACGCCGGATACGTTCTCCCACTCGCCGCGGTGCCAGCCGACGGCGCGCCCGACGACCTGGCCGTCGCGTACCCGGAACAAAGTCGGGACCGTCTCGATGCCGTGGTGCCAGGAGTATTCCAGCGACCGGTCGTCCACGACACGCGCACCCTGCGGGAACGAGGGATCGTCCTGGCTGAAGACAGTGAGCTCCGTTTCGCGTGCCAAGCGGGCGAGCACGGGCGCCACCAGTGTACAGGTCGGACATTCACGCTTGACGAAGGCGACAAGGCCCGAGGGCAGCACGGGGGCGGCGGTGGGCGGCTCGGCTGACACGACGTGCCATCCTAGCATCCTCCTGCGGCCGGTCGAATCGCGTCCCCGCCGAGGACTGGCGGCGCCGCGGTCCCGGAGATTGACTCAAGGGATCGGCAGAGCACCATACACCCAATGCCGACCCTAATCGAAAATCCGACCCTCATCCCGGCGGCCGGTAAAAAGCCGAAGAAGATCGAGGAGTACGTCGGACGCGCGAGCTCTGGCGAGGAGAAGATCAGCGTCGCCCGGATGGTCTCGCCGAGTGGCTGGTGCGAGCCAGGGCAACGTCCGGAGTTCCGAGAGATCACGGTCGTGCTCGGCGGCCTCCTTCGCGTCGAGCATGCTCATGGTGTGCTCGACGTGCTTGCAGGCCAAGCGGTCGTCACCCATCCCAACGAGTGGGTTCGCTACAGTACCCCCGAGCCGGGTGGGGCCGAGTACATCGCCATCTGTCTGCCGGCCTTCTCGCCTGAAACCGTGCACCGCGATCCCGAGGCATGAGCTCTACCGACCCTCCCCAGTTCCGGGCGGTCGATCTCCACGTCAGTTGAGGCCGTCACTCCGCTCGACGGCGGTGCCGACGAGCCGGGTCGCTCCCGCGGGCACGACGCTGGCGCCACGTTGCGGGCGCCATCCCCACGATCTTCTTGAACGCGCGGCTGAAGGCCGCTTCCGAATCGTACCCGACGTCCGAGGCAACGGCGGAGAGCTTCGCCGTACTATCGGCGAGCAGCCTTGCCGCGAGCTGCATGCGCCAGTGCCCGAGATAGCGCATGGGCGACCGGCCGACGAACTGGGTGAAGCGATCCGCGAGCGTCGAGCGCGAGCTTCCCACCTCCTTCGCGAGCCGCGGGAGCGTCCAAGGGCGGGCCGGTCGCTCGTGTAGCAGCGCGAGCGCACGCCCGACGAGCGGATCGCGGAGCCCATCGAGCCAGCCCGTCCGCTCGGCGGGAAGCATCGCGAGGTGCTGCCGTACCACCTCGACGAACATCAACTCGCTGAGGCTCAGCCGGACGCATTCCCCACCCGCGCGCCTCTCACGCGACTCCGCGACGGCGAGCTCGATCAACTTGCTGAGCGGGTGGCCGGTTGAACCGAAGGCCTGACGCACGTGGAGCAGCCGAGGCAACGCGGCCAACAGAGGGTTGAAGGGGTGCGTGTCGCAGCCGAGGAAGCCGCACACGAGATCCAGCCGCTCCGCGCCGCCGCCGCCCTCTTTGACCGTGAACGGCAGCTGGCCGGCTGCCATTTGTCGGAAGAACGCGAGGATCTCACTCCGATTGGGTCCGCCTCGCATTCCTCGTGCGATCGACATCACGTAGGCGTCGCCATGAGGAAATACCAGGACGTCACCGGCTTCGAGCTGCACCGGGGCGCCATCGGGCAAACCGCCCCAGCCCGAGCCATTGATGACGACATGATAGGAGAGGACGTGTTGGGCTCTGGGAAGGATGGCCGGCGCCAGCGTCGCCCCGTCAGGAATCTCCAGTACCCACGGCGACGAGGCCTCCGTCACGAAGAATACGGCCCCGGTCAGACGCACTGTGCGCAGCACGTCCGATAGGACGTCGGCGGCAGTCCCATCCTCCCTCACCGGAGATGGATGCTGTCCGTCTTCCGAGGGGATGAACCACGCCTCCGCTCGGGACGGTTGGGCAGACAATCCGGACGATCGGTCATGGTGTCTGGCCACCGGCTCATCTTACGCTGGAGACAGTGCACCGCCAGGGGCCGCGATCATACCGGTCCCAGGCCAAGGCCAGGAGGAGACACATGCCCCTTCATCAGGGCGCGCCACTAGCTGCCGACGCGGATCGAATGCTCAAGGCGGGCCACCGGGCGATGTGGGCGCTCGGCGACTACCACACATTCGCGAAGGCCACGATCTGGGACCTCGGGCCGATTCTCGTCGAGGCGTGCGGCATCTCGCCCGGTCACCGCGTGCTCGACGTTGCCGCGGGGACCGGGAACACGGCCATCCGCGCCGCACGGACAGGAGCGCGGGTCATCGCGGCCGACCTCACGCCTGAAAACTTCGAGACGGGCCGCCGCGAAGCCCGTGCTCAAGGGGTCGAGCTGGAGTGGAGGGAGGCCGACGCCGAGATGCTTCCCTTTGCCGACGAGGAGTTCGATGTCGTCACCTCCTCGTTCGGGGCGATGTTTGCTCCGAACCATCAGGCGGTGGCCGACCAGTTCCTGAGAGTGTGCCGGCCCGGAGGCACGATCGGAATGCTCAACTTCACGCCCGAGGGGCTCGCGGCCGACTTATTCGGAGTGCTCGCGCCCTACGCGCCACCGCCGCCGTCCGGCGCGCTGCCACCCGTGCTCTGGGGAAGCGAGAGGCACGTTCAGAAGTTGTTCGGCGACCAGCTGGAGTCTCTGGCGATGAGGCGCATGGAATACGTGGAGCAGGCGGGGAGCCCCGAGGCCTATTACGAGCTTTTCAGAAAGACGTTCGGGCCCGTGGTGGCCATCTATTCCAGCCTCGCCGATCAGCCGGAGCGGGCCGCAACGCTCGATCGTGCTTTCTTCGACTTTGTGACTCGCGCCAATCGCGGTCCTCGCGGAGGCCCGGCGTGCTACTGCTACGAGTACTTGCTCGTCATAGCCCGGAAGCGCTGCCGATGACGGGGTCTCGAATCGGTGTCAACGCCCGGTGCGCGCGAACTGCTTACTGCCTGGCGGGCGGATCGGCAACAAGGGCCTACGCCTTCGTCCGGCTTGCGCGCTCGGCGATTCGCTCCACGACTCGGTGAGCTGATCGCACGGCTCCATCCTGCCAACTGTTCATGTAGCTCATGTGCTCGCCCGCGAAATAGAAAGGGCCATCGACTTCGAGGAGAGCCGGATACGCGTCGCGCCACGCGCCGTCGGCCCAATCGACCCAACCGCCGCCCGTGAACGGAATCTTGGACCACGCGACCGAAACGCCCTGGTCGACTTTGCGCCCATAGCCGGCGTGCACACGCTCACCGTCGGCGATCGCCGCGGCGAGCCGCGCGTGGGGCTCCATCGCGGCGAATCGGCCGCCTATCCTGTGCGACCAGATGTAGGCGCCGACGAGGATGCCTTGCTCGCTGTTCAGCGCGCTCGAGGGATACCACATTTGGGTGATGTCGCGGCTGGTCCAGCTGATGCCCCCGTAGATTTGCAGCTCGGTCTCCCACCACCGCGGCTTCGCGTGGAACGCGACCTTCACCGCCTGCGTGTAGGCGTTCGCGCCGACCGCGATCGCGCGCTTGACCGGTTCTGCGAACTCCGCGTCGATCCCGTTCAAGACGGGAAGCGGAATCGTGCAGATGACGATGTCGGCATCGGTCACCGTTTCCGAGCCGCGCTTTCGATCGCGCCACACGACGCGCGCGCCGTCGCCGGCACGGCGGAGCTTGACCACCTCCGCCCGATACGTGATCGCGGCGCCGAGCTCTCGCGCCAAGGCGCGGGAGATCGCATCCATGCCCCCGACCGGTTGCAGCATGGTTGCAGTCTGATCCCACGCTTCTGCCACGCTCATCGCGAATCTCGCCGACGTGGCCTTGGCGATCTCCTGGAACGGCAAAGGGGGATGAACACGTCCGAGCTCGCGCGGCGTGATGCCCGGCGGCTCCGCGTGCCCGGCGCGTGCAGAGCCCCTATAGCGGAGATCGTCGGTGAGCGCTCCGAAGCTCCGCAGCAGAGCGTGCACGTCGCGCTCCCTCGTACCCTGTGCGGCGAGCGCGGCGATCCAACCGCGCGTGTCGCTGATCACGCGCTGGGCGCGCTGCGGCTCACCGCCGAACGCTTCATCGTCTTGCAGCAGCGCCGCTCGGTTTTCGTTGACCATGATCTCGAGCGGGACATTGAGCTCGCGACAGTACGACAGGATCGCGGTGTGGTGTGGCGCGATGCGCGCGGGGCCCGGGTTGAAGTAGAGATCCGGTTGCGGATCCCACGTCACGCGCTGAGTCGAGTCCGTCTCGGTGATCGTGTCACCGCCGCGGAGCGTCCAGGTGCGCCCACCCGGACGATCACGCGCTTCGAGCACGGTGCACGAGTAGCCGGCCCTCTTCAGTTCGTAGGCCGCCGCCATTCCGGCAATGCCGGCGCCGAGAACGACGATCCGGTGACCGGCGGAATTCCGGGGGAGCGCAAGCGAGACCCGGCTGTGCGCGGGCGACGCGAGAAGGCCCATCGCGTCGAACGTGCTGTAGAGCGCCGTAGCGCCTGCGTGCCGCCCGACGAGGTGGATGAAGCGCCGACGGGTGACTGCCATACGCGTCCTAGGTCGGCCCGGGGACCGCGAGATCGCTCGTGAGAGCCCCGAAGAACCCAAGAGCCCCAGACGCGAGGCAACACCGGCAGCGGGTAGCGGCTACGAGCGGCAGATTTGCCCATAGCCTGCAAACCACCCTTCCTCGCTCTTCCTCCACGCAACCCCACCCTACGGATCGCATACTGCGCTCGTCAACCGGAGCCGGGCGAAGTGATGATGAGTCATGGGCCGACGCCATGCCCGGTCGGAAGTATGCGCGTTCTCGTGGCGAAATTCCTGACGCGCCTGCTTCAGCCGCGCTGGATCGGACCCGAGGCTGCAGACTGAATCCGGTTCAGGTTCCACTTCGGCCACCGCCAACAGCCTCCGCCATCGTCGATCGCTTCGCTGGAGGCGATTCGACAGCGAACCGGCAATCGGAGATCATAGCCGTCCGTGAAGATCACCGAGGAAGAGGTGCGGAAGGGGCTCCGCGTCGCCCGCTACATCACGACCCCTCGCGTCGAGACTGCCGTGTACGTGGCCCTGGTCCTCGAGAAGCCGCTGCTCGTCGAGGGTCCCGCCGGAGCGGGCAAGACCGAGCTCGCCAAGGTGCTCGCCGAGATGCTATCGACGGACCTCGTTCGCCTGCAGTGCTACGAGGGGCTCGACGAAGCGCGCGCTCTCTACGAGTGGAACTACCAGAAGCAGCTGCTTCGCCTGCAGGCCGACCGTGCGCTCACCGCCGGCGCTTCTTGGGAGACGTTGTCGAAAGACATCTTCTCGCGCGAGTACCTTCTCGAGCGCCCGTTGCTGCGCGCGATCACCGCCCCGCGCCACTTGGTGCTGCTCATCGACGAGGTCGACAAGTCGGACGAGGAGTTCGAGGCGTTCCTGCTCGAGGTGCTGTCCGACTTCCAGGTCTCGGTGCCGGAGCTCGGAACGATCGTGGCGCGCCACCGGCCGGTCGTCGTGCTGACCTCGAACTGCACGCGAGAGATCTCCGAGGCGTTGAAGCGACGCTGCCTCCACCTGTACGTCGAGTTTCCGGGGATCGAGAAGGAAGCGGAGATCCTCGCGCTGAAGGTTCCCGAAGCGGACGAGGCGCTGCGCAATCAGGTGGCGCGGTTCGTCAATCGGCTGCGCCAGCTCGATCTCAAGAAAGCACCGTCGATTGCCGAGACACTCGATTGGTGCCGCGCGCTGCTGGCGCTTGGCATCCGCGGCCTCGACGCGGCCGCCGTGCGCCAGACCCTGAACCTCCTTCTCAAGCACGAAGAGGACGTCCGCAAGGCCGAATCGAAGATCGCGTCCGTGCTCGGCGAGTCGCGACGCTGAGTGCCGTGCGCGCGGTTCTCACCGAGTTTTTGCAGGAGGTCAGGACCGCGGGCATCTCGGTCTCGGTGGCGGAAGGCATCGATGCATTGCGCGCGGCGGCGGCGGTCGGCGTGGAGCGCGAGCGGCTGCGCGCCGGGCTCGCCACCGCGATCGTCAAGGACGAAGCCGACAGGCCGGCGTTCGATGAGGTGTTCGACCGATTCTTCGCGGCGACGGAGGCGAAGGAGCGCAAGCGGAGACGCGCGATCGCCGCCGCCGGTGGCCTCGGGGCGGGCGGCCGGGGCGAGGCGACGGGGAAGGCGGAGCGGCCGCGGGAGGCCCGGAGCGAGTCGCTTCGGGCCTCGCCGGCGCAGCAGCCAGCCGAGCGCACGCGCCGGGCGCCCGAGCGCGCTCGCGAGGTTGGGCGCCGGCTGCGTCGTCGGGCGCTGCTCTCCAAGCCCTTTCGCGCGCTGGGCCCGCTGGAGGCCGGCGAGCTCGTCGCTCTCGCCGAGGAGTTCGCGCGCCGCTTCCGCGGCCGGCTCCGCCGTCGCCTGGGCACGGCGCGCCGCCGCGGCCGGCTCGATTTCCGCCGCACGCTTCGCCGCTCGATCGCGCGCGGAGGAGTGCCGTTGGAGCTCGAGCTTCGACGGCGCCGCCCGGGCCGTATCGACGTGATCGCGTTGTGCGACGTCTCGGGCTCGGTGCGCCACGCGAGCGATTTCTTCGCTGCACTGCTTGGCTCCCTCCGCGATCTGTTGCGGAGCCTTCGCATCCTGGTGTTCGTCGATCATGCGATCGAAGCGACGATCGAAGGCGGCAAGCTCGTTCCGCACGCACCGGTCGATGTCCACACATTCTCCGACTTCGGCCAGGTGCTCGTGGAGATCGAGCGGGGCGACCTCGCTCCGTTCGGGCGAAACACGCTGCTTCTCGTGTTGGGCGACGCCCGCAACAATCGCCGTCCGCCGCGTGCAGACGTTCTCGGCCGGCTGCGCGCCCGGGTTCGAGCGGTCTGGTGGCTGCTGCCAGAAGAGAGCGCCCGATGGGGCACGGCCGACAGCGCGATCGAAGCCTACCGGCCGCACTGCGACGTGTTGCTCGAATGTGCCAACGGTGCCGGCTTACTGGCGGCTCTCGACCGTCTGGGGCGATGAGATGCGCACCGGCGTCGACAGCGTGAACGAACGTCCCGCCGAAGGGTACTCCGCCTCCACGAACCACGCCGTGAAGCGATCCGATGCGGGCATGGCGTCGGCGACGAATCGATCGCCTTGACGGCGCACCTCGGTCGCTCGCCAGCGCGCCGAGCGGAAGTCTCGGCTCGCTGATTCCGTGCGCCAGAGGAGCACGCGCCGCGGCGCCTCGTCGGATGCAATGGCCGTTCGACCGTCGTCGATGTCGCTCGTCGAGAGCGCCGGCATCGACCGACTCGCGCCCACTCGGCGCACCAGCTCGACGAGCGTCGCCTCGGAGCGGGCGTCGGAGCCGGCGTCGTGCCCCGCATTCGGCACGCAGAGCAGCGCCTTCGGGCCCCCGAGCTCCTTCCAGTAGAAGTCAACGGCGCCCAGCTCCCAGTAGGGATCGTTCGACCCGTTGACGACGAGCTTCGAGACCGGGGTGAGCGCCGCGCGATAGGCGAACGGATCGACCATCGAGACCAGCTCGCGGCCGCGCTCGGTGCCGATCAGCGCCTGCAGGCTCCGCTCCGTGTAGTCGCCGAGCATGTTGCTATAGCGTCCCCAGACGGCCATCTGGTTCCTCATCTGCGCGCCGAAGTCGAGGTTGTCGAAGACCATCGGGGCGATGGCCGCAACGCGGTGATCGGCGACGGCGACGAGCCAGGTCGTCCAGCCGCGCTTGGACGCGCCAGTGACCACGAACTTGCGGGGCACTGCGCCGCCGACCAGATCGGTGACCGCATCCATCGCCTTCACGGCCGCCTTGGTCATCGGGAACAACAACGGCCAATCGGCATCGCGCGTGCGTAGGTATCGTTCGAAGCTGTAAGCGATGAGCGCGTCTTCGCTCTCGCCGAAGAGCGGCTGATTCGGGACGCTGCGCAGATACGCGGTGATCGCGCCGGCTTCTTCGGCGAGCCGCCGCTCGTCGACGGCCCCGCGCGACGCGTCGCCGCCGATGATGAGTACGGCGACGTCGAGGGGCGCGAGGCTCGCCGGAACGACGACTCGGAGCTCGTGTCGCCACGCGATGCCGCGCCAGGTCTGCGAGACCAGCTCGGCGTCGATCTCGCGGGAGCTGCCGACGGAGCGCTCCGATTGCTTCTGCCACCGCGTCGCCGGGTCCGAGCGCGCGACGAAATCCGCGAGCTCCCCCGCGGCGCCGATCCCGAACCCGGTCAGCAGGATCCCGAGCGCGATCCCGGCCGTGCGTCGCGACAAGGCCGTTGAGCCTCCCCGGAGGGATCGTTTAGTCTCCGTCCCGTGGATCACGCAGACCAAGTTCGACGGGTGCGCAGTGCGCTCGCCGCCATCGACCGCGGCGCGCCGCCGTTGGCCGACCGTTGGACGGAGAACGACCCGGTCGCGTACGTATCGGCCGAGCGAGCCGAGTGCAAGAGCAAAGTGCTCTTTCGCGGAGCGCTCCCCATCGTCGCCGGCTTGAGCTCGCAGCTTTCGCAGCCGGGCGACTTTCTCGTCGACGATCTCTCGCTTGTGCCGACCCTGGTCGTGCGCGACGACCACGGATTGGTACAGCTTCCGGTCGCGGAGAAATACGGGCTCGACTGGGTGACACCGGGCGGCGAGGCGGGCCTCGGTGTGGACGAGGTGCTCGGCGGCCTCGCGGCCGATCTGCGATCCTACGCGATCGAGCGCCAGGAGGTCTGTCAAACCCGCATCGTTCGCCGGAGCATGAACTGGAAGCTCATGAGCGACACGTTTTGGGAGGCGTATCACATCAAAGTCCTCCACAAGGACAATATCGCGCCTCTGTTCGTCCGCAATCTCGCGCGATTCGACGTCTTCGGTCCGAGCCACCGCCTCGTCGGCGTGCGCAGCTCGATCGAAACGCTGCGGGGACGGCCGGAAGCCGACTGGGACCTCGTCACGCACGCTACGATACTGATGAACGTCTTCCCGAACACGATCCTGGTGATGCAGACGGACCACCACGAGCCCTATCGCATATTCCCGGTCGGCAAAGGTCGTGGCCAGTCGCTCGTCGAGGTGAGCCTCATCGCTCCGGCGGCACGGGCGGCGGGGCCGCGGCGCGCTTGGGAAAAGACGATGGACCTATGGCTCGGCGTCGTGGATCAGGATTTCACGATCGGCGAAGGTATCCAACGAAATTTCGAGACTGGGCTGCTTCCCAGCGTGGCTTACGGGCGCTGCGAACCCGCGTTCGAGCACTTCCATCGCTCGATCCGTGAAGCCCTGGAGGAGGCACGTTGAGCCGGCGGGTGCGGAGCTACTGATGCCGGTCGCGGTGAGGGTCGCGCGGGTCGACGAGATCCCCGAAGGGAAGTCGAAGAAGTTTCTGCTTCCAGTCGGCGCGCTCGAGGTCGAGTGTTTCGTCGTTCGCTGGCGCGGCGAGCACCACGCCTACGTCAACAAGTGCCGCCACATCGCCATGAGCCTCGACTGGGTCGAGAACCGCTTCTTCGACGAGGACCGTCGATACGTGCTTTGCTCGACCCACGGTGCGCTGTTCGAGCCCGACTCCGGGGAGTGCGTGAGCGGGCCGCCTTTCGGCAGGCGGCTCATCCGGGTACCGCTGGAGACGCGGGGCGAGGAGATCTGGGCACGAACGCCCGATGATTTCGAAGACGTTCTCTAGCCCACGTCTGGAGAGGGATCCGGGCTAGTCCGGGTCGTCGCCGAAGTGGGCGCGGATGATGCGCTGCTTCAGGTACTCGAGCGTGCCGAGATCCTCGAGGATGTCGCCGCCGGTGTCGTAGAAGAAGATCTCGCCGTTCTTGTTCTTGCCTACGGCGACGAGCCAATCCAGCTCGTCCCGATCCTCGAGGAGATAGTTGATGGTCTGCGAGACGCCCTTGACCGGAAGGATGCGGATGTTGGCTCGAACCTTCTCTTGCTTGGGCATGGCGGCGTGGATCTCCTTGCGCGGGGAGAATAGGGATCGTCCTTCAGGGTGTCAATCGCGCTTCCGCAAGCGATGGTCGCTTCGCCTCGGCGAGCGCAACGACGCTGCATCAGATCCTCGTGCCGGGCGGGAGCACGACGTTCTTGGCGACAATGACGATGCCCTCGTGGATCGAGTAGCCTTTGCCTTCTGCCTCGACCACGCCTTCGACGTTGCGGATCACCGAGCCGTCGCCGATGCGAGCGTTCTTGTCGACGATCGCGCGCTCGATCACGCAATTCTTGCCGACGCCGAGCGGCCAGCGCGCCTCGTAGTAGTCGGCGCCGAGCAGTACGGTGTCCTTGATCTTCGACCCGGCATCGATTTGCGAGCGGATTCCGACCACGCTGTGCTCGATCTCGGCGTCCTCCAGGCGGCAGCCATCGGCGATCATCGTCTGACGGATCGAGCAGCCGGAGATGCGTGAGGGCGGCAGGTAGCGGGCGCGCGTATAGACCGGCCAGTCGGGATCGCCGAGCTTGAACGCCGGATCCGGATCGGTGAGCGCGAGGTTCGCCCGATAGAACGCCCCGATCGTGCCGATGTCTTCCCAGTAGTCGTCGAAGGAGTACCCACGCACGCGCTGGCGCTCGATCGCCTGCGGGATCACCTCGTGCCCGAAGTCGACCGCCGTCGAATCGCGAAGAACCTGCGCGAGCGCTTCCCGATCGAACACGTAGATACCCATCGAGGCGAGGAAGCGCCGGCTCATGTCGCGGATGCCGGCATTCTTCGCGGTCGCGACGTCGAGCTCGAGTCGATCGATCAGCGCAGGCTCGTGCGGCTTTTCGGCGAACTCGACGATCCAGTCGCCCTCCATGCGTAGAATGCCGAAACCCGACACGCTCTCGCGCGTCACCGGCACGACGCCCACCGTAATCTCCGCCCGGTTGTCGATATGTGCTTGCAGGAACGGGCGGTAGTCCATCTTGTAGAGATGGTCTCCCGAGAGCACGAGCACGTAGTCCCAATCGCGCGACAAGAAGCGCACCATCTGCTTGCGCACCGCGTCGGCGGTGCCTTGGTACCAATCGGAGCTCTCTTCGGTCTGTTCGGCGGCGAGCACCTCGACGAAACCTCGCGAGAAGGGGTCGAACTGAAAGCTGTTCGAGACGTGGCGATTCAGTGACGCGGACTGGAACTGCGTCAGCACGAAGATCTGTCGCATGCCCGAGTTGATTGCGTTCGAGAGCGTGATGTCGATCAGCCGGTATTTGCCGCCGAGCGGCACCGCGGGCTTGGAGCGGTAGCGAGTGAGGGGCGCAAGGCGCGCGCCGCGCCCCCCGCCCAGAATCACCACCAGCACCTTTGGGTTCGTGCTCACCATGCTCGTCGATCGGCGATCTTGCTCGCCACGTGCCGACAGAACAAGAGGCCGGTCCGCTGAAGAGCGCTTAGGCGAAGGCGGATCCCCGCTGCCGCAGGGTTTCGTCCACCATCTCCTGGATCGTCTCGCGCACCTCGTCGGTGAGCCGGTCCACGAGCACCGGGTCGGCTGCGTCTCCCGCGAGGCGGGTGGAGTCCATGGGCTCTCCGAAGCGTAGGATCCACTTGCTCGGCAGAGGCACGAGGCCGAGCGGCCCAAGCCAAGGGAACGTCGGCGTCAGGGGGAAGTAGGGCAGGCCGAGGAGCTTGGCCGGCCAGTCCCACGTGCCGAGGAGCGGGTGGATTTCTTCGGCGCCGACCACCGCGACTGGCACGATCGGTGTCGCCGTCTTCAAGGCGAGCGACGCGAAGCCACCCCGCCCGAAGCGCTGCAACCGATAGCGCTGCGTGAACTTCTTCCGCATCCCGCGGAGACCCTCGGGAAAGACCGCGACGATCTCTCCGTGGCGAAGCAGCCGCTCGGCGTTCTCGGGGCTGGCGCGCACGCCGCCCACGCGTGTCATCAGCGAGGCCAAGAAGGGCGCTCGGAATACGAAGTCGTCGACCAGCGGGCGGAGCTCGCGCGCGGCCGGATGTTCGAGGCGCAGCGCGACCTTCAGCATGGCACCGTCGTACGGGAACATCGCCCCGGAATGGTTCGCCACGATCAGCGCCGGCCCCGAATCCGGAACGTTGGCGAGCCCGCGCGTCTCCACGCGCCACCAGCGCCGGTAGAGGAACGCGAACAGCGGCTCGACGAATTCTTCGAACGCGGGATCGAGGCCGAATTCGTCGGCGCGCTCGGAGCCACGGAGGCGAGCGATCGTCTCGAGGACGCTGCCCGGATCGGGCAGGCCGATTCGTGAGAGCCAGCTCTCCACGACGCCGCGGCCCTGCGCGGGGCGGCTCTTCGCGATCTCTTCGTCGAGCTCGCGGTCGAGCCGGGCGAGCTCCTCCTGGAACCAATCGACGGTTCCCGCCGGGTCCGGCGTACGGCGACGTGCAGCCGACGGCGCGCGCCCGGCCTGCGTGACCATTCGTCGCGTGCGCTGCTTCTCGGGGCGCACCACGACCCAGCTATAGAGATTCCCCGCGCGTCGTCAACGTCGCCAAGACGTAATTTGACTGTCCGGAAACCGTCGCGTAGCGTTCCTTCGTGTCGTTCCACCCGATTCTCGACCGCCGCCTGCTGTTCGTCTCGGGCAAGGGCGGAGTCGGGAAGACCGTGGCGACCGCCACGCTCGCGCTCTTCGCATTTCGCCATCGCAAGCGCGTGCTCGTCGTCGAGCTGTCGCCGTACGGACGAATGCGCGAGCTGCTCGGTGGACCGGAGCCCGGTGCGGAGCCCGCGGAGGTTCAGCCGCGACTCGAGCTCGTGCGCATCGAGCCGCGGCGCGCGCTCGCGGACTTCCTGCAGAAGGTTTTGCCGATCCGCGCGCTCCGCGAGCGGCTTCTCGCCAGCCATTCGTTCTCGATTCTCACCGCGGCGGCGCCCGGCATCGAAGAGTTCCTGACGCTCGCGAAGATCATCGAGCTCGAGTCGATGCATCTCGGCCTGCGCCGCCGTCCGCGCTACGATCTGGTTATCGTCGACGCGCCGGCGACCGGCCATTCGCTGCCGCTGCTCGCGACGGCGCGCACCTTGATGGAGATGATGCCGATCGGACCGATCGGCAAGATCGCCGCGGAGGTGAGTCGTGTGCTCGCCGACGCGCGCCGCGCGGCAGCGGTGATCGTGACGATTGCCGAGGAGATGGCGGTCAACGAAACGATCGAGATCGCCGCGAGTCTGAAGCGCGGCGGCAGCGTCGCCGTCGGGCCGCTCATCGCCAACGCGTTCTGGCCCGCTCGATTCACCGGGGACGAAGTTCGCTGGCTCCTGTCGAGCGGTCTCGACGCGAGCGACCCGCTCGTCGCTGCCGGGCGCTATCACGTCGAGAAGCGCAGGCGAGCGGAAGAGCAGCTCGCGCGTCTACGGGCCGAGCTTCGGGTCGAGCCCGTGACGTTCCCGTTTGTCGTCAACGAGACGCTCGATCGGCCGCACTTGCGGCGCCTCGTCGGCGCGCTCGAACAGGCGGTTCCCCTAGCCGCAACCTCCGATGCATAGGATCGAGTCTTTGTTGCAGCAACGGAAGGTGCTGCTCTGCCTCGGCGGAGGCGGTGTGGGCAAGACCACGGTGTCGGCGGCCCTGGCGCTGGCCGCGGCCCTACGCGGCCGCAAGGTCGCGCTGCTGACGATCGACCCCGCCCGACGCTTGAAGGATGCGCTCGGCATGCCCGAACTCGCCTCAGAGCCGACGCGCGTGTGCCTCGACGGGCTCGGCGGTGGCGAGCTTCACGCGATGATGCTCGACGCCAAGCGCACGTTCGACCAACTCGTCGCGCGCTTCGCGCCGAGCCTCGAGGCGGCCGAACGCATCCTGCGCAACCGCCTCTATCAGTATGTCTCGGGGGCGCTGGCCGGCTCGCAGGAATACATGGCGCTGGAAAAGCTTTACGAGATCGCCACGGCCGACTCTTACGATCTACTGATCATCGATACGCCACCCACCCACCACGCGCTCGACTTCCTCGATGCGCCGCGGCGCATGATCGATCTGCTCGGCTCGCGGGCGCTGTCCTTCCTGCAGCGGCCTTCGCTCGCGCTCCTCGGCGTCGGCTCGCGCGTGGCCCAGATGGCGCTCGAGACGATTCTACGTGCGCTCGAGCGCCTCACCGGCATGCGGCTCCTCGCCGAGGTCGCCGACTTCGTCGGCGGGTTCGACGGCATGGTGGAAGGCTTTCAGAGCCGCGCTGATGCGGTGCGCCGCATTCTACGCGACGCCGGCACGGCCGCGCTGCTGGTAACGACGGCCGAGCCACTGACAATTGATGAGACGATCTCCTTCTACCGGGAGCTCGACCGCGCAGGCCTGTTCGTCGGCGCAATGGTGGTCAACCGCACGGTGCCTGAGGCCCTGCTCGCGCGGACGCGCAGGGGCGCCAACCCCATTCCGCGAGAGCTTCGCCGGAAGCTGCGGGAGGCGCGCCGGGAGCTCGAAGCGCTGGCCGACCGCGACCGGCGCATGGCGGCCAAGCTGCGGGCGGTCGCGTACGCGGTGCCGATCGCCACGGTTCCGGCGTTCCCGCGCGACGTTGCCTCACTCGAAGCGTTGCGCGACATCGCCGAGGTCTTCACGCCGGGCCTTGCTCGGCGCGGTAGGGTCGTGGCCATTCGCGGCGCCGCCGCCGACCCCGCGTAGCTTCCCTAGCGAGCTTCCTCGGGGGAAGCCGGCACTTCGACGCGCTTGGGCTTCGGCTTGGCTCGCGGCGGACGCCTCTCCGCGGCCTGCTGCTGTGCCAGGATCCGATCGAGCTTGATGTTCAGGTTCACGAGGCTGCCTTGGAGCGCCTCGACCTTCGTCGAAAGCTTCTTGTAGTCTGCCTTCGAAGGTAAGTTGAGCACGCTGAGTATCGTTTGCATGTTGCGGTCCACCGTTCCCTTCGTCGCCATTGCTTGCTCGACCGTCTTGCCGAGTAAGTCGGCGAAGCTCCGACTCGACATCAGCTCCTCGAGCACGCGACTCATCTGCCCTTCGCCCGCTTCGCGCAGCCACTGGAAGACATTGCGATCATCGCGCGTCGCCATTGTTTCACCAGGCCTTTCGCGGCAAGGTAGACGTGCCAGTATACGCGGCCGATGAGCGAGCTCAATACCTTCCTCGGCTATCTGTCGGGCCTCAAGCTACTCCGGTCCGAGATCCCCTTGGCGACGCTCGTCGGCACCATGATCGTCGTCAACGTCTGCGACGCGATCATGTGCCGGCTGTTCGCGCACAACAACGGTTATCCGAAGAACCTGTGGACGGCGATTGGTTTGGTGTTCGGCATTTGGGGTGTCGCGGCACTGATCGTCATGCCGAAGCGCGAGAAGCGCTCCGAGTCGGCATGATCATCGGCATCGGAGTCGATCTCGCCGAGGTCGATCGGATTCGAGACGCTCTCGAGCGCCCCACCACTGGCGAGCGATTCCGCAGCCGCGTCTTCACGCCGGGCGAGCAGGCGTACTGCGAGCGGCGGCGGGGCAAGTACGAGAGCTACGCCGCGCGCTTCGCGGCCAAGGAAGCGATGATGAAGGCGCTCGGGCGCGGCTGGAGTCGCGAGGTGAGCTGGACCGAGATCGAGATCACCCGCGAGACCGGCGGCCGCCCCATGATCCGGCTCCACGG